>JAGXRT010000035.1 GCA_018335575.1 Bacteroidota bacterium | reverse complement strand
TGTACTGCGTTTGATGTTTGCTAAACACTTATTAGCAGCATCGGTAATGGCTGCTCCGGGTGCTATTGTGGTTTCTAAAATTTTATACCCACAGGTGGATGAAATTGACATGAACGTACATGTATCCGAAGAAAAAATTGGCGCCAACATTTTGGATGCCATCGCCAACGGAACAACCGAAGGATTGAAATTAGCTGTAAACGTAGCCGCCATGCTATTGGTATTTATTGCGTTTATTGCCATGATTAACGGTATTTTAGGATGGGTAGGCAACATTACCACCTTAAATAATTGGGTAGCAGCAAATTCGCCTTACAGTTCATTTTCCCTCGAAGCTATTCTGGGAACTATTTTTGCTCCGTTGATGTGGGCTATTGGAGTGGCACAACAAGATATGATGCTCATGGGTCAATTGCTAGGAATCAAATTAGTTGCCAGCGAATTTGTTGGTTATATTCAATTGGCAGAATTAAAAGATGTTGCTACCGGTTTGCATTTAACTTACGAAAAATCCATTATCATGGCCACTTATATGTTATGTGGATTTGCCAACTTTGCCTCTATCGGCATTCAAATTGGTGGCATTGGCTCGTTAGCACCCGGGCAACGTAAAACCTTATCAGAATTTGGGTTGAAAGCGGTAATTGGAGGTTCATTAGCCTCGCTCTTATCAGCAACCATCGCCGGAATGTTAATCGGATAAAAATTTTAAGCGACCTACGGGTCGCTTTCTTTTTAAATTCAATTTTAATGGTTACTTTTAACCAACTATCAATGCAAAGATTTTATGAAGCAGTATTTAGACCTTTTACAGCATATCAAAACAAACGGAACAATTAAAACAGACCGAACCGGAACGGGGACTACCAGCGTTTTTGGTTACCAAATGCGGTTTGATTTACAAGAAGGTTTTCCGATGGTAACTACTAAAAAACTGCATTTAAAATCAATTATACATGAATTGTTATGGTTTATTAAAGGCGATACCAACATAAAATACCTGCAAGAACATGGCGTAAAAATTTGGGATGCTTGGGCAGATGAAAAAGGAGATTTAGGTCCGGTGTACGGCCATCAATGGCGCAACTGGAATAGCGAAGGCATCGATCAACTCACTGAAGTCATCCATACCTTAAAAACCAATCCCGATAGCAGACGCATGTTAATTTCGGCTTGGAATCCATCCGTTTTACCCAATACCTCTATTTCCTTTTCTGAAAATGTAGCCAACGGAAAAGCGGCTTTACCACCGTGTCATGCTTTTTTTCAGTTTTATGTTGCTGATGGAAAATTATCCTGTCAGTTATACCAGCGCAGCGCCGATGTATTTTTAGGGGTGCCTTTTAATATTGCTTCCTATGCCTTGTTAACTATGATGATGGCACAGGTAACTGGACTTCAATACGGCGAGTTTATCCATACCTTTGGTGATGTACATATTTACAACAATCACCTTAATCAAATTGAATTACAGCTAAAACGCGAGCCAAAATCATTGCCAATCATGAAAATAAATCCTGCTATTAAATCAATTTTTGATTTTACGTTTGAAGATTTTGAGTTAATTAATTACAATCCGCATCCACATATTAAAGGAGAGGTCTCTATTTAAATTGTTTAATTATGAACACACACGAACAACATGAGTTATACGAACGCGCTCGCGAGCGAGTACGCAGTAAAAAGAAAGTGTATAACCATTTGGTGCTATTTTTAGTAGGATCTGCCTTTTTGGTGGTGGTGAACAAACTGTTTAAAGTAGGCGAAGCCTTAGGTGATTGGTATAAATGGGCGGTGGTCATCTGGTTTTTTCTGTGGTTATTGCATTTTATCAATGTTTTTATTACCAAACGATTTTTCGGAAACGATTGGGAACGCTCAGAAACTGATAAAATTATAGCCAAACACCAACAAAAAGTGCAGCAATTAGAGAAAAAGTTGATTAAAGAACAACTTGTTACTCCTGATGATAACACCTCAACTCCAGCACAAAAGTAAATGATTACAATAATTGCAGCTATAGACCAACAAAATGGGATTGGAAAAAACAACCAGTTGTTGTGTCATTTACCGGCCGATTTAAAACATTTTAAACAGCTTACCACGGGTCATTGCATCATCATGGGGCGTAAAACATTTGAATCGATTGGCAAACCTTTGCCAAACAGAACCAATATTATCATCAGTAGAAATAAAAATTTACATCTACCTGAAGGCTGTGTGCTAACTCATTCCTTATCCGAGGCGCTTAAGCAGGTACCAACAGCACCAAAAGTCTTTATAATTGGTGGTGCAGAAATATATAGACAAGCGATTCCAAAAGCAAATCAATTAGAAATAACCCATATCCATCATACCTTCAAGGCCGATGCTTTTTTTCCTGAAATCGATACAACCGTTTGGAAAGAAACTGCCCGAGAAGATTTTAAAGCTGATGAAAAAAACAAGTACGATTATAGTTTTGTAAGTTATATAAAACGAACCTAATACCCATTAATATGACACAAGTTACCTTGCTTTTTGGAAGCTTATACGGCTTATTTGCAATCATATTAGGTGCTTTTGGAGCACACCTCTTAAAAAAATACTTAACTGAAGACGCCTTAAAAAGTTTTGAAACCGGGGTTAAATACCAACTGTACCATGCACTTTTGTTACTGCTTATTGGCTTTAATTTTGAACTTGTAACTAAGGTTGAACAAACCATGGTTTATGCACTAATTATCGGTACCTTTTTATTCTCCTTTAGTATCTATGGTTTGGTATTAACCTCCTTAACTAATAATAAATGGCGGTTTTTAGGTCCGGTTACACCCTTAGGCGGATTGCTGCTAATTACCGGTTGGATTCTTTTGTTTATCAGCTTTTTATAATTTATACGTTATTGAAGCCATCCAAGTTCGGGGTAGGATGTATATTTTATTGGTGGCAATAATATAGTCTGAAAAAGTGTTTTGGTGTTTAAAATCAACCCCAAACATATTGTTTGCACTGAGCTTAAATCCCCAGGGGCTGTTTTCTTTTTGATAGGAAAGTACGGCGTTTGCCATATCGTATCTTTTAGACTGCGCCGTGTTGCCTTTGTAATGGGTTGAAGTGTAATCGGCAGAGAAAATGAAGCCTTTTTTAAAATGGTGATCTGCTGTTACAAAAGGCTCATTGGAAACGTACTTTGATTTAGTGTTAGTTGAAGTATAATGCCCCCGACTTTGTTTAAACCCAATTTCTATAGTTGGAAAATCATCATAGGAAGTTTTTATAGAAAACTGATTGGTCGTGTTAAAACTGGTGTTTTCTACCAAAACTTCATCAGTTTTTTGAAGGTAGTTAGCAGTACTCATTGTGGAGCTTAGACGGTATTTAAGTTGATTTATTTTCTTATCTATATTGGCATTAAAACTCCACCGTTCCTCCGGATTTGTAATCATTTCGGTAGTTACAAATTGATTAACTCCTTCAAACTGTACCGAATTCTGAATCCCCTTTACTTTTTTAGTGTAATTAGCACTTCCAAAAAACAATAATCCTTTGTATAGGCTAAATCGGCTGTAATAAATCCGTGCTGTATGGAACAATTCATTCTCGAGATTTTCATTGCCTTTGTATACCGAGTTATACGATCGCAAATAGTAGCGGTTAGCTAGTTTAGACGGATTTGAAAAAGAAGTGCGCATTTGATAATTAAACTGGAGCTTTTTAGAAATGCTGAATTCTATTTTGGCACTTACATCGGGCAGTACCACCCATTTATTTTTATCGATGGTGTTGGACTGTTCCAGCTTCCAATAATAGTGATGTGCGTAGGCTCCTTGCTTTAGTTCTACGATCCCCGATTTAATTTTATAATGTACCCCTACAAACAAGTTATTCAGCTCATAATTTACATCATTACCAAAGCCATGGGTGCTAAAATCATTTTCAGTGGTGTTGGTTAATAATTGTTTATCATTGGTAAATAACTGTGATTCAATTCTTTTATTTCCCAAAGTGGTGTACAGGTGATTTTTGGTATTGATAACCCAGTAATGCTTACCTATCAATTCTACTTTATTTTGAACGGATTCTTTTAATTGAAGAAGTGTGTATTCTGAATCCTTCACTATCGGAATAAGTCCTTGTAAAATTACCTGATTGGTTTTCCACAACGCAAGTGGATTAGACTTGTCATACGCATAATTGGCAGCTACCGAAAAGGTATGATTTTTTGTAAATCGTTTATGCCACTCTATTTGCTGTTTTAGGTTGATGGGCTTACTTTCTATAGTTGTTTTTACTTCAAGATTTAAAGCATTGATTAATGAAGAAATATGGGTTTCTTTTAGGTTATCTGATTGCTTAAAGGAGGTTTTAACGTACCATTGCTCTGTAGGTGTAGGCGCATAATCTACAGTAAACCTACCGATACCCAACATATTTTGAGACTCACTTTTGGTTTCTTTTTGTTCTACATAATTTACCGTATTTGTTATATACTGGTTTATGTCAGTAGCCAAGGATTTATTCACCGATTTTGAAAAAATGGCATAACCGGCTATGGTTACTTTGTTGTTTAATGATTTTGTAAGGTTTATGGCCCCAAATTTATTGGTACTGCTTACCACATCTTGAGTCTCTATAAATTGGGCAAAATCACTGCTTGATGCATTGTAAAAAGAACCCTCACCGCGTAGTATGGCACTAGCTCCGCCCTGAAAATTGATATAATCTTTAACCGTAAAGGTTTTCTCACCGGTATTGTTGAGGTTTCCTATAAAGTTAGCGTTCCACTTTGGACTGTAATAAAACAAATTACTATGGGTTCTGTACTTATCGATATTTCCTTTACCTGCTTCCACATCACCAAAAGCAAATTCTTTTTTGTCTTTTTTTAACAGGATGTTCATCGCCATCTGATCAGAATCCGACAGGTTCTTTAAAAAGGAAACCTCGCTGTAATTATCCAGTACCTGAACTTTGTCTATGGCATCGGCCGGAATATTTTCTACTGCCAGTTTAGTGCTGCCATCAAAAAATTTCCTGCCTTCTACCAGCATGGTGGTCACATTTTTCCCTTGTACCGTTACCAATCCGTTTTTATCTACTTCTACCCCGGGTAATTTTTGGAGTACATTTTTAAGTTTACGTTCTTCACCGGTAACAAACCGTTTGGTGTCATAAATAATGGTGTCTTGTTTTACGGTAACGGGTAATTCAATTATGACTTCGTTTAAATTGGTGTGCGATTCTTTTAAAGTAAAATTCTTCTTGTAATCTTTATCTGCTGTTAATTTAAACTTATCGGCAACATAACCCAAATAACTCACAGAAATGTTGTAATCAGTTCCTTTGGAAAGAACCAATTTATAAAATCCGGCATCATCGGTAATAGCAAAAGATAAGCTTTTCGTGGGTTCTGCAGGTTGGGCAATAATATTGGCGTATACCAACTGGTTTTGTAAACTGTCTTTTACCGTACCACTTAAAATAATGGTTTGTGCTTTTAAGTGTTGCACACTAAAAACCATAAAGAACAAAAAAAACAGTTTACTCTTGCTCATGTATTAAAATCCTTTTTTATAATTACTCATTACTTTGATACCGATATTGTCAAACTCCTCTTTGGTAACTTTTATGCCTTGGGTTGGTTTTTTAATGGTATTTTTACTATCAGCCTTTAAATCTATTTTAGAAGCAGTATATTTTAAATTTCTATACTCCAATTCTACAATAAGTCCAAGTAGACCTCCAAAACCAAGAGGCCCAAAGGGAATATTGAGTTCGGGTGCGTACCAAGCCACTACTTCTGAATTTATAGTTCCTTTCGCGCCCTGAGTTACCTCAATGGCTGTTGCCTTATAACACTGATAATTTCCAATTTTCTTAGTCTCGGATGTAAGAATCCAATCTATCTTAGGTGATTTTACTAAAAATAATTCCCCATAAGCTTCTACTTGCCTTAGATTTTCATCATTTTTAATATTAGAGTAATAAACATTACTTCCTTCAGGTCCAACTGCAGATCCGTAAAACTTGTTTTTTTCTAGCTCTAAGAATTCACCTGCTTTAAAAATGCTTTCATTTTTAGTAAAGGTCAATTTGAATCTTAAATCTTCTAATATCAATTTAGTGTTTTTATCTGTTGCAATAACACTTTTAATATAAGCAGGGTCTTTTTCATTCTTTTTTAACCAATCTTCATCTTCTGACAAGTATTTTAGGGATTCTTTTTTATAAGTAACCTCTCCACTCAGATTTTGAGAACGCACACTGTTTATAAAACATAGGAGACTAAGTAATAGGATTGTTTTTTTCATTTTATTAAGCTGTACAGTTATTTCAGGAAGATACCCCACAATTAGTGGCGCGCATAGTTAGACATAATAAGAGATAGGTAAATCTTATATCCATAGCATTTTTTTATTTCTTTTCGAGTTAAATATAAACATAAAAACTAACAATCATCAAAATAACGATCTTTTTATTTAATATACTTTAGCATAATTATATTTTCTTTAACATATTTTTAACTGAAAGCTTATTTTTATAACTAATACTAAATTATCTGCAATTATTTAAATGTTCAACGTTAATAATTTATAGCTTTCTTAAACCATGAAAGTCCTTGGCAGGATGTAGATTTTACGCTAAATTTTTATTGCTCAGTTACCTTTAAAAAATTCATGCGGTGCAATGAGGTAATTGCTCAGCATCTTTTAACCAAAAGCTCAGCATCTTTTAGGTAAAAGATGCTGAGCTTTTTTAAATCCATACCCAATCTTTAGTACCTTTGAGAAAAATACCTTTTTTATGAATAATGATTTTTTTGCAGAAAAAGCAGCCGATTACGATACACTTAAATCGCGTACCGATAATGTAGATGCCATAGCCTTGGGCATTATCAAATCAAATGTATTTGAAAAACATATGCATATCATGGAATTTGGTTCGGGTACCGGCTTATTGCTTTCGAATGTTGCGCCCCATGTTGCTAAAATAACTGCTGTTGATATATCGCCCTCAATGAATAGCATGTTAATTTCTAAGAAAAACCTTCTTGAGTGTAAACTTGAAATTTTAGAAATCGATATTACTAAACAAGCTATAACAGAAAAATTTGATGGAATCATCTCCTCCATGACCATACATCACATTGAAGATGTCGCCGCTTTATTTCGAACATTTTATAACCTACTAAATACCAATGGATTTATTGCCATTGCCGATTTAGATACCGAAGACGGCTCTTTTCATACAACCGACACCGGGGTTCATCATTTTGGATTTAATCGTGATGAATTTATAGCTAAGGCAAAGGCGGCAGGATTTAACAACTTAACAATTGATACAGTAAGCCTTATTGAAAAACCAACCGGGAATTACAGCGTGTTTTTATTGACAGGCCGTAAATAAGAACAACATTAGGTGTCCGCTTCATGAGGTGTTTCATTAGGTTCAGAAGATTCCTGACTCATTCCGGCCAAGCCTGCAGAAACAATAAATTTCATCATCTGGCTCGAGCTTACGTCTATAGGTTTTACCTGACTTTTAGGCACCACAAACAACTCGCCCGAAAAATTGTACGAGTGC
Source organism: Bacteroidota bacterium (assembly GCA_018335575.1). Classification (GTDB taxonomy): domain Bacteria; phylum Bacteroidota; class Bacteroidia; order Flavobacteriales; family Flavobacteriaceae; genus JAGXRT01. The sequence goes on along the minus strand of JAGXRT010000035.1, from coordinate 67,608 downwards.
GGAAAATACACCGCCACTTTATCGCTTTCATTCAAAAACTCCAGGTTTTCTTCGGTAACAAAACCCAACTTTTCAATATTTGATTCTTTGTTAATAACAACTAACACTGGTTTGTTAAATTTCTTTTCCTTACCCACAAAAGCCGAAAACAAATCGTTAAAGGCCTCATATACAAATTTTAAAAAAGGAACCCGTTCAACTACATTGCGAAACACCCGTTTCAGCGGACGGGCAATAATGGTATTTCCAATATAACCTATAAAAATCAAGAAAACAACCAATGTTAAGACCCCCAAGCCGGGTATGTGCATGCCAAAAAGCGCGGTCAACACATCTTCCAACAGTCCGTCCATGAACGAAAAAATACCGAATACAATATAAATTACAATGGTAAACGGAGCTATATACAGCAATCCCTGTAAAAAATAATTGACTAATTTTTTAAGCATGGTATTTTATTTAATTTCCAAACTGTATGGCATACGGGCCTGTACACCTTCTAACTTAGACGCTTTCTGCATTACTTCGTAGAGTTGGTATTGTGCTTCACTCAGTTCTTCTTTTAACAACTTAGTTCTGGAATTTTTCATAAACGGCATCAAATCAAAGGCATCTTTCCATTCTTTTTTAAACTGCGGATAGTTAACCGTCTTATAATCGCTGATATTGGCAATAAGAGCTGCATATGCAATGGCATCTTCCAAACTTCCTAACTCATCAACCAAACCGTTGGCTACTGCTTCAGCTCCCGACCAAACACGACCTTGTGCCAGTTCATCAACTTTTTCTACACCCATATTTCTACCGGCAGCTACTCTGTTTAAAAACGTATTGTAAATAATTTCAATAGACTGTTGCGTCACTTGATGAAAATCTTCAGACATCGGTTCAAACAAACTATAATTCGGTGCTTTATTGGTTGAAACCTGTTCTGCATTGATTCCAATAGTTTCAGAAAATTTATGAATATTTGGAATCAAACCAAAAACACCTATTGAACCTGTTATAGTAGTTGGTTCGGCATAAATTTTATTGGCGTTGCAAGCAATGTAATACCCTCCCGATGCGGCCAGATTACCCATAGAAACTACAATTGGTTTTTCTTTTTTCAACAGTTCCAGTTCACGCCAAATCATATCGGCAGTAATAGCAACACCTCCCGGTGAATTGATACGCAATACTACTGCTTTTATATTTTTATCTTTTTTAGCCTTTTCAATAGATTTCAACATCATTTCCTGGCCTACATATTCTTCATTTCCTTTGCCGTATATAATTTCTCCCTGCGCGTAAATGATTGCAATTTTATTGGTTGATGAATTTACTTTGCGCCCTTTACCCGATTTGATGTAATCAAGCAGGGATATAGTATTAAGTGTTTTGTCATTTTCAATTCCAATACTGCGTTTTAAAAACGATATATATTCATCCTGATAAGCCACCTGATCTATAAGTTTATTTTCCGATGCAAGATTAGCGTTTCTTCCTCCTGCTACATCGGCCAATTTGTTCAGTTCTTCAACCGTTTTATTTCTGGAAACTGCCATTTCCTCTAACATCGCATCCCAAATAGCCGTTAAAAACGATTTGATTTGTTCACGGTTTTCATCACTCATTTTATTGAACATATACGGCTCGGCACCACTTTTGTATTTACCATGACGCACTACTTCCATCTTTAATCCGTACTTATCCTGAAAATCAGCATAGTACAACACTTCAGTACTCAACCCTCTAAAATCGACCATCCCTAACGGATTAATAAACAGCGAATCGGCCACCGAACTGAGGTAGTAATTCTTTTGATCGTAAAAATCAGCATAGGCCGATACAAATTTTCCGGTTTCTTTAAACTCCTGCAGCTTTCTGCGCAAAGCTTGAGTTTGTGCCATACCGGCATTTAAAAAGGTCACTTCAATACTTATCCCTTCAATATTAGTATCGGTTTTAGCATGTTCAATTGCATTTAATACTTGGTCGAACCCAAGGTATGGTTGTTCTATTTCAAACAGCATTCCCAGTGGACTATCGTCTTTGGGGGCATAATCTTTAAGCATCCTATCATTAAATTCAAATTTAAGAACCGATTGGCTTTTAACTTCTATAACCTCATCGGTTTCAATAGATGACGCTAACAAAATCAGCAAAAAAAAGAAGATTCCAAATGCAATAAAAACCCCGAATATGGTTGATAAAATATTTTTCAAAAAGTTCATGTGAAAATTGTTTATAAAATGCTATACAAATATACGAGATTAAAGATAACATTTATTTTCTTTGTAAAACACAATTATGAACAAGGCCAAAACCATATACTTATCTCTCGGAAGCAACCAGGGCAACCGCTTGGAATACCTTCAAAAAGCTATTAATCTCATTGGCATGCGATTAGGAACTGTAGAAACCATTTCTACTACTTACAAAACAGATTCTTGGGGATTTATTGGCGATTATTTTTTGAATATTTGCGTGTCGATGTCTTCTAATTTTACGCCCGAAAGGTTGATAAAAGAGGTATTGGAAATTGAAAAAATTGTGGGTCGTGTACGACCACTTCATACCGGATTTGCTTCGCGGGTAATAGATATCGATATTTTATTGATTGAGAATGAAATTATCAATACGGAGAAACTTACGGTGCCGCATCCAAAGATGCTGCGTCGGAATTTTGTATTGGTTCCGTTAGCAGAAATTGCTCCCAATTGCGTGCATCCCATAGCTCAAAAAACCATTTTTGAATGCAGCAAGGAGTGTACCGATCAAAACTTTATTGAACGAACCGATTTAAAACTAACCCGCCCTGTACCCTTACAAGAAAAGTATAATTACATAGCTATTGAAGGAAATATTGGCGCCGGAAAAACTTCATTAACCCACTTAATTGCTCAGGATTTTAATGCTAAAACGGTGTTGGAGCGCTTTGCTGATAATCCGTTTTTACCTAAGTTTTACGAAGATAATGAACGCTATGCTTTTCCGCTGGAGATGAGTTTTTTAGCCGATCGTTATCAGCAATTATCCGACGATTTAGCACAGTTTGATTTGTTTAAAAATTTTATAGTTTCCGATTACTACATTTTTAAATCGCTCATTTTTGCTCAGGTTACCCTACAACACGATGAATTTTTTCTGTACCGAAAAATGTTTGATGTGATGTATAAAGACATCACCAAACCCGATTTGTACATTTATTTATATCAGAATACCGACCGACTCTTAGAAAACATCAAAAAACGAGGGCGCAGTTACGAACAAAATATCAGTGCTAAATACCTGGATAAAATTCATAAAGGGTACGCCAGTTTTATACAATCTGAAGAACACTTAAATACCTTAATTATTGATGTATCTGATATGGATTTTGTAAACAATACCGATGACTACCAGCGTATTTTAAGTATGTTGTAACCTATTTTCTAGGCTTATATTTCGATTTTTCAAAAATAATTTCCGGATCGGTATTTACCAACTCTGCAAGACTTACTTCATTGTTTTTAAGATAAGCCTTTACAATTTGCCATCCCATATACACACCAATCCGGCCCGGAGATTCGGCATCAGATTCTAAATAAAACTTAGAAAACGGTGCCTCAAAAACAAAACGGTGCAGTAAATCAATATCATAACTGTAGATCATTTGATGCTCCATAAAGTACTGCCAAATTAAAAATTCATTAACTTCTGCCCACTCATACTGTTCTTGGGTATACCCCATTTTTAAATAACTGGGTGTATTGGGTAAAAAGGCATCAACCAAACTCATTTTTTTACCTTCGTTTATGAGGTGTTCCAAAAAATTAGTTCTTCCTGATGCTGTAAATGATTTATTGGCTATGGCACTTGCCACATCCACAACCAGCATTTTTTTATCGTAACGCTCAGCCAGATATTCGGGAAAATCTTGATATACTTCATGCTTCTTTCCTAAATACATATCCAATGAAATAAATAATAAACTATCGGCATAAATAACGTTGGATTCGTAATCAAGATCAGTTATTAGTGTAATTACCTTGGGCGATTTAAAGGTTGGAAACGATTTTTTTACCTTATCAAATAAGGCTGATAATTGTTTCTCTTCGGATTTAAAATCGCCAAAAACTTGCTGTGCAAATTGCTGTAATTTAATTTCTTCAGCATTATTTGATTTAGAAACCCATAGCTCTCCAGGCACCTGTGTTGGAAACAAATACGGGAATTGCTGTTTTAGCGGAAGTAATTCTTCGGCAGTTTTATGATAAAAAAGCTGATCAAACCTAACTACCTCAATTGCTTCTGTAGTACTTGGGTTGTCTACTTTAATTGCATCCTTTTTACATGAAAACAGTATTGTTGTTATTAAAATTACCGATATAAGCGACCTCATTTTTATTTGTATATTTGTTACAAAAGTAGTAAAAATAGTTAGTTATGAATTCAGATAAGGTTTCAAAACACATCAGCCAATGGTTAAAAGATTATGCAGAAAAAGCAGCTGTAAAAGGATTTGTGGTGGGGATTTCTGGCGGTATTGATTCTGCTGTAACTTCTTCGTTATGTGCTTTAACCGGCTTACCAACTTTATGCGTTGAAATGCCGATACATCAAGCAGAGAATCAGGTTAAAAGAGGTAAAGAACACATCAATCAACTTAAAAAGAATTTCTCTAATGTCGATAGTACCAAGGTTGATTTAACTGCTACTTTTGATTCGTTTAAAGATTTGTTTCCTACCATACTATCTGACAATGTAGAATTGCCATTGGCCAATTCTCGTGCCCGTTTGCGTATGACTACCTTGTATTATTTAGCGGGTACTTATAACTATTTGGTTGTTGGAACCGGCAATAAAATAGAAGATTTTGGCGTTGGATTTTACACCAAATACGGCGATGGCGGTGTTGATATCAGTCCGATTGCTGATTTGGTAAAATCGGAAGTATTTGAATTGGGAAGGTTTTTAAAAGTCCCTAAATCTATTTTAGAAGCCAAACCTACCGATGGTTTATTTGGCGATAACCGAAGCGATGAAGATCAGCTTGGCGCATCCTACGATGAGTTAGAATGGGCAATGGTACAAGTAAACAAGGGCAAAAAAAGCAGTGATTTTGTAAATCGCGAAAAGGAAGTTATTGAGATTTATACACGTTTAAACAAAGCCAATCAACACAAAATGAATCCGATACCCGTGTGTTTAATACCCGACCAAATGAAGGTTTAAACTTCGCGACCTAATTTATCAGAAAGCATCATTTCCAATCCTTTGTACTTCATGATCATTTCAATATGCTCTTGATTGTTATCAAGTTCAATTTCCTTTAACTGATTTTTTAGTTCGGTAATCTTTTTGTTTACTAGATTTCTGCGCAGGTTTAAAATACAGTCGGTTACTGATTTTACCACTTCTTTATCGTGGGTTTTGGGCTTTACATACACTTCTCTTTTGTTCCAATCGCCAATGATGTACTTTTCGTCTTCCATCAATATGTTCGTTACTTCGCGAGCAATTTCAAGTATTTCATGGTTTACCAACGCCTCACTTTGAATTTTTTCATTCTCTTGAAACAATCGAATAATTTCAAAATATATCATTCTAAAAAGTTCGTGTGTAAACTCAATTTCATCGGTTTGAAGTTGTAGGTAAATCTCTTCAAAAACGGTATTATTATTAACTACTTCTTTCTGAATGTATTTTCCGTTTTCATCGTGATGGTCAATCCAATCGATAAAATCGAGTTTGGTGTTTCCGTGCAACAGTAATAATTTAACAATTTCACGTTCTAAAAATTGCAGGTAGGTTTCTTGGGTCTCTTCGGATGTTGGTGCTTTTAAAACCTTAAACTGCTTTTTGTCTGGTATAGATACGCCATGCAATTCTTTAAGTTCTTTTTTATGCAATTGTGCCAACTCATTGAACAACACCTCTTCAGAAATATGCATTAAATGTGCACATTCTTGCACGTATATTTCACGTTGAATATTGTCTTGAATTTTTGCAATACTCGAAACTATATCACGAATTAATGCTGCTTTTTTAACCGGATCGCTTTTAGCATCTTCCAGTAATAAAGCCACTTTAAAATTGATGAAATCTTTAGCGTTTTCAATCAAAAATGATTTAAGTTCGTCGGTAGAAACTTTTTTAGCAAAACTGTCCGGATCATCGCCATCAGGAAACATCAATACCCTTACATTCATTCCTTCTTCTAAAATTAAATCAATACCTCGTATGGCTGCTTTAATTCCGGCTGCATCACCGTCAAAAAGTACGGTTATATTGTTTGTTAATCTTCGGATAAGTCTTATTTGTTCAGGAGTTAATGCCGTTCCGGATGATGCAACCACATTTTCAATTCCTGCTTGATGCAATGAAATTACATCGGTATAACCTTCTACTAAATAACAGGTGTCTTCTTTAACAATTTCTTTTTTAGCCTGAAAAATTCCGTATAAAATATGGCTTTTATGGTAAATTTCACTTTCAGGAGAATTAACGTATTTAGCTATGTTTTTTTCTGAAGAAAGTGTTCTGCCTCCAAATCCTAAAACACGCCCACTCATGCTGTGAATTGGAAACATCACACGTCCTTTAAAACGGTCGAATTGTTTATCATCTTTAACAATTGTAAGTCCGGTTTTCTCCAGATACTCCTTTTCAAATCCGTTTGCCAGAGCAGTTATAGTAAAATTATCCCACTCGTCTAAACAATAACCCAGCTGAAATTTTTTAATTATTTCTTCGCGATACCCACGTTCTTTAAAATACGATAAGCCAATGGCAATCCCTTTAGGATTGGTAAACAAGATTTCTTGAAAATACTTGTTGGCGTAATCAGATACTACAAATAAACTTTCGCGTTGATCTATTTCTTGTTGTTGTTCTACCGAAACTTCGGTTTCTTCAATTTCAATATTGTATTTTTTGGCTAAAAAGCGAAGTGCTTCCGGATACGAAAAATGTTCGTGTTCCATTAAGAACGATACGGCATTACCGCCTTTTCCCGAACTGAAATCCTTCCAAATCTGTTTTGCAGGTGACACCATAAACGATGGAGTACGCTCATCTGAAAACGGACTTAAACCTTTGTAATTACTTCCCGATTTTTTAAGCTGTACAAAATCGCCAATGACCTCTTCTACCCGAGCGGTTTCAAAAATAAGGTCAATGGTGTGTTTGGAAATCATTTAACAAGGAAGTTTGTATAGTAATTTACGATGCTGCTCTCAGTTTTTTAAGTGTTGTTTTAGTGAGTCGGCCTTCTGCATAAGACTTAGTTACGTGTAATTTCTTTTCATCAGAACTCGGCAATTCGTACATGGCATCGGTTAAAATAACTTCACAAAGTGATCGCAAACCGCGAGCACCCAATTTGTATTCAACCGCTTTTTCTACTATAAAATCCAAGGCTTTTTTATCAATGGTAAATGCAACTCCGTCTATAGCAAAAAGTTTGGTGTATTGTTTAATGATGGAGTTTTTAGGCTCGGTTAAGATGGCGCGTAAGGTTTTGGCATCCAACGGATTCATATAACTCAATACCGGTAAACGGCCAATTATTTCCGGAATTAACCCAAAAGCTCTTAAGTCGGCTGGAACGATGTATTGCAATAAGTTGTCTTCATCAATTTTGTCTTCACTGATGGATGCGCTGTAACCTACTGCTTGCATGTTTAAACGTTTACTGATGATTCTATCGATACCTGAAAATGCACCACCGGCAATAAATAAAATATCTTTAGTATCGACTTCTATAAATTTTTGCTCTGGATGTTTGCGTCCCCCTTTTGGCGGAACATTAACAACCGTACCTTCTAACAATTTCAGTAATGCTTGTTGAACGCCTTCACCAGACACATCGCGGGTTATAGACGGATTATCGCCTTTACGGGCAATTTTATCTATTTCATCAATAAAAACGATGCCCTTTTCTGCCTTTTTCAAATCGTAATCGGCGGCTTGTAATAATCGGGTGAGAATACTTTCAACATCTTCTCCAACATAACCTGCCTGTGTTAAAACAGTAGCATCGACAATGGCAAACGGAACGCTCAGCATTTTAGCAATGGTTCTTGCTACCAGCGTTTTACCGGTACCTGTATCGCCTACCAATACAATGTTGCTCTTTTCAATTTCAACTTCATTTTCATCATCGGTTTTTTGAAAAATCCGTTTGTAATGGTTATAAACAGCAACAGACATGGCTTTTTTAGTATCGTCCTGACCAATAATGTATTGATCTAAAAACTCTTTTATTTCTTTTGGTTTTTTTAGTTTAAAATCGGGCAATAGCTTTTTGGAAGCCAATTCGCTCATTTCTTCCAATACGATACCATGTGCCTGTTCTATACATTTATCACAAATGTGGGCATCCATTCCCGCAATTAACAAATCGGTTTCTGCTTTTTTACGTCCACAAAATGAACATTCTAATTGCTCCTCTTTTTTTGCCATCCTCGCTTTTTATTATCCTTTATTTTCTTACTAAAATTTCATCAATCATTCCGTATGATTTAGCTTCTTCGGCTTTCATCCAGTAGTCACGGTCGGAGTCCGAATTTACTTTTTCAACTGTTTGTCCGCTGTGTTTAGCTATAATTTGATACAGTTCATCTTTTAACTTTAAAATCTCTCGCGCTGTAATTTCGATATCGCTTGCCTGACCTTGCGCACCTCCCAATGGCTGATGAATCATAATACGCGAATGTGGCAATGCAGATCGCTTTCCTTTTTCACCGGCACACATAATAACTGCTGCCATAGATGCTGCCATACCGGTACATATAGTTGCTACGTGCGGTTTAATAAACTGCATGGTGTCGTAAATTCCCAATCCGGCATATACACCACCACCTGGAGAATTGATGTAAATAGAAATGTCTTTAGAAGAATCTACACTTTCTAAAAATAACAATTGGGCCTGAATTATATTAGCAACATGATCATTAATAGCAGTGCCCATGAATATAATTCGATCCATCATCAACCGTGAGAACACATCCATCTGAGTGATATTCATCTGACGTTCTTCCATTATATAAGGCGTTAGACTACTTATTAATTTATCGTAATGCATACTACTGATGCCGTGATGCTTAGTAGCATATTGCTGAAATTCTTTACCGTAATTCATTGGGTTGTTTTTTTTGAGTTTTAATTTGTAAAGATAACAACTTTTAGGAATATGAAATAGCTATTGATTTTCTGTATATTTGCTATCTATAAATTCATATATGACACTCTTAATTATTTATTTACTTCTAGCAATAGGAATTTCTTTTATTTGTTCTATTGCAGAAGCTGTATTACTTACTGTTTCCATGCCTTTTATTAAAACCAAAGAACGCGAAGGCAAAAAAGCTGCTACACAATTACGAAACTTAAAAACGGATATAGACAGACCTTTATCTGCCATCTTATCATTAAATACAATTGCTCATACTATTGGCGCAGCGGGTGTTGGAGCACAAGCAACTCTTGTTTTTGGTAATGAGTATTTTGGAATTATCTCTGCGGTACTTACTATTTTAATTTTAGTTTTTTCTGAAATTTTACCTAAAACCATTGGTGCCATATATTGGAGAGAATTGGCTTTTTCTACAACAAAACTTATTAGGTTGATGATTGTAGTTACATATCCATTAGTGGTTTTTTCAGAGTTTATTACCAAAATAATTTCTAAAAACAAGAAAGTTCATACGGTTAGCCGAGAAGAAATATCTGCTTTAACACATATCGGTACAGAAGAAGGTGTTTTTGACGAACAAGAAGGAAAAATTATTCACAATTTGATGTTGCTTAAAACCATCAAAATTAAAAATGTGATGACTCCCAGAATGGTTGTAAAAGCAGCTCAAGAAGATATGTCGTTGCAAGAGTTCTTTACTAATAAAGAATTTTTGGTGTATTCGAGAATTCCGATTTATGCCAATCAAAAAGACCATGTTACCGGTTACGTTTTAAAATATGATGTGTTAGAAAAACTGGCACTTAGCGAAACCGAACTAAAACTTAAGGATATTAAACGTCCTATTATAGTATGTTATGAAAACTTTTCCTTACCTAAACTTTTTGAATTGTTGTTGGCTAAAAAAGAACACATTGCCTTAATTGTTGATGAATATGGCGGAATGGAAGGAATTGCAACCATGGAAGATATTATTGAAACCTTACTTGGTTTAGAAATTACCGATGAAAAAGACGATCAAATAGATTTACAACTGTTGGCACGTGAAAAATGGAAAATTCGTGCAAAGAAATTAAATATCGAATTGGAAGACGAGGATAAAAAACCAGATTTTTCTGATTAAAAGTATATATCCATAATTAAAAAAACTCCTGATTTCTCGGGAGTTTTTTAATTGAAATTATTGCTAATTCGGATTTAATACTACTTATAAACTTCTTTTACAAAATCTTCGAAAGAAACTTTTTTAGCTTTTAATTTTAAGTTTCCTTTGAAGAAATCGAGCAATTTAGTACTCATCATTTGTGCTGATAAGCGTTTGCGCTCATCTTCATTAGTTAAAACTTTATACGCTATTTCATCCAATTCTTTTTCTGTTGGATTCATTTGGCCATACTGAGCCATTTGTGCTTTAATTAAATCAACCGTAAAGTTCTTTAAATCATCAAAACTTACCTGTATTTTATTATCGGTAATTAACTTGCTTTCGATTAATTGGTAACGCAATCCTTTTTCAGAACGCTCGTATTCTGCCGTTGCTTCTTCTAATGTCAATGTTTTTTCTCCTGCAGTTTGGAGCCATTTAATTAGGAATTCTTTTGGTAAATCGAATTTGGTGTTGTCAATTAAGTACTCGGTTACATCATTCAGTAATTGTTGGTCGCTGTGCGATGAAAACTGAAGTTCAGCATCTTTTTTAATACGTTCTTTTAACTCTTCTACTGATGAAATAACGCCTTCGCCAAACATTTTATCAAACAATTCTTGGTTTAATTCTGCTTTATCTAATTTAGTAATAGTATCAATAGTAAGTGTTACTACAATATCTAAATCGTGAATTTCGTCATGCTTAACTCCTAAAACATACCCTATCTTATGGTCATCTTCAAACAAGCCTTTGGTTTTAAGCTCAATAACATCACCTACTTTTTTACCTAAGAACTTTTTAAGGTTTACTTTACCTTTGATATCGGCCATTTGTATGGTTGATGTTTTGTCGATGTTTCTTTCTTCGTTGGTAAATTTACCTGTAATTGTAGCTTCTTCTGTAACCTCATCCAAGGTTGACATTTTTCCGTATCTACTTAAAACGCTGTCAATTTCAGAATTTATCATTTTTTCATCGGCCTCAATTTGATAATGAACGATGTTATTTTTAGCTTTCAAATCGATTTCAAAAACAGGTGCTAATCCCACTTCAAATTCAAAAGTAAAATCTTCGTTATCCCAAGAAAAATCTGCTTGTTCTTTAGGAACCGGATTTCCTAATAAATCTAATTTTTCTTCGGTAATAAATTTATTTAACGATTCTTGAATTAATTTATTGATTTCATCGGCCAACATTGCTTTACCATATTGCTTTTTAATAAGTCCCATCGGAACTTGACCTTTTCTAAAACCTGGAATATTTGCTTTTTGGCGGTAATCTTTTAGTCCTTTTTCAACTTTTTCTTGGTAATCTGCAGCAACAATATCAATTTTGATAAGGGCATTTAACGCATCAATAGACTGTTTTGTTATGTTCATTTGTATCTGATTAAATCTTTTTTCTTAAAATTGGGTGCAAAATTAGTAATTTAAAACCGTACTTCCAACCATTAAAGACTTCAATTTCAACTAACTTCTATTGCTTTTTATTTTCGAGTGCTTGATTAAATGCTGATTGAAACATAGACAGTAAAATACTAAACAGCAGCGCATACCAAAATCCAGACACATCAAATCCTTTTACTAAATTGTCTGCCATTAGAATAATTAAGGCGTTGATAACAAGTAAGAATAGCCCTAAAGTAAATACGGTAACAGGCAGCGTTAACAAAATTAATACTGGTTTTACAAAGACTCTGAGTAGGCCTAAAACAATGGCTACAATTAAAGCTGCCTCGGCCGACTCTACATAAATTCCGGGTAAAAAATACGCCAATAACATGGTTACAAAAGCTGTAAAAAATATACGTAATATGGTTTTAAACATTGTTTATAATTTATTAGTTGTTATCCAAAAGTAAGAAATTTAATACAGTATTATTAAAATCGGATGGATTCTGAGCATGAACCCAATGACCCGCATTGGAAATCGTTTCTATTGTTACAGATGAAAATTTTTTACCAATATCATCAAAATCATCTTTTGTAATATAATTTGAGTTGGCTCCTTTAATAAATAGGGTATCAATTTCAATAACATCATCTAACTTACTTTCAGCCACTATTTGATCTACATTTGCAGCTATGGCATTAATATTAAACCTAAACGCCAATTCTGTTTCATTTTTTCTGTAAACATTTTTGGCTAAAAACTGTATAACTTCTTTATCGTTTATAGAATCGAGCAATATTTTTTCAACTTCAATTCTTGATTTTATTTCCCTAAAATTAACTGATTTTAGTGCATTTATTATTTCTTGATGATGCACTGGATATGCTTTTGGAGCAATATCTACAATTACTAATTTATTTATTAAATGTGGGTATTTATTGGCAAAAGCGATGGTTACTTTTCCGCCCAAAGAATGTCCCAACAACGAAACTTTTTCCAGTGTATGATGCATCAGGTATCTGTATACATCTGCAGCCATAAGGTCAAAATTAAATTCATCTGAATGAAAACTTCTTCCGTGATTTCTTAAATCTATTAAATGAACTTGAAAATTTTCAGCAGCTACTTTTGCAAACGACATCCAATTATCGCTCAGTCCAAAAACTCCGTGCAACACCAATAATGGATTTCCTTTACCTACAATTTTAGAATGAAGTATCGGGTTCACTACACATTTGTTTTTGTTAATTTGTGGATATACATATTTATTACATTTTCAAATCCTAAGTACAACGATTCTGAGATAAGTGCATGACCAATAGAAACCTCTAATAAATTAGGGATATTATTAGCAAAAAACTCAATATTATCTAAACTTAAATCATGGCCGGCATTTATGCCCAGTCCCAAAGAATTGGCTAATTCTGCTGCTTTTATGTAGGGTTCTATTGCTTTTTTGTTTCCTAAATCGTATTGTTTAGCAAATTCTTCGGTGTATAACTCAACCCTATCAGCACCTGTTTTAATGGCACCTTCAATCATTTTTAAATCAGTTTCAATAAAAATAGATGTACGAATACCGTTTCGTTTAAACTCGTTGATTACTTCGGATAGAAAGTCTTTGTTTTTTAGTGTATCCCAACCAGCATTTGAAGTAATGGCATCTATAGCATCTGGCACCAAGGTAACTTGCGTTGGTTTTACATCCAGCACAATTTTAATAAAATCTTCAATGGGGTTTCCTTCTATATTGTATTCTGTAGTAACAATTGGTTTTAAATCATAAACATCTTGATAACGAATATGACGTTCATCGGGTCTTGGATGAATTGTAATTCCTTGTGCGCCAAATTCTTGAATATCAATAGCTGCTTTAACTAAATTGGGAGTATTGCCGCCTCTTGAATTTCTGAGAGTTGCAATTTTATTTATATTTACACTTAATTTTGTCATCTATTTTGAGTTATTTAAACTTATTTTTTAAGTTAAAAATCGAATTATTTTACTTGCAAAAATAATTTATTTGAATCAATTATATCAATAAATACCCTATATTCGTATAGAAATGAACGCTTTTAAATGCTTATCTACAGACGTTAGTGCACTTTCACCATTGAGCACTGTTAAAGAAGTTAAACAACTTTTTAAGTATTTAACCTACACGCATTTACCTATTGTAAAAGATAATCAGTTTATTGGGTCAATAAATGAAAAAGATATTCAGTTTCAAGAAAACCAAGATGAAACACTTGCTAATTTAAGCTATTTGTATGAATCGTTTTTTGCAGAAGAGTCTATGAGTTGGCTTGAACTGTTAAGTATTTTTGCAACAAATGATGCTAATTTATTGCCTGTTCTAAACAAAGATAAGGTATATATTGGATATTATGAACTCAATACTATTTTACATTTGTTTTATGAAACTCCATTTTTAAATCAACTTGGTGCCATAATTATTGTACAAAAAGACATCAAAGGGTATTCATTTAGTGAGATTTCTCAAATAGTAGAATCTAACGACTGTAATTTATTGGGACTGTTTATATCGGATGTTAAAGATGACAAAGTTCAGATCACCTTAAAAATGGGGTATTGCAACATAAGTTCTATTGTAGAAACCTTTAACCGTTATGGATACAATTTGCTTACGAATTTTCATGACGATGAGTTTTTAGAAAACCTTAAAGAACGATCAGAATACCTCCAAAAATACTTAAATATGTAGCTCATGAAAGTAGCCATGTATGGATATTGTTGTAAAGATGAAACTAACCATTTGTTTGAAGAGTACATACAAATACTTCAAGAAAAGAAAGTTGAAATGATCTTTGAGAAGAAGTTCTACAACAAACTTAAAAAATATTTATCTATTCCTTTGCCTTTTAAAACGTTTGATTCCAATACAGATTTAAACAATTCGTTCGATTACTTTTTTTCCTTTGGGGGTGATGGTACCATGTTGCGTTCTATTGCATACGTGCGCAATTTAGGGATACCAATATTGGGTATCAACACCGGAAGACTGGGTTTTTTAGCTATTGTTAAACGTCATGAGTTTAATGATGCTTTAACAATGTTAATTAATAAAGAATACTCATTAAAAGAACGATCGTTATTAACCGTTTCAACAAAACCTAAAACCAACGATTTAACTCAGTTAAATTTTGCCCTCAACGAAGTAGCCATTGGCAGAAAAAATACTACTTCGATGATTAAAATTACTACTTTTATCAATTCAAATTATTTAACCTCATATTGGGCCGATGGATTGATAGTTGCCACACCTACCGGTTCAACCGGCTATTCATTAAGTTGTGGTGGTCCGATTATTACACCGAGTTCTAAAACAATTGCCTTAACACCCATCGCTCCACACAATTTAAATGTTCGATCGTTAATAATAGAAGATGAAGTAAAAATTATGATAACCGTTTCTGGTAGAGAAAAAACCTTTATGATGTCTTTAGACTCTAAAACTTATACGCTAAAAAATGAAACCGAGATATCTATTGAAAAAGCTCCATTTACTATTAGTACAGTTGAACTTAATCATCAATCATTTTTAAAAACATTACGAAATAAATTAATGTGGGGAGAAGACCCAAGAAATTAAAAAATATACAAACTAAACACAATTTTTATTGCTTTTAATGGTTATTATCTAACGGTTTAACGATTTAAAGCAATTTGTTTTTTTATATTTGCACGCTATCGAATTTTATGAGTAAACACATCGTTTTTTATATACTAATGTTTATCACCACTAGTTTTTGGGCCCAAATGCATGAAGTAGGATTCTTTATTGGAGGGGGCAACTACATTGGCGATATCGGAAACGAAACGTACATCAATCCAAACCAACTTGGAGGAGGAATTTTATACAAACGAAATATAAATACCCGTATAGCTCTTAGAGCCGCCTTTACCCGGCTAAGTTTATCAGCAAATGATGCCGATTCTGAAAATGCCATAAGACAATTGCGTAATTATAGCTTTACCAATACGATTAATGAATTGGGCATAGGTATGGAGTTTAATTATTTTAATTACGACATTACATATTCAGAAGAATCACACACACCTTACTTACTGTTTGAGATTGTGGCTTTTAATTATAATGTTGTATCAGCAGAGGTGTCTCCCAATAACTACGAATACAAATCAAAAACTTCTTTTGCAATTCCAATTGGAATTGGCTATAAAGCAAAACTTTTTGATAAATTTGCAGTGGCTGCAGAAATTAAAGCACGCTACACTTTTGTGGATAATTTAGATTACAACAATTCAAGCATACAACGATTAAAGTTTGGAAATCCAGATAGTAATGATTGGTACGTCTTTTCGGGCGTTTCATTGGTTTACTCTTTTGGACGACCATCTTGTTATATACCACCTACTTATTAATGAATTTAAAAGACCAAATAGATGTAGCTAAACTTCCGCAGCATGTTGCTGTTATTATGGATGGGAATGGACGTTGGGCTCAATTAAAAGGTAAAGACCGTGTTTTTGGACATAAAAATGGTGTTAATGCCGTAAAAGAAACACTTAAAGCAGCATCCGAACTTGGAATAAAAGCATTGACTCTTTATGCGTTTTCAACAGAAAATTGGAACCGCCCAAAAACGGAAGTAGATACCTTAATGAAACTTTTGGCTTCCTCTTTAAAGCGCGAACTAAAAACACTGCAAAAGAACAACATCAAATTAAATGCTATTGGAAATTTAGAATCACTTCCCTTAACTGCACAAAAAGAACTCCTAGAAGTCATAGAAAAAACCAGTGGGAATACCGATTTTATTTTAACATTAGCCTTAAGTTACGGAAGTCGTGAAGAGATTGTTAAGGCAATTCAAAATATTTCTAAAAAAGTTGTTAATAATGAATTAACTATCGAAGAAATTAATGAAAATGTTATTAATAATCATTTATATACATTTTCTTTGCCAGAGGTAGATTTAATTATTAGAACCAGCGGAGAAAAGCGCATTTCTAACTTTTTATTATGGCAAATTGCGTATTCTGAATTTTATTTTACAGAAACACTTTGGCCAGACTTTAAAAAAGACGATTTTTACCGCGCTATAATTGAGTATCAAAAAAGAGAACGTCGTTTTGGAAAAACAAGCGATCAAATAAAATAAAAGATAGAATGAATAAATTAAGATTAGTGCTGTTAGTTCTTATAGTTTTTACAAGCTTTACAGCTAAATCACAAGACACCATTACATTACAACCAGATAAAAAATATATATTAGGTGATTTTACTGTTGTTGGATTACAAAAATTTAGCGAACAAACAGTTAAAGTATATACCGGACTTAGGGTAGATCAAGAAATAAGTTTGCCGGGTGATAAACTAAGTAGCGCTATTAAAAAGCTATACGACACCAAGCAATTTAGTGAAATTGATGTGTATGTAACTAAAATTGATGGCGACAGAGTATACCTTGAATTTAATGTTATTGAATTACCACAGTTAAACTCGGTAGTTTTTAAAGGCGTTAAAAAGAACAAAGCCAAAGAATTACAAAAAGAAACCGAACTTAACAAAGGGGTAATGGTAACCGATAACTTACTAATTACTACTGAAAATTATATCAAAAACAAGTATCAGAAAAAAGGATTCTTAAAAACTAAAGTTACCATTGATACTAAGGTTGACACCTCAAACACCAACTCTGTTGATATGATGGTATTAGTAGACCGTGGCGAGCGTATTAAAATTAAAAAAATTGTTATCAACGGCAACGATGCTTTTTCAGATAAAGCGGTTAAAAAAGCAATGAAGAAAACCAAGCAATCGTTTTTAGGACGATTTTGGAAAGCATCAAAATATATCGAAAAAGATTACAAAGAAGATTTAGACAACATCATTACAAAATATTCCGAAAAAGGACATCGCGATGCCCGAATTATTGACGAATCCATTTCTTGGAATGATGACAATACCATTAATGTAAATATCAATTTAGAAGAAGGTAAAAAATATTTCTTTGGTGATATTAAATTTATCGGTAATAAAAATTATACCGATGAACAACTACAATCAATTTTAAAAATTGAAAAAGGCGATGTTTACAACGGTAAAATACTAAAAGAACGCATCAAAGGAAACGGCAAACCCGATTCTGACGACATTCAAACGTTGTACTTAAACACCGGTTATTTATTTTCTCAGGTAAACCCTGTAGAAACTAAAATTGAAGATGACAAGATTGAAATTGAAGTACGTATTCATGAAGATGAACAAGCTACCATCAGAAAAGTAAGTGTTACAGGTAACGACAGAACCAATGACCGCGTTATTTATCGCGAGTTAAGAACGCGGCCAGGTAATTTATTCAGTAAGGAAGACATTATCCGTTCGATACGCGAAATTGGACAATTAGGCTTTTTTGATGCCGAAACTATTTCTCCGGATGTAAAACCAAATTACCAAGATAAAACCGTTGATATTGATTATTCTGTTACTGAAAAAGGATCAAGTCAAATAGAATTGCAAGGTGGTTACGGAGGCGGTGCTTTCATAGGTACGTTAGGTTTATCGTTTAACAACTTTTCATTTAAAGGATTATTTGATAAAGATGCCTATAAGCCATTACCTATGGGTGATGGTCAAAAACTATCGTTACGATTACAAACCAGTAAATATTACAGCACCTATAGCTTTTCATTTTCAGAACCGTGGTTAGGTGGTAGAAGACCAAAATCATTGTCGTACTCTATTTACAATTCGCGTCAGTATCGTTACGATTATTATACCGGATCGGTTGATAAAAGTCAGCGTGTAAATATCATGGGGCTATCGTTAGGCTTAGGACAACGTTTAAGCTGGCCTGATGACTATTTTATGTTATCTCAAAATATTTCCTATCAACAATACGATTTACAAGATTACCCAATAGCAACTTTTTCGTTTAGTACTGGTACTTCGAACAATCTATCATACGGTATTTCATTTGGTCGAAATTCAGCTGGTCCAAGTCCTATTTTTCCTAAATACGGATCTGAGTTCAGCATTGGTGGTAAATTTACCTTCCCGTATTCATTAGTAAACAATAAAGATTATTCCGCTTTAGAAGACAAAGAAAAGTACAAGTGGTTAGAATACTATAAGCTAAACTTTAAAGGCCGTTGGTATACTTCTTTACCAGCAAAATTTGTTTTGATGTCTAATTTAGAGTTTGGTTTCTTAGGTAATTACAACTCTGATTTAGGCGATTCTCCTTTTGAACGCTATTTTGTTGGAGGTGATGGTATGGCCGCTTTTCAAATGGACGGAAGGGAAACTATTGCTTTAAGAGGTTATGAAAATAACCGCTTATCTTCCATAGAAGGAGGAACAATTTACAATAAGTTTTCTATGGAATTACGCTATCCGGTATCATTAAAACCAAGTGCATCAATATATTTATTAGGATTTATGGAAGGCGGTAACTCGTACGATGGATTTAAGAAGTACAATCCTTTTGAAATGAAGCGATCATTAGGGTTGGGTATGCGAATATTTATGCCTGCATTTGGGGTGTTAGGAATTGATTTTGGTAACGGACTCGACACCTTACCGGGCACTAATCAAAAATCTGGCTGGCAAACACATTTTATCATAGGGCAACAATTCTAATAAAATGCTATATTTGTTATGATTTAAAATTTGGCACGATTTTTTCTCAACTAAAAACAGGCGTTATGAAAAAAATAATTCTTACAGTCCTAATAAGTTCATTGACACTCAGTTTGTTATTTGCCCAAAAATCACAACGCATCGCATACATAGATTCTGAATATATTTTAGAAAATATGCCTGAATATGTTGAAGCTCAGGCTAATTTAAATGAAAAGATTTCAAAATGGCAACAAGTACTCAACGCTAAAAAGAATGAAGTTGAGCAATTAAAAGCAGATTTAAACAATCAGAAAGCATTGTTGACTAAAGAGTTAATCCTTGACAAAGAAGAAGACATCAGTATCAAAGAAACCGAATTACAAGAATTGCAAAAAACGTACTTTGGCCCTAATGGCGATTTGTTTTTTATGCGTAAACAATTAGTAAAACCTATTCAAGATCAGATGTACAATGCCGTTAAAGAAATTGCTGATTCTAAAAAATACGATTTTGTATTTGATAAAACAAGCGATTTAATTATGCTATACTCTAACAATGCCTATGACATTAGCGAATTGGTGCTAAATAGCATTAGCCGTTCTAAACGTAAAGATGAAATGGAAACCCGTAGGGCTGTTATAAGCGGTAATCAAGCTTCTACAAGACCTAATAATCAAGTTGCTGAAGAATCTGATGAAGAAGTAAAATCAACCGTTGCAGAAGATCGTGAAGCAGCAAAAATAGCACGCGAAGAACAACAAAAAGCCATAATCGCAGAAAAACAAAAACAACGCGAAGAGCAACGTCAAAAAGTTATTGCACAACGCGAAGAAAATTTAAAAAAACGCGAAGAAGCTAAACAAGCCGCTTTAAAGAAAAAAGAAACAGAATCAGCCACTAAAACTACTGATTCTAAAATAACTAAAAAAATTAAACAACCAGCCGACAGTATAAAAGTAGCTTTAACAGATACTTTAAAAGTTGAAAAAGATTCATTAACACCTCAACAACGAGCTATTTTAGATCGTCAACAAAAGAAGGAAGCGCAGCAAAAAGCTATACAAGAACAACGCGAAAAAGCATTAAAAGAACGCGAAGCATTAAGAAAAAAGAACAACAATTAATAACAGAAATAATTAATATTAAATAGAAAGATTCCAATGAAACATTTAAAATCACTTTTATTAGTAGCAATTTTAACCTTAGGTTTTAATAGTGTAACTCAAGCTCAAACTAAAGTTGCTCATTTAAATTTTGACGAATTAATTTCAATAATGCCAAAAACAAAAGCATTAGAAGCTGATTTAGAAAAACTTAAAAAGAATTATGACGAAGAAATTAAAGTTGCAGATGCTGCTTTAAAAACTAAATTAACAAAATATAACGAAGAGGCTAAATCTCAAACACAAGCTGAAAATCAAAAAAGAGCACAAGAGGTACAAGCAGAAGAGCAAAAAATATATTCTTCAATTCAAGCTGCCAATGAAGATTTACAACAACGTAAAGTAGAAGGGTTGAATCCTATTATTGAAGAAGCTCGTAAAGCTGTTACCGCTGTAGCAAAAGAAAAGGGATTTGCTTATGTTATTGATGCCTCTACATTATTAGTAGCAGATGGTACTGATTTAATGGCTGATGTAAAAGCCAAATTAGGAATTAAGTAAGTTGATAAAATCAAAAATGGAACCCCGATTAATCGGGGTTTTTTTTTACTTTTGATACATGAGCAATCAACCCATAGGTTTTTTTGATTCGGGCGTTGGTGGCACTTCCATCTGGAAAGAAGTACATCAATTATTGCCTTTTGAACATACTATATATTTAGCCGATAGTAAAAACGCTCCATACGGAGAAAAATCAAAAGAAACCATACTTTCTTACAGTATAAAAAACACAGAATTTTTACTTAATAAAGGGTGTAAATTAATTGTTGTAGCATGTAATACGGCGACTACCAATGCTATAAAAGAATTAAGGTCTATGTTTGATGTTCCCTTTATAGGGATTGAGCCAGCCATTAAACCTGCTGCTTTAAATTCTAAAACAAATGCTATAGGCATATTAGCAACTAAAGGAACCTTAAGCAGTGAGTTGTTTACCAGAACCTCCGAAAAATTTGCTTCTCATATTACTGTTGTAGAGCAAGTTGGTGAAGGACTGGTTGAATTGATAGAATCTGGCAAATTAAATTCTACAGAAACAAAAAAACTGCTAAAAAAATATATCGGTACCATGTTAGCTCTAAAAACAGATTACATTGTTTTAGGTTGTACACATTATCCTTACTTAATTCCTCAAATTAAAGAAATTGTTGGCCCGGAAGTAACAATTATTGATTCTGGTAACGCCGTTGCACTACAAACTAAAAATATTTTGTCGCAATACTCCATGTTAAATTCTGATAAGACAAAAAGTAGGCATCATTTTTTTACCAATGGAACTATTGATGTTTTAAGCACTATATTAGAACCCTTAACACCTGAAATGCTTATTAAGTACGAAGATTTTTAATAAACTATTGATACCACTTAGCGTAGTGCACGTAATTATCTGCAATTCTTTTTATTTCACCTTCAGATAATTCAGTATTTATATCCTTGATTTTCTTTGCTGGTATGCCCGCATACACACTACCTGATACCACATGTGTTCCCTTTGCTAAAACAGCGCCTGCAGCAATTATAGAATTACTTTCTATTATACAATCATCCATAATTATGGCTCCCATGCCAATTAACACATTGTCATGAATGGTACATCCATGAACAATGGCTTTATGCGCAATTGAAACATTATTACCAATATTGGTTGGACTTTTTTGATAGGTAGCATGTATAACTGCCCCGTCCTGGACATTAACCTTATTGCCCATTTTAATGTAATGTACATCGCCTCTAATAACGGCATGATACCAAACACTACAATCATCCCCCATTACTACATCACCTATTATTACAGCTGTTTCTGCAATAAAGCAATTGTCTCCAAACTGAGGTTTTTTACCATTAAGTTCCTTAACAACCATAGTTATAAATTTAAAAGGATGCGTTAATATTTGGACAGCCAGACAAACGTTGTGGTCTACACAATAAATTAAATCCTAAACTAATTTGATGAAATCCGCCGTTTTCAAAAACTATAGAGCCACTTTGTTTGGTATATGTATAGGAGAACATTAATTTATTGAAATTAATACCTATAATTGGAGTGATATACTGCAACTCTTCAAGTTCGTTTCCATCAAACCCGCGACGGTACGATAAACCTCCCCAAAGTTGTGCTGTAGGTAAGTCTTTATATATTTTTAAGTTTACATCCATAAATTTTTCTCCTGTACGTTCAATCAACTGAGTCATAATTGAAGGTTCAAACTGCACTGTGAAATCTTCGCCAAAATAATATCCTAAGGTTAATAAGTACCTTCTTAAATTTAAGGATTCAAAGTTATCATTGTACAGGTTACGTGCCGTTAATAAAACATTTTTAGCTGTTAAATACGAAAAAAATCCACCTAAATGATAGGCTGCTCCAATATCTGCATTAAAATAATTTTTAGCTAAAACTCCGCCATGGATAACCGGATCATAAATGGTAAAATTGGTTTCATCAATTTTATTTTCAACTACCATTAATGAGAATGCCAATGAAAGCTGATTTATTTCATCCGAACGCGTTCCAAAATCGAGGTGATAAGCATACGTTCCCTGAATTCCTAATTGCGAGTGATAACCGTTTTTATCATTAAAAACTATCCCCCCTACAGCGGCTTTATCGTTTACGCGTGTATGAAAACTTAGTGTTTGTAACTCTGGTGCTCCCGAAACATCTGCCCATTGATTACGTGCCGTTAAACGCAATTTACCACAATTACCAATTCCTGCAGCAGCTGGATGTACTAAATAAACATTGTCAGAAAGATAATCGGAATAAATAGGTAAGGTTTCTTGAGCATTTAGATAAGAACTAACTAAAATACCAATTATTGTAAAATATGCTTTATACGATTTTAACACCTAAACCCCTTTAGTTTAATTATGTCGGCAAATGTATAAAAACTAAGCGAAATAATAGGTTGATACCTATCATTTTAGAAGATGATTTACATCATTGTACAATTTGCTTAAATTTTGTACCTTAATAAATCAAATGGATGCATTAAAAATACTTGAACTATGAAAGTATTTACAATTATTATTACAGCCTTATTAATAGGTTTATTGGTGTACGCGGTTTTTAAATATATCAAAAAGGTATACAACCAAAACTTGTAATTATTATGGTTTTAAAAACAATTTTGAGTGAAGTATAAAACCATACTCTTTTAAAAAATCAAAGACATCAAAATCTCCATAATAATTTATGGTCTCGTCTTCTTTTGTCTTAATTACTAGCTGTCCTTTAAATGATTTTGTTGATGATGTTAATTTTGTGGTATCAACTTCGCATATTTTGGAATTGAATAACGATTCATTTATGATAGAATAAACAATTGATTTCATAGCAGTAAAATAAAACACAAATATATCCTATTACAAACTTGAAATCAAGCAAATAACAAACCATTTGATAAGCGTATGGTTTTGATTTATAAATGTACCTATTACCTAATGTTTAAGTGTTCAAAATCAATAAATACTATAATTATTAAGCTAAAAAGGAATTAATAGTTTCTAAAAGTTGATGCTTTTCTATTGGTTTTGACAGAAAACCGTTACATCCCACTTCTAAGGCTTTATTTTTATCTTCGGCCATAACATATGCTGTTAGTGCAATAATGGGAACCTGTTGATTTATTTTTCTTATTTTTTCAGTTGCTTCCAGTCCACTCATAATAGGCATGTTAAAATCCATCAACACCATATCAACAGGATTATTTTTAAACAAGTCAACTGCTTCTTTACCATTTTGAGCATGTAAAATCGTTAAATTCTGCTCTTCTAAAATAGCTTCTAGGTACAAAAAGTTTGACTCTTCATCTTCTGCAATTAATAGGGTCTTGGTTTGCCAATTCTCAATTTTTACTAACTCCTTTTCAATATGGTCTATTTCTTTACTATCGGCTTTAATATGAGGGATGTTAAAGAAAAATGTTGAACCTTGGTTTATTTTTGATTCTACCCAAATTTTACCACCTAAGTTTTCAACTATCCCCTTTGAAATAGAAAGTCCAAGACCTGTTCCTTCTATAGCGTTGATGTGATTTTCTGATTGACCAAAGCGGTCAAAAATCAACTTCAAATCTTGTTCTTTAATACCAACTCCAGTATCTTTTACAAAAAACTTAAGTTCGTTTTCGGTATGCTGATATCCAAAAGTTATACTGCCTTTAAGAGTAAATTTCATAGCGTTTTCTAACAAGTTAGAAAGCACCTGAACAAGACGATTTTCGTCGGAGTTTATAAAACTTGCACTGTCTGTCAATGATTTAAAGCTTGTAAGTTCCAAATTTTTTAATTTTGGTGAAATTTTAAACTGGGTATACAGATTGTCTATTAGCTTGTTTAGATTAAAATTAGTATAATGAAGATTTAACTGATGTGAATCAATTTTAGAAATATCGATGATGTCAGAAATAAGTCCCATCAATCGCTTTCCACTGTTATGAACTATTTCGTGGTACTGTTTCTTTTTTTCATAGGCCAAGTTATCGTTCATCAGCAACTCAGTAAATCCTAGGATAGAGTTCATAGGTGTGCGAATTTCATGACTCATATTAGCAAGGAAAGCTGACTTAAGTCTTTCACTTTCTTCAGCCAACTCCTTTGCTTCGATAAGTTCCAACTCGATATTTTTACGTTCTGTGATATCTATTTCCAATCCGTCCCAACACACCAATCCACTAATTATGCGTGGTTTTGATATGAGATAAGACCAGCGTATGCTCCCATCCGGATTCATTATTCGTGTTTCTATATTAAAAACAGTCATTTTACGCAATGCTTCTCGTTCGGATCTTAAAACCTTTTCTTTGTCATCAGGATGTATTTTACTGTAAATTAAATTGGGATTATTTAAGGCATCATCTACCGAACAACCGTATAATTTATTGACCGTTTCACTTACATAGCTAAATTTTCTCTGGTTTTCATCGATGGCTACAGCTTGATAAATCATACCATTAACAAAGTTATCAGCAATCGTTTTCAACTGTAACTCACGTGCTTCAGCTTTTTCTTTCGCTTGTTCAAGACGGTTATAACTTTCATTTAAGAGTACATTCTTATTAATTAGCTCTTTGTTTTTATCTGATAAATCAAGCGTGAGTTTTTTAGCAATTTCATTTGCTATTCTAGCCGTATTTTGATATGTATAAACTAAATAGCTCAACAAAAAGCTTAATATCGTACCAAAAAGGAGCAGTATCATACTTTTGCTTTCTAAAAAAACTATTGATGGCTGAGTTACTAGTAAGGTCCATGTTTTTCTGTTTAACTCAACAGGCAACGCAAATGAAATAAGCGATGTAGTAGTTGGATAGGCATTTGTCTCTGCTATACTGTTATACATTAAGGATTCTTCATTTATAAGTGTTCCGTCATAAATTTTAATTTGGATCGAATTTTCCTGATTAAGATTTTTTAAGGCAACTAAATCTTTTATAAAATCGTTGATTCTAAACGATATAGCAGACCATCCTATAATTTTATCTCTTTTATTTTCTTTTAAATTTAAGGTTTTATTTACTTTATAAACAGGAGAATAAATGATGCTCCCAATTTGATCTCCGTTTTCTACATCTTGTATTAGAGTTACCTTTCCTGTTAAAACTGTTTCGTTAAAATCACGGGCTTCTTCAATAGCTTTTCGCATTACCGGATTTGAACTGATATTAAAACCTACAGCCTTTGTGTTTTTAACATCTAACGGTTCGATATATAATATAGGGGTGTATTGATTTGTAAAAGATTTAGGGTATACCTGATAGCTTGTTGAGAATTCATTTATAAATCTTGCTATATGAGCATCGATATGCTTTGCGGATACATTGGCTATAAAAGCAACACCTTGAAAACCTTTTAAATTCTGATTCACTTGACTGTACGTAATAAATTCTTTCCATTCTTCTCGAGTTATGGTATCGGAAGACATAAAAAAAGAGGCACTGCTTTTTGAAAACTGCTGAAAAACATTTAACCTGTTTTGAATGTTAAACTTAAGGTCGTTTGCTTTCAACTCAAGTTCTTGTTGCTGAACTTTAAGGTCAGCTTTATACAACTTAATAGCAATTACAATAGAAATTACTAAACCAACAAGCAGAATAGAAAAGGGTAGTATTAAATTTTTATACGAAGTATTATTCATATTCAATTGTGAGGAAATTCAACTTATAAAAATACAAAAAAAATTAAGGTGTTAACATTAATTTGTAGAAGGTTGTTTAAACTGTATATACTCTTAATAAATTTAAGGACAGGAAAGTAGAAAATTAAGATTGAAAACCCTTAGGTAAACAAAATAAAATAATAACCATAAAAAAACGGTTTAGAGTGAACTAAACCGTTAATTTTGTTGGATTTTATGCTAGTAGCGGGAACAGGACTCGAACCTGTGACCTTCGGGTTATGAGCCCGACGAGCTACCTACTGCTCTATCCCGCGATTTGTGGTGCAAATATACTACTATTTTTTAGTTTTACACAACTCTTATCTTTTATTTTTTACTGTAAATACTATCCTTTTCAGCATCAGATACCTATGTCTCAATTTAAAATAATACCTTTGCGGTAAATATATAATTGTTATGACGCACAAGGCCGGATATGTTAATATTATTGGAAATCCAAATGTTGGAAAATCAACATTTATGAATGCTATAGTAGGTGAACGCTTGTCTATAATTACTTCAAAAGCTCAAACTACACGTCATCGTATCTTAGGTATTGTCAATGGGGATGATTTTCAAATCTTATTTTCTGATACTCCTGGAATCATTAAACCTGCCTATCAGTTACAGGAATCAATGATGGATTTTGTAAAATCAGCTTTTGAAGATGCTGATATATTGCTTTACATGGTTGAAATTAATGAAATGGCTCTTAAAGATGCTCGGTATTTCGAGAAATTTAAAAATGCTACTGTGCCTGTCTTGATTTTAATTAACAAGATCGACACTTCTAATCAAGAAGCTGTTGAATCAAAAATAGTTTATTGGAAAGAGCAAGTTCCAAAAGCAGAGATTCACGCCATTTCGGCCCTAGAAAATTTCAATATTCAATCGGTATTTACCCGAATTTTAGAATTATTACCTGAATCACCACCTTACTATCCTAAAGATCAGTTAACTGACAAACCAGAACGTTTCTTTGTTAATGAAACAATCCGTGAAAAAATTCTACAACACTATAAAAAAGAAATCCCATATTCAGTAGAAATTGAAACGGAAGAATTTTTTGAAGATGATACCCTTATAAAAATTAGATCCATTATTATGGTGGAGCGCGATTCACAAAAAGGGATCATAATTGGGCATAAAGGGGATGCACTTAAAAGAGTTGGTACAGAAGCCCGAAAAGATTTAGAAAAATTCTTTGATAAAAAGATATTCTTAGAACTTTATGTGAAAGTCAATAAAGACTGGCGAAACAATCAACGACAGTTGCGCAGATTTGGTTATTTAGATTAGTTTTTAAGCACATTTTGCACATAAGCATTCAACTCTTGCATCTGATTTTTAGCTAAACGTTTGCCTATTCTTCCTAAAAAATAAAAGGCAAACCAAACTACAATCATGGCTATACATATGGTTAAAGACCAGCCAAACGGCTTATTTAACGACCAGTTTGAGTAGCCAACTACAAAAAAAAGTGTAAAAACAGCTGCACATATAAAATGTAAAAACATAAAAAATGTCCAAACAATACCCTTTGGACCAAACAAACAGTTTATTTCTGAATTATTTTCATCTATCTTTTCAATGCGTAATTCCAATTGAGGCGACCAAAATTTATTCTTATCCTCTGGAATATCAAGCAAAATATAATTATGCCGAACTCTGCTGATATATATATTGCTTTCATCTTTTTTAAGTTCTTCAAATGTATCGATAAGTAAGGACTGACTTTTGTTAACCTCAACTTTAAAACGAGGACGCAAAATGATTTCATTGTTATCTATAATCATTCTAAATAATTTAAAAACTAAAATAGTATAATTTTTTAATTTAAATGCAAAACTGTTAATTAATAACAGATTAGCTATCTTTGCAAAAAATTAAACCAGAATGAGTAATATTATAGCCATAGTTGGACGACCAAACGTTGGAAAATCAACCCTTTTTAACAGGTTGGTAAAAAAAAGAGAGGCCATTGTAGATGCCGTTAGTGGAGTTACTCGTGATCGTCATTATGGCAAATCGGATTGGAACGGGAGGGACTTTTCTGTAATTGATACCGGTGGGTACGTTATAGGTTCTGATGATATTTTTGAAGGAGAAATTAGAAAGCAAGTTCAGTTAGCTATTGATGAATCTGATGTTATTTTATTTGTAGTTGATGTAGAAAACGGAGTTACAGGAATGGATGAGGAAGTTGCTAAGATTTTACGTCAAGTCAAAAAACCAGTATTCTTAGTAGTAAATAAAGTAGATAACTCGATGCGTGAAACCGAAGCCCTAGAGTTTTACAATTTAGGATTGGGCGATTATTTCTCAATATCCTCAATGAATGGTAGTGGAACCGGTGAATTGCTCGATGCAGTAGTTGAAGTGTTACCTGAAAAGGAAGTTATTGTAGAAGAAATTACGCGTCCAAAATTTGCTGTTGTGGGAAGACCCAACGCCGGAAAATCATCATTTATTAACGCGTTGATTGGTGAAGATCGCAATATTGTAACAGATATTGCAGGCACAACACGTGATACCATCAATATTGATTACAATCAGTTTGGTTTCGATTTTACCTTAGTTGATACGGCAGGAATACGTAAAAAAAATAGGGTAAAAGAAGATTTAGAATTTTACTCCGTCATGCGAGCTGTTCGTGCTATTGAAAATTGTGACGTTGCAATTTTATTGATAGATGCTACTCGAGGGTTTGAAGGACAAGACCAAAATATTTTTTGGTTGGCCCAGAAAAATAATAAAGGCATCGTTATTTTAGTTAACAAATGGGATTTAATAGAAAAGGAAACCAATACCGCTAAAAAATTTGAGGAAGCCCTTAGAAATGAAATAGCTCCTTTTACTGATGTTCCAATTATTTTCACTTCAGTTTTAACCAAACAACGCATTTACAAAGCAATGGAAATAGCGGTTGAAGTGTATAAAAACAAAACCAAAAGAATCCCAACCAGCAAATTAAATGAGGTTATGTTGGAACTTATTCAAAACTATCCTCCTCCTTCTTTAAAAGGAAAGTTTGTAAAAATTAAGTATTGTACTCAGCTTCCAACTCAAGTTCCTCAATTTGTATTTTTTGCCAATTTACCGCAGTATGTAAAAGATCCGTACAAACGATTTTTAGAAAATAAGCTAAGAGAAAACTTTGATTTTACAGGAGTTCCAGTATCGGTTTATATTCGTCAAAAATAAATAGGATAAAAAAAGCAGCTATTAAAGCTGCTTTTTTTATAATTTATTACCATCCACCGCTTGCGCCGCCGCCGCCAAAGCCCCCTCCACCGAAACCACCGCCGAAGCCTCCACTGCCAAAGCCCCCTCCAGAACTGCTTCCAAAACCACCTCCGCTTCTGCCTAAGCTACTAAGTATTATTGCTTCTAACAATCCATCCGCGGCATTTCTTTTTCTTCCTCTGTTGTTAAATGGGCCGCTACCGTTATCTTTTTTAGAAGAAAAGGCTATCAGTAATATTATAATAATGATAATAATGGGTAACATTGAAAAATTACCTCTTTTACCCTCATCCTTTCGATTGTTTTTATATTCACCTTGTAAAATTTGAATAATTACATCGGTCCCTTTATCCAATCCAGCAAAATAATTTCCCTGCTTAAATTCCGGTGTTATTATGTTACTTATAATTCTTTTAGACAAAGCATCCGTTAATAAGTGTTCAACTCCATAGCCAGTTCTAATGGTAATTTTTCTATCGGATGTAGCCACTAAAATAAAGACACCGTTATCTTCTTTCGCCTGTCCTATACCCCATTTATGTGCCCATTCTGTTGCAAAAATCGAAATGTCTTCACCTTCTAAACTAGGAATAACCGCTATTACAATTTGAGTTGAAGTAGAATCATAGTATTTTATTAATTTTTGTTCTAAACGCACTTTTTCTTCAGAAGAAAGGATTTCTACTTTTTCGTATACACTGGTTTGTAGTGATGGCTTTTCAGGAATTTGCAGTTGTGCATGTAATGAATTACTTACACTAAGTAGTAAAAAGAATATCCCTATACATTTTTTAATCAAATTCATGTTATCCTTTTGATATTTCATCTGTTAATTCATTCGTATCATCACTTCTGAATGGAAAATATTGTTTTAACTTGCCACCAATTTGTTCAATGGCCTTTACAATTCCATCGCAATATTTTTCTTGTTTAAAATGATGAATTAACAGCTCTTTTTCGGCATCCCAAAAATCATTTCCAGTTACTGCATGTATTCCTTTATCACCAATAATAGCCACTTTTTTTGATTCATATGCTACATAAATTAAAACACCATTTTTTTGTTCTGTTTCTTGCATATTTAAAAAATAGAACACCTCCAATGCTCTCTCCATTGGAGGTATTTCAGTTTTCTTCTCAATATGTACTCTTATTTCGCCCGATGTATTTTTTTCGGCTCTTCTAATTGCATCAACAACTATTTGCTCATCAACTTCTGATAAAATACATTCGTTATGTGGCATTATTTTGAAGGTTTTAAAATTCTACTTTAGGAGCTACATCGCTTCCTTCGGCAGATTTGTATAATGGTAATTCTTTTTTATTGATAAATCCGGCAATGATACTTGTAGGAAACTTTGAAATAAATATTTTATAAGCCCCTGCTAATTCATTATACCTATTACGTTCTACATTAATTCTATTCTCTGTACCTTCCAGTTGCGCTTGCAATTCTAAAAAGTTTTGATTCGCTTTTAAATCTGGATATCTTTCAACAGTAACTAACAATCTGGATAGCGCCCCCGATAATCCTTGCTGTGCTTGTTGAAATTGAGCCATTTGCTCTTCTGTAATATTGGAAGGGTCAATGATAGTTTTGGTTGCTTCAGAACGAGCTTTGATAACACCTTCTAAAGTCTCTTGCTCATGCTCAGCATACCCTTTTACTGTTGCAACTAAATTTGGAATTAAATCAGCTCTGCGTTGGTAAGAGCTCTCTACATTGGCCCATTGAGCCAGTGTTAATCCTTCTTTTTCTATAATTTGATTATTAATTCCAATACCCCATTGGAATATTAAGAAAACCAACAATCCGATAACCCCTAGGGCAATAAGTACATTTCTCATAGTTTTAAAATTAATTATAAATAATTTTTAATTTTTAGTAATTCATCTTTTATTGATTCTAATTTATCAATAATTTCTTGATTTTTATGGAGTGTTGAAGGAGCTTTTTCTTTCATCTTCTTTTTTGCCCCTTCAATGGTAAACCCTTTTTCTTTTAGTAAATGGTAAATTATTTTAAGATTACTAATGTCATCTGATGTAAAAAGTCTGTTTCCTTTACTGTTTTTTTTTGGTTTCAACACATCAAATTCCTTTTCCCAAAATCGAATTAGTGATGCATTCACATTAAATGCTTTAGAGACTTCTCCAATTTTATAATATCGTTTTTCTGGTAAATCTATCTGCATTAGTCTAAAGATTGTCCTTCGTATTCAGCCAGTTTTTGTAAAGCAGCATACTGTTGAGGAGTTAAACTTCCGTAATAATAGTTAATTGGATTAACTGGTCTTCCGTTTTTATGAACCTCGTAATGTAAATGAGGTCCTGTAGATCTTCCAGAGTTTCCTACAAAACCAATTAAATCACCGCGTTTTACTCGCTGTCCCGGTCTTACATTATAATTACTTAAATGGGCATAAATAGTAGTGTAACCATATCCATGCGAGATTTCAATATGCCTACCAAAACCAGATACAGAGTTATCTGCTTTCCTTACGACGCCATTTCCAGTTGCGTAAACAGGAGTCCCGGTTTTTGCGGTAAAATCCATCCCTTGATGCATCTTTCGAACTTTAGTAAACGGATCCTTACGCCAACCATAACCCGATGCCATGCGCTTTAAGAAATCTACACGAACGGGTTGAATGGCGGGAATTGCAACCAAAAGTTGTTCTTTATTTTCGGCTAATTTTACAATTTCATCCAGCGATTTTGATTGAATATAAAGTTGTTTAGATATTATATCCATACGTTTTGCCGCATCAGAAATCATTTTAGAGTTATCAAATCCTTCCAGTGATTTATATCGGTTTACGCCACCAAAACCTGCTTTACGTTGATCCTCAGGAATTGGGTTGGCTTCAAAATACAAACGGTATATATTGTTATCACGTTCTTGAACCTCGGCCAATACCTCTTCGACTTGTTTCATTTTTTTAGTCAATAAACCGTACTCCAACTTCATTTTATCAACTTCGCGCTTTAAGTACTTTTCGTTGGGCGACTCTAAAAACTTGTAAGCCATGTATACAAAGAACAATCCAAACAGCGCAGCCGCTAGTAAAAAAAGAAAGGTTCCTCTAAAACTAATTAAACGCGATTTAATTTTTTTGTATGATAACGATTCTACATCGTAATAATATTTTACTCTCCTCATAATCCTAAAAATATACTATTTTTGCACCTAAAGTGTTTAACTCTTTTGGGCCATTTTTAGTATGTTGGCAAACAAAAATACAAAATGTTTTCCAACTTAACTTCCCTAACAAGTGTTAGATTTTTATTAAAAAGTATATGACATCACAAGAAATCAGACAACAATTTTTAGATTTTTTCCTATCTAAACAACATAAAATAGTTGCATCGGCTCCAATGGTTATCAAAGATGACCCTACCTTAATGTTTACCAATGCCGGCATGAATCAGTTTAAAGAATTCTTTTTAGGCCAGAAATTTGCCGAGGTAAAACGCATAGCTGATACACAAAAATGTTTAAGAGTATCTGGTAAACACAATGATTTGGAAGAAGTTGGTATTGATACTTACCACCATACCATGTTTGAAATGTTAGGCAACTGGAGTTTTGGAGATTATTTTAAAAAGGAAGCTATCGAATGGGCGTGGGAATTGTTGACGGAAGTTTATAAACTAGATAAAAACAATTTATATGTTTCAGTTTTTGAGGGCTATAAGGATGAAAACCTGTCCTTTGATCAAGATGCTTATGATTTATGGAAGCAAATAGTTCCAGAAGACCGAATCATTTTAGGTAATAAGAAAGATAATTTCTGGGAAATGGGCAATCAGGGTCCATGTGGTCCGTGTTCTGAAATCCATATAGATTTACGTTCGGAGGAAGAAAAAGCAAAAGTAGCAGGAAAAGATTTGGTTAATAATGATCATCCTCAGGTGGTAGAAATTTGGAACTTAGTTTTTATGGAATTTAATCGTAAAGCCGATGGTTCTTTAGAAAAACTACCCGAACAACACGTAGATACAGGCATGGGATTTGAGCGATTATGTATGGCGTTGCAAGGAAAAAAATCAAATTACGATACTGATGTTTTCCAACCTTTAATTCAGGAGATTGTTAGAATTACTGATTCTACATACGGAAAATCAGCACAAACCGATATCGCTATCCGTGTAATTGCAGATCATATTAGAGCCGTGTCTTTTTCAATTGCCGATGGTCAATTGCCATCCAACACTGGAGCAGGTTACGTAATTAGAAGAATATTAAGACGCGCCATCCGTTACGGTTTTACATTCTTAAATCAAAAAGAAGCATTTATTCATAAACTTGTTGAAGTTTTAAGTAACCAAATGGGAACAGCTTTCCCTGAACTAAATCATCAGAAAACCTTAATAGCACGCGTTATTCAGGAAGAAGAAAATTCATTCTTAAGAACTCTAGGACAAGGTTTGGTATTGTTAGACAACCTCATTTCTGAAATGAAAAGTAACACCTTGGAAGGTAAAAAGGCATTTGAATTGTACGATACTTTTGGTTTTCCAATCGATTTAACTGCGCTCATTTTAAGAGAAAAAGGCTTGCTTTTAGAC
Source organism: Bacteroidota bacterium (assembly GCA_018335575.1). GTDB lineage: Bacteria > Bacteroidota > Bacteroidia > Flavobacteriales > Flavobacteriaceae > JAGXRT01. Next base: position 33,156 of record JAGXRT010000035.1, on the reverse strand, counting down.
GAAGAAGGTTTTGCTGTTGAAATGGAAAAACAAAAATCGCGCTCCAGAGCAGCCGCAGAAGTAGATACCGATGATTGGGTTTTATTAAGCAATGATGAGCCCATTGGGTTTGTTGGATATGATTCTCTTGAAGAAGTTGCTCAACTGGTTCGTTATAGAAAAGTTAACTCTAAAAAAGACGGAACTTTATTTCAATTAGTATTTAACAAAACTCCGTTTTACCCAGAAGGCGGTGGACAAGTTGGTGATGTTGGAATTCTTAAAAATGCCTTAGGTAAAACAATAAGTGTTATTGATACTAAAAAAGAAAACAATTTAATTATCCACTTTACTAAAGAATTACCTTCTGCTCTTGAAGATACATTTATTTTGAGTGTAGATAAAATTGCACGAACCAAAACTATGGCCAATCACACGGCTACACATTTATTGCATCAAGCACTACGAGCTGTATTAGGTACGCATGTAGAGCAAAAAGGGTCAGCAGTTGGTCCAAAAAATTTACGTTTCGACTTTTCACACTTTTCTAAGTTAACTACTGAAGAGGTTTTAGCTGTAGAGCAATTTGTAAATGATAAAATACAAGCGAAAATTGATTTAGAAGAAAACAGAAAATTACCTATCAAAGAAGCGATGAATAAAGGAGCAATGGCACTTTTTGGTGAAAAATATGGTGATGAAGTTAGAACAATAGAATTTGGAGATTCAATTGAATTATGTGGAGGAACTCACGTTCAAAATACTGCTGATATATGGTATTTTAAAATTACCACAGAAACTGCTATTGCAGCTGGCATGAGAAGAATTGAAGCGATAACAAGCGCTGAAGCTAAGAACTTTTTCTTGTCGAATGAAGCAGAATTAAATCAAATTAAACTTCAACTTAAAAATGCACCTGATACATTAAAAGCAATAGAATCACTACAGGAAGAAAACATCTTGCTTAAAAAACAAGTTGAACAGTTATTCAAAGAAAAAGCAAGCAACTTAAAACAAGATTTAATTGCTAAGATTGAAATAATTAATGGAATTAATTTTATTGGAGCTACGGTTGATTTAGACCCAAACACCCTTAAAGGCTTAACTTTTGAACTACAAGATCAAGTACCAAATTTATTCTTTATTGCTGGAAGCAATTTCGGAGATAAACCTTCATTAACTGTTTCCATTGCTAAAAATTTGGTAGAGGAAAGAGGATTGGATGCCTCAAAAATTGTACGTGAATTAGGTAAATTTATTAACGGCGGTGGCGGTGGTCAACCATTTTTTGCTACAGCCGGAGGGAAGAATCCAGAAGGAATAAACCAAGCATTGCAACAAGCCAAAAGCAATTTGTAAATGAAATTACGAACTGAAATACAACTAAATAAAGAATCATATTTAATAAATTACGATTCCAATTTAGTGTTATTTGGTTCGTGTTTTGCCGAAAATATTAGTACAAAATTAGCATATTACCGATTTAACTATTTGTTAAATCCGTACGGAATTTTATTTCATCCTTTAGCCATTGAAAATGCCCTTAGTGAAATTTTAAATAAAAAAATTTACACTCAGGAAGACTTGTATTTTCATAATGATTTATGGCAAAGTTTCAGTCATCATTCTAAATTAACTTCTGAAAATACAGATGTTATTTTACAGACCATAAATAATGCTAATTCAATTGCTTTTGAATCGTTAAAAAAAGCTACACATGTTGTTATTTCGCTAGGAACAGCTTGGGTTTACGATTTTTTAGATACTAACAAAACCGTTGCCAATTGCCATAAAATTTCGCAAAAAAAATTTAATAAACGATTGCTAACATCTAATGATATTGAACAAAGTTTACAAAATATTATTGCGTTAATCTCTCAATTTAATCCTGAAATTCAGCTTATTTTTACAGTAAGTCCGGTTAGGCATTTGAGCAATGGAATAGCTGAAAACAGTCATAGTAAAGCACTTTTATTAACGGCAATTCATAAAATTATAACTTCTAAAAACTGCTATTACTTTCCGTCTTTTGAAATTATGATGGATGATTTACGCGATTATCGGTTTTATAAAGATGATTTAATTCACCCCAACGAATTAGCAGTAAACTATATCTGGGAAAAGTTTAAAAAATGTTGGATTGATGATAAGTTACTTCCTGTCATGGATGAAGTGGGAGCAATTCAAAAGGGACTAATGCACAGGCCTTTTAATGAAAACACTGAAAAACATCAGCAATTTTTAAAAAACTTAAATCAGAAGAAGGCCGAATTAGCTTTAAAATACGGTATCCAATTCTAACGTTTTCGTTAATTATTTAGCTAAAAACTACGCCAATACTATTTTCGGTTTTATCTTTGCACCGAATTAATTTCACACCATAAAAATGAATAAAAAAGTCCTTTTAATGATATTAGACGGATGGGGAAAAGCTCCCAATCCAAAAGTTTCTGCGGTTGATTTAGCCAAAACTCCATTTATAGATTCTTTGTATACAAAATATCCAAATGCACAGCTTCGCACTGACGGCTTACACGTTGGTTTACCTGAAGGTCAAATGGGAAACAGCGAAGTTGGTCATATGAACTTAGGAGCCGGTCGAATTGTTTACCAAGATTTTGTAAAAATAAATTTAGCCGTTGAAAATAAAACACTTCAACAAGAACAGGTGTTGGTTGATGCCCTAAACTATGCAAAATCGAATCATAAAAAAGTGCACTTATTGGGATTGTTGTCTAATGGAGGCGTTCACTCTCATATTAATCATTTAAAAGGATTGCTTGATATTTGTCAACATCATCAATTAACCGATGTGTTTGTACATGCTTTTATGGATGGACGTGATGTGGATCCAAAATCAGGAATTGGATTTATAAAGGAAATCGAATCGTATATGCAATCAACTACTGGAAAATTAGCTTCCGTAGTAGGTCGTTACTTTGCAATGGACAGAGATAAACGCTGGGAACGTGTTAAAGAGGCGTACGATTTATTAGTTAATGGTATTGGGGAAGCTAGTTTCGACGCTGTAGAATCGTTACAAAAATGCTATGCTAATGGCGTTACTGATGAGTTTATTAAACCTATAGTGATGGTTGATGAAAAACACGACCCACTGGCAACTATAAAACCTGAGGATGTTATTATTTTCTATAACTTCAGAACAGACAGAGGTCGTGAATTAACAGAAGTTTTATCGCAAAAAGATTTCAAAGAGTATGGCATGCAAAAAATGCCTTTGTACTATGTTACTTTAACTAATTATGATGAAACTTTTGAAAATATTAAAGTGGTATACGAAAAAGATAACTTAACTGAAACTTTAGGTGAAGTACTAGAGAAAAACAATAAATCTCAAATCAGAATAGCCGAAACAGAAAAGTATCCGCATGTCACTTTTTTCTTTTCTGGTGGAAGAGAAAAAGAGTTTATTGGCGAAAAACGCATTTTGTGCCCATCGCCAAAAGTAGCTACCTATGATTTACAGCCAGAAATGAGTGCTTACGAAATAAAAGATGCCATCATTCCTGAAATCAATCAACAATCGGCAGATTTTATCTGTCTTAACTTTGCTAATGGTGATATGGTAGGCCATACCGGCGATTTAAATGCGGCTATCAAGGCTTGTGAAACCGTTGATGCTTGTGTTCAGGAAATTGTAGATGCTGCAAATAAAAACAATTATTCCACAATTATTATAGCAGATCACGGAAATTGCGAAACTATGATTAATGAAGACGGAACGCCTAATACGGCACATACTACAAATCCGGTACCAATTATTTTAATTGACAACGATTTAAAATCTATTAAAAATGGTATCTTAGCAGATGTGGCGCCAACCATTTTAAAACTGATGGGAGTTGAAAAGCCACCAATTATGAATCAAGAATCATTAGTTTAATTTTTTAAAAATGAAACACTCGTTAATTTTAATCGCTGTACTTATGGTATTTTCAAGTTGTAATGCCCAACAAAAAAAAGTAAATGCTCAATTAATTGATGGAAACTTGGTTGGTATTGCCAACAGATCCATGTTACAAGAAGCCCCTTTCAATGCATGGTTTGATATGTTTTATAAAGATTACCAAGTAGATGAAACTGTTATTGCGCAATTAAAACCTCATATGAAAGACGTTAAAATAAAAGTATTTTTAGGCACTTGGTGTGGTGATAGTAAAGTTGCTACGCCTCAATTTTACAAAGTAATCGATGCTTTACAATACGATGAAAAAAATGTTGAGTTAATTACTGTAGACAGAAAAAAATCGACTCCAGACAATGATCAACAAGGATTTGACATTCAACGGGTTCCTACCATAATTTTATTTAGAAACAATAAAGAAATTGGGCGCTTTGTAGAATATCCAAGAGAAACTATGGAAGCTGATTTTTTGAAAATCGCAAGCGGTCAACCTTATAAACATTCATATCAAGAATAAAAAAAGCCACTTAAAAGTGGCTTTTTTTTATAATTCTGTTAACCTTTAGTTGCTTCAAAATAGGCTTTTTCAACCATTTCTTGATGGTCTGGATGTGCTATTTTTACCAATTCCTTAACACGTTGATTGATAGTTTTACCATATAAATTAGCCACTCCATTTTCTGTAACTACATAATGCACATGTGCGCGTGTAGTTACAACACCGGCTCCTTGTTTTAAATACGGAACAATGCGGCTAATTCCTTTTGACGTTGTAGATGGTAATGCAATGATGGCTTTTCCACCTTCACTTAAAGAGGCGCCTCGTATAAAATCCATTTGCCCACCTACACCCGAGTACATTTTGGTTCCTATAGAATCTGCACAAACTTGTCCGGTTACATCTACTTCAATGGCCGAATTTATCGCAACCATTTTAGGATTTTTACGAATTACCGAAACATCGTTTACATAATTGGAAGCACGTAATTCAATAAACGGATTATCGTCTACATATTCATACAATCTTTTAGAGCCCATTAAAAAAGTGGCCATCGTTCTTCCCGGACTTACTTTTTTAAAGTTTCCATTAATAACATCATTTAATATCAAATCGATTACGCCATCCGAAAACATCTCAGTATGTAACCCTAAGTTTTTATGATTGGTTAAATTTCGTAACACAGCATTTGGAATACTTCCAATACCCATTTGTAAGGTACTTTTGTCATCAATCAATTCAGCTACATAATTACCTATTTTAATTTCAATATCAGAAGGGTTGCTCATTAAATGTTCGTGAATAGGCTCTTCATATTCTACCAAAGTATTTAGTTCTGAAATATGAATAATTCCTTCTCCGTGAAGTCTTGGCATTCTTGGGTTAATTTGAGCAATTACATGTTTAGCATTATCGATGGCTGCTAACGTTGCCTCAACCGATACTCCCAATGAACAATATCCGTGTTTATCAGGCGGAGAAACTTGTATTAATGCAACATCTATATTAACAATATTTCTTTTAAACAAAAGCGGTACTTCGCTTAAAAATACAGGGGTATACGATCCGTTTCCTGCTTTTATGGTGTGCCTAACATTAGGACCAATAAAGAACGAATTAACATGAAAACTTTCTCTATACTGCGGATCGGCATAAGGTGCATTTCCTTCAATATGAAGGTGACAAACCTCAACATTCCGTAATTCTTCGTGTCGTGCAGACATTGCGTTTATTAACGCTTGAGGTGCTGCAGCAGCCGCTTGAATGTAAACCCTGTCATTCGATTTTATTACTTTTACTGCCTCTTGAGGCGTAACTGATTTATACATATATATTTGAAATGTTTAAAATTTATGCAAAATTACAACCAAAACATACTTTAAAAAAATTTATCCTTAAAATTTCATATGTTTTTCATCAAAATATTTTGTTTTTTTTAATGTAACTTTGTCAACTGATTTCAATGTTATGATAAAACTTAAATCACTGGAAGAAATTGAACTAATGCGCGAAAGTGCTTTATTAGTTTCAAAAACCCTAGGATTAATGGCTAGAGAAATAAAACCAGGAGTCAACACTTTATACTTGGATAAACTAGCTGAAGAATTTATTCGCGATCATGGCGGAATTCCAGCCTTTCTCGGAATGTATGGTTTTCCAAACACTTTATGCGCAAGCCCTAATGAACAAATTGTGCATGGTATTCCTACCAATACACCATTAAAAGAAGGAGATATCATTTCAATTGATTGCGGAGTTTTAAAAAATGATTTTTATGGCGATCATGCTTATACTTTTGAAGTGGGCGAAGTCGCAACTGAAACCAAAAAACTGCTTCAAATTACCAAGGAAAGTTTGTATGTAGGAATTCGCGAATTTAGATCTGGGAATAGGGTTGGCGATGTTGGCTATGCCATTCAAAATTATGTCGAAAAACACGGCTATGGCGTTGTACGCGAATTAGTTGGTCATGGATTGGGCAAAAAAATGCACGAAGAACCAGAAATGCCAAATTACGGCAAAAGAGGAAGTGGTAAACGATTTTCTGAAGGTATGGTAGTAGCTATTGAACCCATGATTAATATGGGAACTCACAAAATAATTCAGTTTAAAGATGGCTGGACCATAAAAACTGCTGATCTTAAACCAAGTGCCCATTTTGAACATGATGTAGCTATTGTAAATGGAAAACCAGAATTGTTATCTACTTTTAAATACGTGTACGATGCATTGGGAATTGTTAGTGATGAAGAAGACGAGTTTAGAGCAAAATAAACATGAACATAACCAAATTAATTCTAAATTCTTTTCCGCGTCCAACGCTAATTAAAATTAGCTTGTTTATAAGACCTATAATTGCATTCTTGCTAAAAGGAAATCGTTTTACAGATCCAATAGACGGAAAACGCTTCCGTTATTTTTTACCCTACGGATATGGAAAAATACGTTACAATGTTTTATCTCCCAGCAGTTTGTCGCTAGAACGTCATCGGTTGATGTGGTTGTTTTTAAAAAACAATACCGACTTTTTTTCAGCACCTAAAAAAGTACTTCATATTGCACCTGAGCAATGTTTTATTAAAATCTTTAAAAATCAACCAAATTTAGATTATATAACAGCCGATTTACACTCGCCAATTGCAGATGTAAAAGCTGATATTCTTAATTTACCTTTTGAAAATGAAACCTTTGATGTTGTTTTTTGCAACCATGTGTTAGAACATATTGTTGATGATCAAAAAGCCATGTCAGAATTGTATCGTATAATGAAAAAAGGCGGTTATGGCATTTTTCAGGTACCGCAAGATTTAACTTTGCAAAAAACCTATGAAGACTCTACTATTACAAATCCTAATGAACGTGCAAAACATTTTGGACAATACGATCATGTCAGGATATACGGACTCGATTATTTTAATCGATTGGAAAATGTTGGATTTAAAGTAACGCCAATAAACCTTAGTCTTTCATTTTCTAAAAAAGAAATAAATCAGTTTCGATTAACTGAAAATGAATTACTTCCGTATTGTGAAAAATTATAATTACACAAATAATATGTTAAAATAACCATTTGTTTCTAACATTTTAACAGTTTAATTATTTTGAAGTAACTTATTTTCTAGTATTTTTGTGATCGTGTTTTAAGCACTTTATTTATGAAACTTACCAAACTTGAAAACAAACATAGAAACAGAGTTATTATTTCAGTGTTGGTTTTTACCTTTATTATTTACAATTACTTTGTTTACTCTATTGGAACTGAAAATACCGGCCCCAATCTTTCTGCGAAAGCTTTAAAAGGGCAAACCTTATGGCAAGAAAACAATTGCTGGACCTGTCATCAGCTTTATGGTTTAGGTGGTTATTTAGGGCCCGATTTAACCAACATCACTTCAAATCCTTTAAAAGGCGAAAATTATATTAAGGGGTTTATTAACAGTGGCGTTAAATCAATGCCAAAATACAATTTTAGCGAAACCGAAAAAGAAGAACTAATAGCGTTTTTAAAAGCAGTAGACCAAACAGGTTATTTTCCTAGTTATAATGCAGATTTACAACCTAACGGATGGGTACAACTAGACTACAAAAATAACGATTCGCTTAAAAAACTTCCAAATAACTAAACTGCCTTAACATGCAAACTAAGGAACAAATTACCTTAAACAAATTTTCTCTTCAATTTATATTATTTGCACTAGTTGCCTTAATTATTGGCAACCTTTTCGGAATTTTAGCAGGATTTCAATACATAATCCCAGATTTTTTAAAAGACTTATTACCCTTTACAAAAATACGTCCCTTTCACGATTCTACTGTTATTTCGTGGATAATTTTAGCCGCTACCGGAAGTATATATTATGCCATTTCAAACCTTGAAGGCTTAACAATATACTCTACCAAGCTAACAAAATTACATTTTTACCTTTTTCTAATTATCGGTGTAATTATATACATCTCTATTGGATCTGGTTATATGGGCGGAAGAGAATATGTGGCTTTTATTCCAATTTTAATTGTTCCGATACTTCTTGGATGGGCTTTATTTGGAGTAAATTATTTTAAAACTGTTTTAAAACAAGTTAAAAACTGGCCTGTTTATTATTGGATGTGGGGAACCGGAATTGTTTTTATGATTTTCCACTTAGCCGAAGCTCATTTTTGGTTTTCGCCATATTTCAGAGAAAATTTCGTGCGTGATTTAACAGTACAGTGGAAATCATACGGATCTTTTGTAGGCTCATGGAATCAGTTAGTTTATGGTTTATCTATATACATCATGGCAAAAATTAAAAATGATGACAATGTAGGAAGAGGTAAATTGGCTTTTTTCTTTTACTTTTTAGGGTTAAGCAATTTAATGTTTGGATGGGCGCATCACACATACATAATTCCTATGCAAGCTTGGATACGCTATGCAGCTTATGGTATTAGCATGACCGAATGGATTATTTTAGGATATATGATTTATGATTGGCGGAAATCTTTATCAATAGAAAAAAAAGAATCCAATTCTTTAGCGTACAAATTTTTAATTGCAACCGATTTTTGGGTATTTATAAACTTGTTATTAGCCTTATTAATATCCATACCGATTATAAACTTCTTTAGCCACGGAACACACATTACTGTTGCACATTCTATGGGAACTACCATTGGTATTAATACGATGATTTTGTTTGCTTCACTTTTTTATATTGCTTCAAGAATTGATAATACTATTGATATAAAACAAACTAAACTAATTAAAGCATTTTACTTGTTTAATGGGTCACTAGCCGTTTTTTTTGGTGCATTAATTGCCGCAGGATTAAAACGAAGCGAGTGGATGTATTTTTCTAAAAATGTTCCGTTTGGAGAAATGAAAATATCATTGGCAAATAACTATTTTGTATTTCTTTCATCGGGAATTGTAATGTTTATAGGTATTTTATTATTGTCTATTCCGCTGTTCAAAACATTCCTAAAATCGTATATAAAAACAGTTATGTCGACTTAATTTTCAAGTTTTATCGTTGCATATGTTTCAATAGTACCATCAGGTTTTGAATAGATTAGAAATACTTTTAAATCGGTTCTGTTTTTTAAAAACTCAAGAGTTTTAGCATATCCCATCGACATAAATGCAGTAGCATAAGCATCAACATCGGCACAATCTTTAGAAGATATTACAGATACACTTAACAAATCGGTCTTACTAGAAAAACCAGTTTTTGAACTTAATGTGTGTGCAAATTTTTGTCCGTTTTCATCCACTTTAAACTTTCTATAATTACCTGATGTTGCAATAGCTTCATTGTTTAAAGATATAAATGTTGCAAAGGAACGTGAACCATCTGTATTGGGATTTTCAATGGCAATTTTCCACAAATTATTTTCCTGATTTTTCCCTCGGGTTCTAATTTCACCACCAATTTCAACCATATAATTGTTTATATTTTTGGATTCTAAAAACCTGCCAATTACGTCAACTGTATATCCTTTAGCAATAGCATTAAAATCTAAATATATTTCTGGGTATTTCTTATTTACTTGATTGTTTTCATTGAGTGCGACTTTATCAAACCCCACATATTTCATTAACTCCTTAACCTTCACAGAATCTAAATTCGGAATTGCTTCACCCGGACCAAAACCCCAAGCGTTTACCAAAATTCCGATTGTTGGATCAAATTCTGCATTGGTTTCTTTATAAATGTTTTTTGATTTATTAAAAACTTCTATAAAAAACTCATCAACAATCAATAAAGAATCACCTTTGTTTATTTTTGAAATATCGGAATCAGGAATATAAGTTGAGAGTGATTTATTAATTGCGTGAATTAAACTATCAATAGATTTTTCGTATTTTGTATTGTTCTCATCTAAATATTTAATCGAAAAAGTTGTTCCTAAGGCAAACCCTTCAAGATGTATTGGTTCTTTTTTAAGAGTATCATCACAAGAAATTGCAATAAAAAAGGTGAGTATAATTAGAAAATTTTTCATCCATTTAACAGTTTAGAGTTACTTTTTAGTTGATCTAGACAAAATTAAGCATAAATCAGTCTTAAAATTATCATAAAATTAATTTTTCAATCTGGCAAAAAGCCCTATATTTAATAGATTTGCTAAAAAATATAAAACATCAAAAGATCATGAAAAAATTATTTGCATTAGTAATTGTTTCATCAGTATTGTTAAGTTCTTGTGTTTCAAAGAAACAATATACTGAGTTAGAAACGAAATACAAACAAACTTCTCAAGAGTTAGTTGACACAAAAGCTAACTTAATGAAATGTTTAGTTGAGAAAGAAAAAAACGACTTTAAAGTAACTTCATTAGAAGAACGTATTGCTGAACTACAAAAAGACAAAGCCAGATCTTTAGAACAAGTTGGTGATTTAACTGTTTTAACAAAAGCTGCGTCTGATAATATTAAAGAAACCTTAGCTCAACTAAGCAAAAAAGACGAGTATATTAAACATATACGCAAAGCTATGACCGCTAAAGATTCATTAAACCTTGCACTGGCTGTAAACTTGAAAAAAGTTTTAAAAGATGGTTTAGATGATGAAGATATAGAAATTAATGTTGAAAAAACAGTTGTTTACATTTCAATTGCTGATAAGTTATTATTCAAAAGCGGAAGCCATGTTGTAAGTGATAAAGCTAAAAATGTATTAGGAAAAGTTGCTCAAGTAATTGCTGCAAAACCAGATGTTGAAGTAATGGTAGAAGGCTATACTGATAGCAAACCAATTAGCACGGATTGTATTTCTGACAACTGGGATTTATCTGTAAAACGTGCAACTTCTGTTGTAAGAGTGTTACAAAAAGATCACAAAATTGATCCTAAGAGATTAGTAGCTGCAGGTAGAAGTGAGTTCTTACCTTTAGATACAAACAACACTGAAGCAGGTAGAGCTAAAAACAGACGTACAAGAATTGTGTTATTGCCTAAATTAGATCAGTTCTTTACAATCTTAGAACAAAAACAAGAGTAATTACTTGTAATAAAAATTATAAAAACCGTCCCGATTCTCGGAACGGTTTTTTTATTAGTATAAACGCTACTTAAATTTGAAATTTAAGATGGTATAATTTTTGTAATCCAAAAAATTGATATGATTTGATTAGTAATCAATCGCATTGTTGCTAATCTCAATGAAAGCATGCTACCTTATTAATTGCTAAGTAACTCTAAAACAAAATCATATGGAAATCAAAAAAAACACCAGAGCAACGCTAGAAAATTATTCTAAACTGTTTTTATCATTAGGTCTATTCTGGGCCTTGTTGATTACTTTTTTAGCAATAGAGTATAAAAATGAACGTCCTAACAATTTTGCATTTGCAGAGTACAATAGTCATTTAACAGAGAATGACATACATGTGCCAATTACAACTGTTATTAAGCCATTAACTACACCTAAACAAGAGATAATACTTGATAATATTAATAAAGTTATTGACAATTCAGATTTGCAAGAATCAACAATAAAACCAACTGATTTTAATTTTGATGACCCCGTTGAAAAAGGAAATTTCAACGCATTACATGAAGTTAAAATTGTAGACCCAGGAGAAGAAGATGTTCCATTTATTTTAATAGAAGAAGCTCCAACTTTTCCGGGATGTACAGGGAGTAAAATTGAGAAAAAAGAATGTTTTTCAGCAAAAATATCAAAGTTTGTTGCCAAAGAATTTAATGCAGAATTAGGTCAAGCCTTAGGTTTATCCCCTGGAAAACAACGCATTATAGTATTATTTACCATCAATAAAAATGGAGATATTACAGATATACAGGCAAGAGCACCACACGTTAGACTTGAGAAAGAAGCAATTCGTATTGTATCATTACTTCCAAAAATGACACCAGGCAAACAGCGAGACAGAGCAGTTAATGTAAAATATTCGCTGCCAATTTCATTTAATGTTGAGTAAAACGCTAAAAAAAAACCGCTTCATTTAGAGCGGTTTTTTGTATTTTTTATTGATTATCCGGCATAATTTTTGTACATTAAAGGTTGTAAACCCAACTGGTTTAAGTTGATTATAATAATAAACGCTCCGTATCCCACCAAGTAAATTTTAAATAGTATCCAATTGAATTAGTAACCTAATACTTTGACAAATGGAAATTAAAAAATCGCCCATAGTAACGCTAGAAAATTACAGTAGACTTTTTATGCTTTTAGGTTTAACCTTATCTATGCTTATAGTTTATGTAGGATTAGAGCATAAAACTGCTGACACTGTTAACAGTTTTTACAATTCATTTTCATATTCTAATGCTGATCTTGAGGCTGAAAACATTCCAATCACTAAACCGCCAGAAGTTACTCCTCCGCCTGAACCTCAACAGCCGCAATCTATAATGGATAAAATTGAGATTGTAAAAAATGAAAAGAAAATTGTAGAAACAGTATTAAAATCGACAGAGATTGATGAGCGGGCAGCTATTTATGTAAAAGATAACCGGTTAACAAGTGAAATTGTAGAAATAATTGACAAAGAAGAGGTTATAGAAGATGTGCCTTTCGCAATTATAGAAGAATCACCTGTTTTTCCGGGATGTGTTGGTAGTAAAGAAGATAAAAAATTGTGCTTTTCTGAAAAAGTAAGTGCCCACGTACATAAACATTTTAATTCAGAATTGGCACAAGAACTAGGGTTGTCTCCAGGAAAACAACGAATATTTGTAATATTTACAGTTAATAAAAATGGAAATATTACTGATGTAATGGCAAGAGCACCCCATAAAAGCTTAGAAAAAGAGGCCATTAGGGTCATTGAAATGCTCCCAGTTATGTCGCCAGGCAAGCAACGAAACAGACCTGTTGGCGTAAAATACTCACTTCCGATAACATTTAATGTAGAGTAAAATAACAAGTCTATACTTTAATCCTGATCTATTCAGGATTTTTTTAGTTAATATTTAGTACTTTCGTGAACATAAATACAATTTATGAAAGAATATTTTGCTCACGAAACAGCCGTAATTGACGAAGGTTGCATCATTGGTAAAGGAACAAAAATATGGCACTTTAGTCATGTAATGCCCAATTGTATTATAGGTGAAAACTGCAATTTAGGACAAAATGTTGTTGTATCTCCAAAAGTAACTTTAGGAAAAAATGTTAAAGTCCAAAACAACGTATCTATATACACTGGGGTTTATTGTGAAGACGATGTTTTTTTAGGCCCTTCAATGGTTTTTACCAATGTTATTAATCCGCGAAGCGCCATTATTCGAAAAGACGAATACCAACAAACCTTGGTTAAAAAAGGAGCGAGTATTGGTGCCAATGCCACAATAGTTTGCGGAAATACCATTGGCGAATATGCCTTAATAGGCGCAGGAGCTGTGGTTACTAAAGAAGTAAAACCGTATGCGTTGGTTGTAGGAAATCCATCAAAACAAATTGGTTGGGTTAGTGAGTACGGACATCGATTGGATTTTAATGCCGATGGAAAAGCAATTTGTAAAGAAAGTAAGCAAGTATATATTCTAAACGATGGAAAGGTTACTAAAATTTCCTAAATTTCAGTATTAAAATTACACATGTGAAAAAGTATCTAGCTTTATTAACTTCTTTGTTGATTTTTCAAATCTCAAATGCACAGGTTGAAAAATTTCCAGTTTTCAATAATTGTAAATCGGTTGCAGTAGAAGATTTAGAAACGTGTTTTTACGAGCAGGTAAACAAATCTTTCTTATCAACTTTTAAAATTCCTCAGAAATTAGTTGATGAATCGTTTAACGGAAATGTAACCATAACTTTTATTGTAAACACTTCTGGACAATTTAAAGTGTTGTATGTTAACTCCCCATATCCCGAATTAAAGGCCGAAGTAACACGAGTTTTTGATTCGTTTCCAGTTATAACACCTTCAACTTATAACAATTTAAACACTGAAATGCAATTTGTAATGCCCTTAAATTTTCCATTGGGAGCATCAGAAATAACAGATACAAAAAAATCAAAACAACTTTATTTAGATCAAAAATATGAGGTAAAAAATCAGGAAGGACTGAAATACACTACCGACAATAAAGAGTTTTTAGAACATCAAAGTCAGTTAAATATTCCATTTACTTCACAGGATTATAGTACGCTTAGTTTTTATTACCACAATGCAGAGAATGCCCACTCATCTGTTAAACCATTTATTTATTCAGAAACCACCAAGTTTGTTAATTTAAATCAGCAAAAAAAAGAGTTATTAAAAGAGAAAAAAGGCTGGTGGGGGCGTAAGTTCTGGAATGAACATATGGTACAAATAAAAGGAGATGATTACTGGTTAACGCTTGATCCTGCTGCAGATTTGCAGCTAGGTAAAGTAAATGATGCCGATTTTAACTATACTTACAACAACACAAGAGCTGTAATTGCCAACGGTGGCATTGGCAAAAATTTCAATTTTTCTGCAACTGTTTATGAGAGTCAAGGAAGATTTGCAAATTATTTCAATGAATATGCCGAATCAATTAAACCAGATGGCGGAAACCCAGCTATTATTCCTGCCCGTGGCATTGCTAAACCATTTAAAGAAGACGGATACGATTACCCAGTAACTGAAGGTTATTTATCCTATACACCCAATAAAACTTTCAACATTCAGTTTGGACATGGAAAAAACATTATTGGTGACGGATATCGATCCTTATTTTTGTCTGATATTTCATCGCCTTATCCATACCTAAAAGTTAATACTACTTTTTGGAAATTAAAATACACCAATCTGTGGATGTGGACGCAAGATGTAAGGCGAGAAGCAACCGTTAATGGCGCTTATGCTCAAAAATATGTGGCTATACATTACCTCAGTTTAAATCTGAGTAAAAAACTAAATGTCGGACTTTTTGAAGCGGCAATTTGGGATAAAAGCAATAACCGAGGTTTGGATGTAAACTTCTTAAATCCTATCATTTTATTAACCAATATAGAGTTTGAAACAGGCTCAAGATCTGGAAATACCATGTTGGGCTTAAGTGCAAAATACAAACTTAATTCCTCCATAAATTTATATTCACAACTGATTATTGATGATTTTAAGGTGGGTGAAATAGCCAATGGAAATGGCTATTGGTCAAACAAATTTGGAATTCAACTCGGAGCCAACTATTTTAATGCATTTAAAATTGATAATTTACATTTACAAGCAGAGTACAATGCCATAAATCCATACACTTATTCTCATGACGAGTTATTGTTAAATTATAGCCACAACAATCAGCCAATGGCACATTTATGGGGTGCTAATTTTAGAGAATTAATAGGTATTGCACGTTATAGTAAAGAACGTTGGTTTGCGAATGCAAAAGTTGTAATGGGCAAAAAAGGATTTGATTTTAATACTACTGCTGATAAAAAAAGCTATGGAAGTGATGTGTTAAAAGACAATGATGACCGCGCTGCAGATTATGGAAATAAAATTGGACAAGGCAATACAGCTAAAATTTTTATTAGCGATTTACAACTTGGATATCTTATAAATCCGGCAACAAACTTAAAAGTCTTTGGTGGTATAACCTATAGAAATTTTAATCCAACAACACCAACGAATACTTTTGATAAAACAAATACTACCTGGTTTAACTTTGGTTTTAGAACAGATTTATTTAATTGGTATTTTGATTTTTAAAACAAAAAAAGCGCTGATTTTCAGCGCCTTTTAATTTTTTAATCTTTTAATATCCACTTCCTGAACCACCAATTACTTCAATTGGATGCCACGTTGTTTTTGTTTCTTGGAAATCAAATATATAATACGGTGTTTCGTGTTTCTCATCAAAATAATTTCCATCTTCACGAATAAATGCACGTTTAAAGTTTTCGATAGCATTAAATCGAACTGTTTTCTTAACTTCTTCATCAGTTCCGCAATATAAAATTGCATTTACGTCTTTGTGTAATGAAAACTGTGCTAATAGTTCTGTTTGTTTACCAGTTAAAATATTAACAACACCACCTGGAACATCAGAAGTAGCAAGTACCTCAGCAAAAGTTACCGCGCATAATGCCAATTGCTCTGATGCTAAAACCACACAGGTATTTCCACCAGCAATTATGGTAGCAATTTGAGTTATCAATCCTAACAATGCGCTTTTTTGTGGTGCAAAAACAGCAACAACGCCCATTGGTTCTGGTACCGAAAAGTTAAAATAGCTTCCAGAAACTGGGTTTACGGTGCTGTACATTTGAGTGTATTTATCACACCATCCAGCGTAATAAATCAATCGATCTATACTTAAATCAACTTCTTTTGTTGCATTTACTTTAGTGCTTCCCATCAACTCTAATTCAGCTATAAACTGAGCTCTTCTTCCTTCTAATACCTCAGCAATACGGTATAAAATCTGACTGCGATTATATGCAGTTTTACCTGCCCATGAACCTTGTGCGCTTCTTGCAGCAACAACCGCATTTCTGAAATCTTTAACAGATGATAAACACATATTTGCAATAGCTTTATCTTTATTTTTTAACTGATAAAAACGCCCCGATTCTGTTCTTGGAAAATTTCCGCCGATGTATATTTTGTATGTTTTCAAAATTTCTATTCTTGACATAATACTAATTTTTTAATCAAATTTTAAATACGGTTCCATACCATGTATTCCTCCTTCTCTACCAAATCCACTTTCTTTATAACCACCAAATGGCGAAGCAGGATCAAATTTATTAAAGGTATTTGCCCAAACTACTCCAGCTTTCATTTGTGTAGTCATGTTAAATATTTTTGAACCTTTATCTGTCCATACACCAGCCGATAAACCGTAAGGCGTATTGTTAGCTTTATCTATTACTTCTTCTACTGTTCTAAATGTTTGGATGGCTAAAACTGGACCAAAAATTTCTTCCTGAGTAATTCTGTTAGCTTGGGAAACATTGGTAAAAATGGTTGGTTTACACCAAAAACCTTTTTCAGGTAAACTACATTCAGGTTGATAAATTTCAGCGCCTTCTTTTAAACCAATCTCAATATATTCATTTATAGTGTCTAACTGACCTTTGGAATTGATGGCCCCGATATCGGTATTTTTATCCAGCGGATCGCCAATAATTAAGGCTCCCATCCTGTCTTTTAATTTTCGCAACACCTTTTCATAAACCGATTCTTGCACATACAATCTTGATCCTGCACAGCAAACATGTCCTTGGTTAAAAAAGATTCCGTTTATAATACCTTCAACAGCCTGGTCTAAGGCAGCATCTTCAAAAATGATGTTGGCCGCTTTCCCGCCTAATTCCATAGTAGATTTTTTATCAGTTCCAGCTATAGCTCTCATAATAATTTTTCCTACTCCAGTTGAACCCGTAAAAGCTATCTTTTTAACTTCTGGATGTTCTACTATATGCATTCCTACTTTACCACTTCCTGATACAACATTTACAACCCCTGCCGGTAAACCAGCTTCTGCAATTACTTCTGCTAATAAATACAATGTTAATGGAGTTGATGATGATGCTTTAATTACAATTGTATTTCCGGCAGCTAATGCAGGAGCAATTTTCCATGCTCCCATTAGTAACGGGAAGTTCCAAGGAATAATTTGTCCTACAACACCCAATGCTTTTGGTTTTCTGTTTGGAAAGGCATAATCTAATTTATCGGCCCATCCTGCATAATAAAAGAAATGGGCGGCAGCTAAAGGCACGTCTACATCACGAGATTCGCGAATTGCTTTTCCTCCATTCATAGATTCAATAATTGCAAATTCTCTTGAGCGTTCTTGTATTATTCGTGCAATTCTGTAAATGTATTTTCCACGTTCTTTACCCGATAGTTTCCCCCAAGTTTTATCTAATGCATTTTTAGCAGATTTTACTGCTAAATCAACATCAGACTCACTTGCCACTGCAACTTTTGCTAACACATTTTCATTTGCAGGATTTATGGTATTAAAATATTCTCCGGTTGAAGGAACAACAAATTTACCATTGATAAATAAATCGTACTTTTCTTTTAATTTTATAGTTGATGTACTTTCTGGAGCTGGGTTTAATTTCCAGTCAGAACTAAAATCTATTTTGTGTTCTTTTTTCATGTCTTAAACTTTAGAAAAATAATCGTTGGATTGGTAAATACCTGATTTTTGTTTAGCAATTTGCATTAAAACATCGTTTGCTAAGCTACTGGCTCCAAATCTAAAATATTCATTGGTAAGCCACTTACCTCCCAAGGTTTCTTTAACCATTAGTAAATATTGTAAGGCTAATTTAGCACTTGAAATTCCGCCGGCTGGTTTCATTCCAATCATAATTCCTGTTTCGTAATAATAATCTCTAATGGCTTCTAGCATTACCAACGTAACAGGCAAGGTTGCAGCGGGTTTAATTTTACCGGTTGATGTTTTAATAAAATCGGCCCCAGCATACATAGCTATATCACTTGCTTGACGAACTTTATCTAAGGTTCCTATTTCACCAGTTTCCAAAATAACTTTTAAACGCACATCTTTACCACATGCTTCCTTTATCATAGCAATCTCATCAAAAACAAAATTGTATTCTCCGCTATGAAATTTACCACGACTAATTACCATATCAACTTCATGAGCACCATTATCAACAGCAATTTTAGTGTCTAATAATTTGATTTCAGCACTTGACTGACCACTTGGAAATGCTGTAGCAACCGATGCTACTTTTACATTAGTTCCTTTAAGTTCATTAACAGCAAGTTTTACGAAATTTGGATATACACAAACAGCAGCTGTTGTTGGCAATCCTTCAATATCATCTGCTAAATGATGTGCCTTGTAACAAAGTTGTCTAACTTTATCTTCTGTATCAGCCCCTTCTAAAGTAGTTAGGTCTATCATATTAAGTGCCATAAATAATCCTTGCATTTTAGCATCATGTTTAATACTACGCGCAGTTATTCTGTTAATTCGATCTCCAATACCTACCTGATCTACTCTTGGAGTATCCGAAAAATTATAATTTTTCATTTAAACGTATTTTCTAATTAGGATGTTTTAATTTATTAAGATATCAGCAAAGATATAAATATCCTAAGTATTTCTGTATAACGGCATTTAAATATTATGATTACAGCATTTAAACTATTTAAAATAGCAACAAAGTTTTTTATATTGAAGAAGAGTATAATAACAAAATAGTATGTAAACTTTAAAAAATTATGGTAAGTTTGAAACCATTAAAATTTATCAAATATACATTTCATGTATCAACAAGCTACCAAGATTTTGAGGCATTTTTTTAGCGATGCATTTATTTTTAAATATGGGTTTAACTTGTCTCCTATGTACAGAAGAAGTACAGGTAAATTAACATATGTTTCTGATAACCTTCATAAAATTGTCGTAAAAATACCCATCAGCTATAAAAACAAAAACTACGTTGGTAGCATTTTTGGAGGAAGTTTATATGCTGCAACCGATCCAATCTTTATGATTCAACTTATACATATTTTAGGTGATGACTATGTTGTTTGGGATAAAGCTTCGTGCATACGATACAAAAAACCAGTATTTAAAAGTGTAACAGTTACTTTTGAATTTTCTGAAGATGAAATTGCATCTATAAAAAATCAGATTGCCAAAAAAAATGAAATAGATATTGTTAAAACCATTGAATTAAAAGATGAAAATGAAGTAGTTTATACAGAACTTGACAAAACAATTTACATAGCAAATAAAATTTTTTATAAAGAAAAACTCAAAAAAAATAAACATTAACTATTTTTTAGAACTCTTTTTTTATTTATTTCAATATCACAATATTTTGATATTAATTTTATGATATCAACACTTAATTAACTGCCTTTTTTAGGATTCATTATTTTTTTAATTCAGGAATTGTCAACTTCAATTTTTAAACCTCTAAAATATTGATTACTAAACCAATAGAAAAATAAAAAAATTGCTTTTCTATGTAGCATGCTTTGCATTTTTTAATTATTTAATTAGTAATTTCGCATCGGTTTTAAAAAACATATACATACAAAACATAATAACTTTAACTATTTCTACAGATGTTTAAAATAATAGAAAAAGAATTTCTCTCAGAAAATGTTGCCCGACTTGTGGTTGAAGCACCCTATATTGCCAAAAGCCGAAAAGCAGGTCATTTCATCATTTTACGTATCGATGAAAAGGGAGAAAGAATACCCTTAACTATTTCGGATGCAGATACCGAAAAAGGTACTATAACATTAATTGTGCAACGCGTTGGTGTTTCATCTCATAAATTATGTGATATGAATGCCGGTGATACAATACTAGATGTGGTAGGTCCGCTTGGAAAAGCCACTCATATTGAAAACGTGGGTACTGTACTTTGTGCCGGTGGTGGTGTTGGTGTAGCTCCCTTGTTCCCAATTGTTCAGGCGATGAAATTGGCGGGTAATAAAGTAATTACCGTAATTGCAGCAAGAAACAAAGATTTAATTATTCTTGAAGATGAAATGCGTAAGTATTCTGATGAACTAATCATTATGACAGATGATGGCTCTTATGGAAATAAAGGATTGGTTACTCAAGGAATGGAAGAAGTAATTGCTCGTGAAACCATCAACGAATCCATAGTAATTGGACCAGCAGTGATGATGAAATTTGCCGCTTTAACCACTCAAAAATATAACATTCCAACTTTAGCAAGTTTAAATACCATTATGGTAGACGGAACAGGAATGTGCGGAGCGTGTCGTGTAACAGTTGGCGGAAAAACCGAGTTTGTTTGTGTAAACGGACCTGAGTTTGATGCACACAAAGTTAATTTTGACGAAATGATTAACAGGTTAAATTCCTACAAAGCCAAAGAAGCTGAAGGCTATGAAGAATACCTGGAAACATTAAATGCTGTAACTAACTAACCTCCCAAAATGAAGTATTATGGAATTAGATTTTAACGAAGAATTTTATAAAATAGAGCGCAAAGCCGATTGGCGCGACAAATTACGCAAAGAGATAAAAAGTAAAGACCGTACCGATATCCCTAAAGTGCACATGCCAGAGGAAGACCCTTTACTGAGAAGTACATGCAACATGGAGGTTAATAAAGGACTTACTTATGAATTGGCTATGAGTGAGGCAAGACGTTGTTTAGACTGTGTTACGCCAACCTGTGTTTCGGGATGTCCTGTAGGAACAAATATTCCTAAGTTTATCAAATACCTGGAAGCAGGTGAAATTTTAGAAGCGGCTAAAGTATTAAAAGAAAATAACTCATTACCAGCCATTTGCGGAAGGGTTTGTCCGCAAGAAATTCAGTGCGAAAAACAATGTGTGTATGTACAGAAACTTAAATCGGAAGGTGCAGCTATTGGTCATTTAGAGCGTTATGTAGCCGATTATGAAAGAGAAAACGGACACACCAGCTTACCTCCAATGGCCCCGCCAAACGGCATTAAAATGGGCGTTATTGGCTCTGGACCTGCGGGTCTAACCGTTGCTGGTGAATTAGCAAAATATGGTTATGACGTAACTGTTTTTGAAGCACTGCACGATTTGGGAGGCGTATTACGCTACGGAATTCCGGAATTTAGGTTGCCAAAATCTATTGTAGATTTTGAGATTAATAACGTAAAAATGCTGGGAGTAAAATTTGTAACCAACTTTATTGTTGGAAAAACAGCTACTATTGATGACTTAAGAAATGAAGGATTTCAGGCATTCTTTGTTGGAAGTGGTGCCGGACTACCTAACTTTATGGAAATTCCAGGTGAAAACTTCAACGGTATACAAAGTGCCAACGAATATTTAACCCGTGTAAACTTAATGTCTGGTTCACAATCTGGATTCGACACACCAGTACATTCAGGTAAAAATGTAGCCATTATTGGTGGTGGAAATACAGCTATGGATTCTGTTCGCACCGCTAAACGCTTGGGTGCAGAACGCGCTATGATTATCTACCGCCGATCTATGGAAGAAATGCCTGCCAGAGCAGAAGAAATAAAACATGCCATTGAAGAGGGTATTGAGTTTATTAATTTAACTACTCCTATTCAGTATTTTGCTGATAATAAAGGTAATGTAACCAAAATGCGTGTTCAGAAAATGGGGCTCGGCGAACCAGATGCCTCTGGAAGAAGAAGACCTGTGCCAATTGAAGGCTCTGAATACGACATTGAGGTAGATACTGTTGTTATAGCAGTTGGTGTTTCTCCAAACCCAATTATCCAGCAAAGTATGCCAGAATTGGAGGTAACCAAGTGGAACACCATTAAGACTGATGATAATATGATGACCTCTATACCGGGACTGTTTGCCGGTGGCGATATTGTTCGTGGTGGTGCTACTGTAATTCTTGCCATGGGCGATGGACGAAATGCAGCTAAAGGAATGCATAAATATGTACAAGCTAATGCAATTGTAGAAGCTTAAAATATAAAAATTTTATTTTCAAATAACCTGATAGCAATGTCAGGTTATTTTTTTTGCAAATAGTTAAAGTCGCAACTATAAATAACAATGATTTTAAAACAATTTGAAATCGGTTTGAAATAGGAAGTTTGCAAAAACAAAAAACCCTTGAAAATCTGATGATTAACAAGGATTTTTGTACTCGAGATGGGACTTGAACCCATACAAACATTTCTGTTTACTGGATTTTAAGTCCAGCGCGTCTACCAGTTCCGCCACTCGAGCGCGACTGAGCGAAAAACGGGGATCGAACCCGCGACCCTCACCTTGGCAAGGTGATGCTCTACCGCTGAGCTATTTTCGCATTGATATTGCTTTCAAATGCGAGTGCAAATTTAATATAAAACTTCATAATTCAAACTATTTTTTGTCTTTTTTTCAAAAGATTTTTAGATAAATAATTAATAACTTTAAATTCAATTTATTAATTTTTGTTATTTAATTTCTATGATTTTATTTAAAATAGTTTTATTAATGCTTTTTAATAATACAAGTTGCGAATCAATAAATAACGTACGCAATGAGTATCATAATTTTACATCAGAAAAAAGTATAGATGAATTTATAATTAAATACAGCAATTCTTCTTGTGTAGATTTTAAACCGTATGTAGCATCTGCTATAATGCAAAAAGCTCCGTATGCCTTTTCACCATTAAAAAAACTAAAGTACTTCAATCAAGGGAAAAAATTACTGGAATCATTCATTGAAGAAAATCCGAATCACATTGAAGCAAGGTATGTACGTGTCTTGGTTCAAAGTGAATCTCCTTCTTTTTTAGGTTATACTAAAAACATCCAAAGCGATATAAATGTTATTAAATCAAAAATTGCAACTTCACAACTTCCAATTTCTTACCAAAATTTAATGCTAAAGAACATAAATTATGTTTTAAATAAAGAAAACCTTAACTAAGTTTTTTTTGGAAACAATTCTTCTATTACCTTTTTTCTATAGATAAAAATTTCTTCAATTTGCTTTCTTATAAAAATCTTGTGTAAAATTCTACCAAGAAATCCAAAAGGTAGTGCATATTCCACGATATCAATCATTTCAATACCCTGCTCTGTTTCTTTAAATCTATGTTGATGATGCCACAATTTGTAGGGACCAAATCGTTGTTCATCTATAAAGTATTGATGTTCTTTTACTTGAGTTATCTCTGTTAACCAGTTTAATTTTAATCCTAAAATTGGCGAAACAGTATACTGTATTAATTGACCTGGAAACATTTTGTCTGGTCTTTTACCAATAATTTTAAATCCTAATTTGTGAGGTGTTATTTTTTCTAAATTTAAAGGACTTGAAAAAAATTCCCAACATGTTTCTAAAGAAGTATAAATTAACTGTTGGGTTTGGTACGAATAAACTTTCATTTTTTTAATTTTTCAATTAATAAAATATTCATGTACAATAAATTAAAAGCGTATCCAACATCTTCAATTGGAATAGTAAATAGTCGTATTCCTAAATTTTCTGCATCGTTATACCAAACAATTTGTTCATCAATAAAACTACCTGTTAAAATACCATTAACTAAAAAGAACGGAATTAATATTATACAAAATGTTAAATAAAAAATTTTAATGGATTTATCATTTTTAAAAAATCCATAAAGTAGCAGCACTATTAATAACGTAAAATTGTAAAATGTGTATTTCTTATCAACATTAAAAATTACTACCATTAGTAAAAATGTAATCAACACACCAGAAATAATTTTGATAGCTGTAGTTTCTAATTTAAATTGAGGGTAAAAATAAATTACGGCGTAGTGTGTAAATATACTGGCATATGGTATGCATATAAAAAATAACCATTCTTCTATAGGCAAATTAATAGCTGTAATACCTACTAAATACTTTCTGTTAAATCCCCAAACTCCTAAATCTGTAAATATAACATCCCATAAAATAAAAAATGTGCCAACAATAAGAATTGATAAAAATACCTCTTTCCACCATTGTATAAAATGCATCCGCTTTTCAAAACTATAAATAAGAGGAACACTTAGGGAAGCAATATTTACTATTAAATAAAGTGAAGACATTTCTAGATGTTGAAATATTTAAATGGTACTAATAACATTCCAAAACACTCTCCATCTTCTTTATCTAAATACTTATGATGGACTTTATGAGCTTTTCTCAACCCTATTAAATATTTGTTTTTAGTGTTTTTAAACCATTTAAACCTTTGATGAATTAGCACATCGTGTATTAAAAAATAAGAAATCCCATAAAATAGAATTCCCAACCCAATAAAGAACATAAAATTTAACCCTTCATTGACTCCAAAATAAAATAAGATAATGCTTGGAATAGCAAAAATCACAAAAAAGATGTCATTTTTTTCAAAAGCATTTTGATATTTTGGTTGATGATGATCTTGGTGAAAATACCACATAAATTTATGCATAACATATTTATGGGTAAACCAAGTAACGCCCTCCATCAATACAAATGTAACAAGAGTAATGCCTATAAAAAATAAAATCATGATTTACAGTAAATTAAATTTATATATTAAAAATGATCTTGTAAGCAAACTAATTTTATGAGGATTCGAGACTCTAATTCTTGTATTTATTAATTTGTTAAATGGTGTTTTCTTTAATTTATTCAACAAACATTTATAATATACATATGCTGTATACACTCCAAATTTTGCTACAGTTGGTAATTTTTTAATTCCATCATAAGCTTTTTGAAAATCAGCTTCAATTTCATTTATAATATCATTTTTAGATTTGATGTCTAAATTTAAAAGATCAATATTTGGAAAATACATTCTGTCTAAATGTTCTACATCATCCTTTAAATCGCGTAAAAAGTTAACTTTTTGAAAAGCCGAGCCTAAACTCATAGCAGCGTCTTTTAATTCATTATATTTTTCTTCATCACCATTGACAAAAACTTTTAAACACATTAATCCAACAACATCTGCAGATCCATAAATATACTGATTTAATTCTTCATTTGTATAGCTTACCTTTTTTAGATCTTGTCTCATACTAGCTAAAAATGCTTGGACTAAATTATCTTCAATATTATATGTTTTTACTGTTTGTTGAAATGCATTTAAAATTGGATTAAGGCTAATTCCTGTATTATAAGCTTTATAATAATCTGCTTCAAACTCATTTAATAATTGTTCTTTGTCAAATTCATGAAAACTATCTACAATTTCATCTGCCAGTCTAACAAATCCATAAATACTATATATTGGATTTCTAATAGAAGGCGCCAACATTTTTACAGCAAGTGTAAATGAAGTACTGTAAGATTTGGTTACTAACTTACTACAGCTAACCGATACAGTATCAAACAGCTGTTTCATAATAATTATTTTTTTTTATTTGATTGTTAATTAAATTCGCTGCAATTTTACCAGATATAAGTGCCGGTGGAACACCTGGACCAGGTACTGTTAATTGTCCGGTAAAATATAAATTGTTAACTTTTTTACTTTTAATTTTTGGTCTTAAAAAAGCAGTTTGCATTAGTGTATTTGCTAAACCATACGCATTTCCCTTGTACGAATTGTAATCTTTAATAAAATCATTAACACAATAAGATTCTTTAAATAAAATTGAGTTTTTGACTTGTTGATTAGTAAGTTGCTCTAACCTATTAATTAGTTGATCAAAATAAAATTCTCGTGCTATAGCGGTGTCTTCAATACCTGGAGCCAATGGAATTAAAAATATCCCCGCTTCTTTATTTTCTGGAGCAAAAGTATTATCAGTTATTGAAGGAAAACTGGCATAGAAAAGAGGTCTTTTAGGCCAAGATGGAATATCGTAAATTGCTTCAGAATGATCTTTAAATGACGTATCAAAAAACAATGTATGATGCGAAACATTTTCTAATTTTTTATTAAACCCGACATAAAAAAGTAAAGCCGAAGGCGCAAATATTCTATTTTCCCAATACTTTTCTGAATATTGCTTATACTTTGGTATCAACAAACTTTCTGTATGATGATAATCGGCACCGCTTAAAATAAAATCAGCTTTTATTAATTTGTCATTTACAACAACTCCTTTTGCTACATTTTGCTCAACAATTATCTTTGATACCGTCTGCCCAGTTTTAATTTCTACTCCTAAGCTTTTTGCTAACTTTTCAATGGCGGTTACTACCTCATTCATTCCTCCTTTCGGATGCCATGTGCCTAAACCAAAATCGGCATAATTCATAAAATTATAAAATGCCGGAGTTTGACTTGGTTTTGCACCTAAAAACAACACGGGAAATTCTAATAGTTGTCTTAATCTTTCATTTTTAATATTTCTGCGTATGTCTTGAGAGATGTTTGTGAAAAATGATGAAATTTTACTAATGGTTTTAGGTGTTATTAATTCTAAAATTGAGTTTCCAGGTTTATATACCAATTCTTTTATAGCAATGTTGTAATTATCTTGCGCTTCGTTAATAAAGTTTCTAAGATGCACAGAACTTCCTTTTTCATGGCTTTCAAAAACTTCATAAATTGCTTGTAAATTATCAGGTATTTTGATTGAATCTAACTTATCAAAATATACCTGATAGGCAGGATTTAATTTTTCTAAATCATAATAATCTTCTGGCTTTTTACCAAAATCAGCAAAAAATCGCTCAAAAACATCAGGCATCCAATACCATGTTGGACCTAAATCAAATTTAAAGCCTTCTGTTTTATATATTCTTGCCCTACCGCCAACAGTGTTATTTTTCTCTAAAAGGACTACCTTATGACCCGCTTTAGCTAAATAACAAGAGGCTGCTAGAGAAGAAAAACCCGAGCCAATTACAATTACTTTATTCATTTTGTTTAATCTTTTTGTAAATTTATTAAACAAAACAATAAAATTGCAGGTTATTTAATAGCTTTTAACAATTGATCTATTGATAAAAAATATGAAATGTTGTTAGAAATCAACCTGTTAAAATCATTTTTATTAATTTTTCCCAAAATTGAAAATTTATTTGAAGTTCCTTTTAAAAGCTTTTCATCTATATTTTTAACATAATCCCCTAAACCTACCTCATTAGACTCTACCGTTACATACGTAATATAGTGAACTTTAGGATAAATTGAATTAATCTTTACAAGGTGCTCAACCTCAATATCTCTACCTAAATAAATAGTATTTTTGTTTAATTGAGACAATTCATAATATAAAAATAATAATCCTAATTCATGAATTTCATTTAATGGCAAAAATAACACAAAGGTTTCCTGATCTTTATTTGAATTAGTTTTATTTACCTGATCTACAGCAGCATAAATTTTTTGCATTATTAAATTGGATATAAAATGTTCATGTGCCGGAACTATTGATTTAGTTTGCCATAAAAATCCAATCTTATCAAGAAGCGGAACAAAAATCTCAATAAAAATTTCTCTCAACGATGTTGTTAAACGCAATTCATTATAAATTCCATTAAACTGATTTACATCAAACTGCAACATTGAGATTAAAAACCTATTGACGATGGGATTGTTATTAGCAACTTTAAGTTCTTTAACTTTATCTTCTATTTGCTCATTAGATAACCTTGCAATTTTAGATATTTTTATACCCTCTTGGTACAAGGATGCGATATTAAGTAACTTAATAAAATTCACTTCATCATAATATCTAATGTTAGAATCTGATCTAAACGGTTGTAACAAATTATATCTTTTTTCCCAAATTCTAATTGTATGTGCCTTTATACCAGAAAAACTTTCTAAATCTTTTATAGAAAATATTTTTATAATATTGTTCATAGTTTTTATGTATTACTTAAACAAAACTAATGTATTAAATTAATAATTTAGTTTACATTCTGTAAATAAAGGTTAATAAAGTAGTTGTTTAATAGATTAATTACATTTAATACAATTTTAATATAATTTAATAGATATGTTTCCGTAACAAATTGTACTTTTATTCGTCGAAACAAAAATTTCAAACATGAAAAAACTAAATATACTTTTCATTTTACTCAGTTTTTCAATCAGTTTAACTGCTCAAAATAAAATATGGAGTTTAGAAGAAGCTGTTAATTATGCATTAACCAACAATTTATCTGTAAAACAAGCAGAGTTAACAACTGACTTAAAAAATGAAGATATAATTACTGCAAAAGGCAATAGATTACCGTCATTAAATGCATCTGCTTCAGAGTCGTTTTCATTTGGATCTTCAATAGATAATGGAAATATCAGAATATCTGGAAACAGAAACTCTACTAGTTTTGGAGTTTCTTCATCTGTAACTTTGTTTAATGGTTTTAGAAATTTAAATACTATTAAACAAGCAGAACTAGGGCATGAAGCCAGTATTCTTGACTTGGAAAAAATGAAGAATGATATTTCTTTATACATAGTAAACTCATATTTAAACATTCTTTTTAATAAAGAAAATTTAAAAGTAGCACAAGACCAGCTAAAAATAAGCAAGTTACAATTATCAAAAGTTAAACAATTAGTAGCAGAAGGTGCTAGAGCAAAAAGCGAACAATTAGAAGCCGAAGCAACTGTTGCAAGTGATGAAGAAAAACTAGTAACTGCTCAAAACAGCTTAGATCTTTCACTGTTAAGTTTTGCTCAATTACTTCAAATTTCTCATAGAAATATAGACATAGAAGATGTAAAGTTTTCAATTGGAGCACCAAATCTAAAATACAATGATACCGATGCCATATTTTCTAAGGCTGTAGCAGAAAAACCAGAAATTAAAAGCGCTGAATTAGAGGTAAAAAATGCTGAATTGGGGGTAAATATTGCAAAATCGTTTAACTACCCTAGCCTTTCAATGGGTTATAGTTTTAGCACATTTTACGGACATACCAATGGCTTACCAAATCAAGACAGTTTCTTAGATCAGTTTGAAGATAATAAGAGTCATAATATAAATTTATCATTAAATATTCCAATCTTTAACGGATTTAGAACAAAATCAGGTATCGCCAAAGCGGCAATCAATACCCAATTGGCTTCTTACACATTGGATAATGAAAAATTAAAACTACGAGAAAGTATAGAACGTGCATACGCCGATGCCAAAGCTGCACTAAATCAATATATTGCTTCAGAAAAATCAGTTACAACACAGCAAGAATCATTTAACAATGCTCAGATCAGATTTGATTTGGGCGCTTTGACTTCTTTTGATTTTGAACAAGTAAGAGCGCGTTTAGTCGCAGCTCAATCAAGCTATATTAACGCCAAATACAACTATGTATTTAAAACCAAGCTACTTGAATATTATTACGGTATTCCAATTGTTTTAAATTAAGATAAACTCTTTTCAAATAAAAAACATTCGAAAAATCGAATGTTTTTTATTTATAGCTATTGCAAATCTTATATTTGCATAAAATTTAAATTATTGGGAATACTATTAAATATAGAAACTGCTTCTAAAAACTGTTCTGTAAGCATCTCTTTAAATGGCGAGACAATTGCACTTAAAGAAGTGAATAATGGAAGTTATACCCATGCCGAAAATTTACATGCTTTTATTGAAGATGTTTTGATGCTGGCAAAATTAAAACTACATGATATTGATGCTGTAGCAGTAAGCAAAGGTCCTGGTTCTTATACGGGATTACGAATAGGTGTATCTGCCGCAAAAGGTATTAGTTACGCAATAGATAAACCATTAATTAGTGTTGACACTTTAAAAGTATTAGCCAAACAAGTTAGTGATCAAGAGGGCTTGATTATTCCTTTAATTGATGCTAGAAGAATGGAAGTATATTCAGCAGTTTATGACAAACAATTACAACTAGTTAGAGCAATAGATGCTGAAATTATTACTGAAAACTCATTTGAATCCTTTTTAAAAAATCAGAGCGTTTACTTTTTAGGAGATGGAGCTGAAAAATGTAAAACCCTAATTAAACATCCTAATGCAACTTTTATATTAGGAAAATTTCCTTCGGCTAATGAAATGGGAAAACTAGCCGAAGAAAAGTATAAAATTAAAGAATTTGAAGATGTTGCTTATTTCGAACCTTTTTATTTAAAAGATTTCGTTACAACTGCTAAACAACTTAACTAATGCTTTTATTAAAAATATGCACATCGCGTTGCGGAAATGGAATCTCAATACCATTTTCATCGAGTACCAACTTACAATCTTCCATAGTTTTAAAATAAACATCCCAATATTTTTCAGGCTCTGTCCACGGTCTTACTGCT
This sequence comes from Bacteroidota bacterium, assembly GCA_018335575.1. Taxonomy (GTDB): domain Bacteria; phylum Bacteroidota; class Bacteroidia; order Flavobacteriales; family Flavobacteriaceae; genus JAGXRT01. The sequence goes on along the minus strand of JAGXRT010000035.1, from coordinate 2,196 downwards.
AAATTTACAGAACTATCGGCTAATTCTAGAACATTAACGCTTGGTGCTGGATTTGTCATAACATCAGGGTTTTTACGCATAGCATCCAATAAAACTTCCCTAGATTTATTTAAATCTGCTTTATAGCTCACCCCTATAATTAAATCAACCCTTATTTTTCCTTCATCTGTATAATTTACAATGGTGCCATTGGATAAAATTCCATTAGGAATTATAATTGCTTTATTATCAGGTGATATTATGCGTGTTACAAAAATTTGAATCTCTTTTACTACTCCTAATTTACCTTGAGCCTCTATTAAATCTCCTACTCTGAACGGTTTAAACATCATAATTAAGGCTCCTCCAGCAAAATTTCCCAAAGAGCCTTGTAAGGCTAAACCTACAGCTAACCCAGCTGCACCCAACATAGCAACTAATGATGTTGTTGCAACACCTAATTGAGAAATAACAGTTATAAATAATAAAATTTTCAAGGTCCAATTAATTAAATCAGCCAAAAATTTTTCCAAGGTTTTATCTAAACCTCTCTTTCTCATTAAGGTATGACTAAAGGCATCTGTCTTTTTAATTAACCATAATCCAACAACCAATAAAATTAAGGCAGTTAAAATCTTAGGGGTGTATTCAATTAGCATTGTAGCCGTTAAATCAATGTATTGTTGATAATCTTCCATAAATTTTGTTTAAAAAGTTAATTTACAAAAAATATACAATAGCCAAAACTTAATATTGGCTTAACATTAGGAATTGTAATTTTGCACCATAATTTGAAAATACATTTTTATGGATAATTTTTATTATATGTTAATTATTGCCTTGGGACTTTTGGCAGTTTTAGATTTAGTAGTAGGCGTTAGTAACGATGCTGTTAACTTTTTAAACTCGGCTATTGGCTCTAAAGCAGTTTCAATGCGTACAATATTAATTGTAGCAAGTATTGGTATATTTCTAGGAGCAGCAACTTCTAGCGGAATGATGGAAGTTGCAAGAAAAGGAATTTTTGTTCCTGGCGAATTTTACTTTAATGAAATCATGATAATTTTCATGGCAGTAATGTTAACAGATATTATTCTGCTCGATTTATTCAATACTCTTGGCTTACCTACTTCTACAACAGTATCAATTGTATTTGAGCTATTAGGAGCAGCAGTAATTATGGCGTTAATAAAAATTTCTGCAACAGATTCAGAAACAGCTGCCAATATCTTAAATTACATCAATACAGAAAAAGCTACTGAAATTATTTTTGGTATTTTGGCATCAGTAGTAGTAGCTTTTACAGCGGGTATGCTTGTTCAATACATAACACGTTTACTACTAACATTTAACTTTGAGAAAAAACCTAAAATTTATGCTTCGGTATTTGGCGGTTTATCACTAATTTCAATTACTTACTTTATTGTGCTTAAAAGCTTTAAAGACACTTCATTTGATGTTTTTGGCGATGCATTTGAACACAATAAAATGATGATTTTTGGTGGTGGTTTTATAATTTGGACTCTAATATCATTTCTATTAATTCGTTTCTTTAAAGTTAATATCTATAAAGTAATTATCATATTTGGTACTTTCTCTTTAGCAATGGCTTTTGCGGGTAATGATTTGGTAAACTTTATTGGGGTGCCAATTGCTGCATATAACTCCTATGAAATTTGGGTTGGATCTGGTATAGATGCCACACAATTTAGTATGGAAGCATTAGGTAAAAAAGTTCCTACCCCAACCTTATTATTATTTTTGGCTGGTATTGTAATGGTATTAACGTTGTGGTTTTCTAAAAAAGCACGTTCTGTAGCCGCAACTGAAGTAAATTTAGCCAGACAAGACCATGGATCAGAACGATTTGAACCTAACATGCTTGCAAGAGGAATTGTACGTTTCTTTGTTATGATGGCTAAATTATCTGATAAAATTATGCCTAAACCTATTACTAATTGGATCGAAAGCAAGTTTGAAAAACCAGTAGTAGACTTACCTAAAAATAAAACCTACGAAATGCCTGCATTTGATATGGTAAGAGCTTCAACAAACTTAATGGTAGCTGGGGTTTTAATTGCTTTTGCAACTTCATTAAAATTACCTTTATCTACAACCTATGTTACTTTTATGGTTGCTATGGGTACTTCCTTATCTGATAGAGCTTGGGGAAGAGATAGTGCAGTGTTTAGAGTGGCTGGAGTTTTAAGTGTTATT
>JAGXRT010000034.1 GCA_018335575.1 Bacteroidota bacterium | reverse complement strand
TGCTAATGAAATTCGCTCAACTCCGGTTACCTCATCCGAAAGTATTTTATTATTGACAGAAGATGTAAAAGTAGTTGGAATTGATGAAGCACAATTTTTTGATGATCGGATTGTTTCTGTTTGTAATGAACTGGCTAATCGAGGAATTAGAGTAATAGTTGCCGGTTTGGATATGGATTTTAAAGGAAATCCGTTTGGTCCAATGCCTGCACTTATGGCAACTGCTGAATATGTAACTAAAGTTCATGCCGTTTGTACCAGAACCGGAAATTTAGCGCATTACAGTTTTAGAAAAGTGGCCAATGACAATTTAGTTATGTTGGGTGAAACGCAAGAATACGAGCCTTTAAGTCGTGCTGCATATTACAAAGCCATGCGCGAACAATCAAAAAAAGAAACACATGAATAAAACTCATGTTACCGTTCTAGAAATAGATTCAAATGCCATTATTCACAATTTTAGGTATTTTAAATCCATTATAAAACCTACCACCAAATTTTTAGGAGTTGTTAAAGCATTTTCATATGGGAATGAATCAGTTGCCATTTCTAAAATTTTAGAACAAGAAGGTGCTGATTATTTAGCTGTTGCATTTATAGATGAAGGAATTGCGCTTCGCGAAGCAGGAATAAAACTTCCTATTTTAGTGTTGCATCCGCAAACCGAAACATTGCATCACCTAATTCCATACCAGTTAGAACCCAATTTATACAGTTTTAGAGTACTAAATGAATTTATCAATATCTTAAATAAAGAAGCTGTTGATTCCTATCCGATTCACATTAAATTTAATACCGGTTTAAACCGATTGGGGTTCAGCGCAACTGATGTTGATAGCGTTATTGCTATTCTAAAAAACAATCCGATTTTACGATTAACATCGCTATTTTCGCATTTAGTGGCCAGTGAAGACCTAAATGAGCGTGATTTTACACTATTTCAAATTAATTCATTCAAAAAAATAGCTACTCAGATTACTGAGCAATTAAACAGTAAACCCATTTTACACTTGTCTAACACCTCTGGAACCATTAATTTTCCGGAAGCGCATTTGGATATGGTACGCGTAGGTATTGGATTATACGGTTTTGGAAATGATGCTGCAGAAACTTCAAAACTTAAAAATGTTGGAGTGTTAAAATCGAGAATTTCACAAATTCACACTATAAATCCGGGTGAATCAGTAGGGTACAACCGGGCATTTATTTCATCAGAAACACTAAAAAGTGCTACCATTCCTATTGGCCATGCCGATGGTTTTCATCGAAATCTGGGAAATAAAGCGGGTTATGTTACCATCAATAAGCAAAAGGCATACATTTTAGGAAATGTTTGTATGGATATGATTATGGTTGATGTAACACACATAGCGTGCAAAGAAGGCGATGAAGTACTAGTATTCAGTTCACAGGAAAATGTAGAAGATTTGGCTGCCCGTTCGGGAACCATTTCGTATGAAATCATTACCGGAATTTCACAGCGAATACCAAGAGTAATTAACTAATCCTTTATTTCTTAGGTTTTAGGTTTTCGTACACCTCAGCAATTGTGTTCATGTTCGATGACTTCTTTATTAAAACCATTTCATCGTCTTGAGAAACGCTTCCTGTTTCGAGGATTTTAAAATAAACTCCGCAAAAGCTTGTATTCCAGAATTGGGTAACGATGGCGTCATCTTGAAAACGAAAAATTAATTTAAAACATGGTTCACGCGGCTTGGTAACTTCAACTAACGCATTGCCAATTTTATATACATCACCAATACAAATGGTAGTTTCATCCAAATCAGCAATGGTGAGATTTTCTCCAAACATGCCAAAATTAAAATCGAGTTGTGGATAAAGCTTTTTCCAATACTCATAATGATTTGAGTTATAGGCATAAACAGCCTGCTCAATACCGCCGTGGTATTTTCGATCTACAACAGCATCATCAGCAACATCTTCAACATCTAAAAAAATAGGTGAAATGGTGGGTTTTTTAAATATTCCTGTTTCGGCTGTTTTCCCTTTCCAGCTATGAATTTCTCTTTTTCCAATATTGGTTGATACAACTTTCATCATTCGTAAATTTTTAGCTTATCGGCAATTTTTCGATCGTTGGATAAACGCGGAACTTTATTTTGACCTCCTAATTTACCTATAGACTTCATATATTCCTGAAATCCGTTTTTAACTACTTTTTTCACTTTTAAGGTTTGCAACACTTTACCTTCAATTAAATCGAAATAATACGAATTTTGATCTTGCATATTTTTATCGAGTGATGCTATAAAATTGTTCATATCCTGTGGTTCATTTTCAAATTCAATAAACCACTCATGATACGGCAATCCTTCTTGTGGCGTTACTTGTGGAGCAACCGTAAATTCATTAATAGCGATGTTGGTATTTTCTACCACTTCTTTTAATGCGTGTTCAACTTCCTTGGCAATTACGTGTTCACCAAATGCCGAAATATAATGTTTTATTCTACCTGATACAATAACTCTTAAAGGTTTAAGTGATGTAAACATTACGGTATCTCCAATATTATAGCCCCATAAACCTGAATTTGTATTGAGAATTAGAACATAATTTACTCCCAACTTAACATCAGCAACTGAAATTCTGGTTGGATTTTCATTAAAAAACTCATCAACCGGAATAAATTCATAAAAAATTCCGCTGTTTAACAACAACAACATACCTTTTTCCTTTTGAGAATCTTGAAAGGCAAAAAATCCTTCAGATGCAGGAAATAATTCAATGGAATCTATTTTTCTGCCAACTAATTTTTCAAATTTATTTCGATAAGGTTCAAAATTAACTCCGCCATACACAAAGAGTTGGTAATTTTTGAATAAACTCCCTACTTTCTTACCACTTTTTTCGACTAATTTTTCATAGTACATCTGAACCCATGATGGTATCCCGCTAATTAAACGCATATCTTCGTTTATGGTTTCATCAACGATAGCATTGACTTTTGTTTCCCAATCTTCAATACAGTTGGTGTCCCAGCTTGGCATGCGATTCTTTTGCAAGTACGATGGAATAAAATGTGCGGCTATTCCAGATAATCTTCCAGTTTTAATACCATTTTTAGTTTCCAAAACCGGACTTCCCTGAAGAAAAATCATTTTACCTTCAAAAAAGTCGGCATTGCCAGTCTCGGCTATATACATCAACAGTGCCTGTTTAGCTGCTTTGATTTGATACGGCATTCCTTCTTTAGAAATAGGTATATATTTGGTACCCGAAGTAGTTCCTGATGTTTTGGCAAAATACAAAGGTTTTCCATCCCATAAAACATCCTTTTCGCCAGCGACAACCTTATCAATGTAGGGCCTTAATTCTTCGTAATCGCGAATGGGAACTTGTTTTTTAAAATCTTCGTACGATTTTATTGAATTGAAGTTATGGTCTTTCCCAAAAACTGTATGGTTTGATTTACTTATTAACTGAGACAAGACTTTTTCTTGAGTTTCAACAGGATTTGCCGCCCATTGTTGAATGTTACGCCTCTCTATTTGCGCATAAACTTTTGCAAAAAATGACTTAATACCCATTATTCAAATGCCATATAATTTGTAGGATTTACAGGATATCCATCGCTCCAAAGCTCAAAATGAAGATGAGGACCCGTGCTTAGTTCGCCTAAGGAGCCTGACAGCGCAATTACCTGACCAGCTCTGACTACATCGCCTTGTCTTTTTAAAATAACACTGTTGTGTTTGTATACTGAAGTAAATCCTTTTTTGTGTTCAACAATTAACACGTATTCTGACTCTGCTGTCCAAGCGCTAAAAATAATTGTTCCGTCTGCGACAGCTTTAATTGGTGTTCCTTTCTTTAGTGAAATATCAACAGCATAATGCTTTTCTTTCGGATTATATCCACTGGTTATATACCCTTTTACCGGTGCAAAAAAAACAATATCAAGGTTACTTGAAGCATTGTTAAAAACGTTAAATCGATCAGAAGTTTCTACATCGTTTCTAAAAATGGAATCTTTTTTTGAAGGTTTTAAATTAATTTCAGACTTTTTCAATAACCTATCGCGCTGGACTAATGAATCTACTTTTTCTACAAATTTAGAAGCCTTGTCTTCTCCTTTAATAACAGGCAGCATTGCTTCCATTTTAATGTCATTTAAGTAAATTACGTTTTGTAAAGAATCTACTTTATACACTAAATTGGTAGCTTGAGTTTTTAGTTCTGCCGATGAATACCCAGGAATATAATAGCGTATTGGGGTAAAAGCAATTAATATAGATGTGCTTACAATTAAAAAAATAATAAATAAACTTCCCAATACAAAAACATTTAATCGCGAAAGCTTTAATGAAAACCGTTCTTCAAAAGTATCTTCATTAAGCATTACCAACCGATACTTATCAGTTAATTTATGCTTAAGCTTTTTCTTTTTAATTCTATCTTTTAAGATGTTTTTCATACGTATGCAAAGATACAATTCATTTTTAGTTACTTTTTATAAAAATTCATTTCATCGATATACTTCCAAACTTTGTAAGGTAATAACGGCAAAACATTTTGTTTATTTTTTATAGCAGTTCTTATTGCCGTTGCCGATATTTCAATAATAGGGGCATCAACCCTGTTAATATTTTTATGGTTATAAACGGCTTCTAAAAGGTCATCACATTTTGCTACTCGTGGATACACATAAATATCGTGATTTTCTAAAATGGTTTCATAATTTTTCCATTTGTGCAAACCGTTCAAATTATCAGCACCCATAATTAAACTAAAGGTATGTTGCGGGTATTTTTCAGAGATATATGCCAGTGTTTTAAAAGTATATGAAGGTTTTGGCAACTTAAATTCAATATCTGATGCTTTTAATTTTGGAAATTGCTCAATGGCTAATTGTACCATGGCTAGGCGGTGATGATTATCAAGTAAAGTCTTTTTTTCTTTAAACGGACTGTGTGGTGTTACAACAAACCATATTTCATCTAAATCAGTGTTTTCAGCTAAATGATTCGCAATGATAAGATGTCCGATATGAATTGGATTAAAGGTTCCGAAGTAAAGACCAATTTTCATGCTGCAATTATTGATTTAAAAAATCTGAAACCAACATATAAGCTTTGTTTTTGGCGGTTTCTAAGTCATCATTCAATAAAATTATGTCAAAGTCTTTTGCAAAAACCATTTCTTTTGAAGCTTTGGCAACACGTTCCTGAATCTTTTCTTCGGTATCGGTTTGACGGTTTCGCAAGCGCGATTCCATTTCTTCCAACGAAGGTGGCTGAACAAAAATTGCCAGCGTTTGTTCAGGAAATTGCTGTTTGATGTTTAATCCGCCTTTAACATCGATATCAAAAATAACATGTTGACCGTTACTCCAAATACGTCGTATTTCAGATTTTAAAGTACCGTAAAAATTGTTTTTATACACTTCTTCCCACTCGATAAAATCATGGTTTTCGATGTGCTTTTTAAACTCATCGGCCGAGATAAAATAGTAGTCTTTGCCGTTTTCCTCTTGCCCTCTTGCGGGTCTGGATGTAGCAGAAATTGAAAAATCTAATTTTAATTCTGGATGGGTTAACAAATGATGCACAATGGTTGTTTTACCAGAACCCGAAGGTGCCGAAAAAACAATCAATTTTCCGTTACTTTCCATAACTATTATAGTACGTTTAACAGTTGTTCTTTAATTTTTTCTAACTCATCTTTCATCATAACCACCTTTTTTTGCATCGGGGCATCATTGGCTTTGGAGCCTAAGGTGTTGATTTCTCTTCCCATTTCCTGCGAAATAAAACCTAATTTTTTACCATTTGACTCATCACTTTTTAACTCGTCAACAAAATAATTTAAATGATTTTTTAAACGCACAATTTCCTCAGTAATATCAAGTTTTTCCAGATAAAAAATAAGTTCTTGTTCTAGTCTGTTCTGGTCAAAATCGGCTATTATTTCACTTAAAGAATTGGATATCCGCTCTCTTATTTTTTGAACTCTTGCCGTATCTAGATTGACAACTTTTTCGAGCAGTTTACTAATATTTGAAATACGCATTTCAAACTCTTTAAGTAAAACAGTGCCTTCGTCTAAACGATACTGAACAATTCGTTGCAAGGCTTCTTCCAAAGCCCTATCAACCTGCTCCCACTCGGTTTCATCTAATTCTTCGCGATCAATCTTTAGTGCATCGGGCAATTTAACCGCTATCTTAAGTAAATCAAATTCTTGTGCATCAGCAATTTCTTTTAGCTGATTCATGTAAGCTAACACTATGGGTTTGTTAACTTTTGCAGCAGTATCTTCGGCTGTTAATTCAACAAAAATTGAGAAATCAATTTTTCCGCGTTCTAATTTATTGGTTATTGCTCTGCGCATATCCAATTCTTTTTCGCGGTAGTATGCGGGCACACGCACATTAAAATCAATATTTTTACTATTGAGTGATTTTATTTCGATGGTTATTTTTTTGCTCGGCAATTGCACTACAGACTTGCCATAACCAGTCATTGATTGAATCATAACTATGAATTTGAGACCCTAAAAATACTGATTTTAACAGAAATAATTCGGTGTATTTTCATTTAAGTAGTTTTCTAAATCGAAAAGAAAATAGAATTCCAACTAATGAGCGCTAATCCTTAGTATAAGATGCTCTTGTTAAGCGATCGTTTACAGCTTTACCAATACCATAATTAGGAAGTTTTTCTGCAATTATTAACTGCAGGTTCATTTCATCCAATTGATGTAGGGCATTGTATAAATTTTGTGCAGCTTCGTTTAGGTTTCCAGTTTTGCTCAAAATAATTTGATTTTCATTGGAAATAAATGGTAATTTTTCTTTAAATGATATGATACCTATTTCTTTCTCTGCATATTTCTTTGCTTCAACTTCCAAAAAATCAGTTAAAATTAATTTGGTATGGGGTGAATAATGATGCGGCACCATCCCCGGACTTAATGGTTTTTCCTTTTCGTGGTCCTTAATAATGACATCGCCTACCAACTCTTGAATCATTTCCATGCTAATAGCCCCTTGTCGATAAATAACAGGTTTTCCTTGATCAAAACCAAGCACTGTAGATTCAATTCCTTTGCTGCAGTTACCGCCGTCTAAGATATACGGTATTTTACCGCCTAATTGTTTTAAAACGTGTACAGGCTTAGTTGGGCTGATGTATCCATACGGATTGGCACTTGGAGCAACCAATGGAAAATCTAATTTTTTTAGCAGTTCGAGTGTTAAAGAATGATTTGGTATTCGAACGGCCACTTCGGATAAACCAGAGGTTACCTCATCCAATATTATTTTCTTTTTGGGAAGTAATAAAGTTAAGGGTCCTGGACTAAAATGCTCTAATAAAACCCACGCCATTGGCGGAATGTCTTCGGCTAATTCTTTAATTTTAGAGCTATCGGCCACATGCACAATAAGCGGATTGCTAACCGGACGTTGTTTTACCTCATAAATTTTCTGAATTGCCTTTTTGCTAAAAGCATTCCCTGCCAATCCATAAACTGTTTCGGTGGGAATGGAAACAAGTTCATCTTGGTTTAACAAATCAACTGCAATTGATAAATCAACATCAATTGTTGTGTCCCATTTATTTTCTTCTGGTTGATTTGAATTTGCTTTAGCCATTTTAAATTTTTGATTATAAAAAATACACTTGCCCTGTAGAAATTTCATAATAAGCAGGTACAATTACCACATTACCTTCTTCTACTTTTGTTTTTATAATCTTTGATTTTTGCATCAAATTTTCGATCGATTTAAATGCATTTAACTTGGTAATATTTTCGATCGATTTATCTTCTGTTTCATGAACCAACGCTCTGAGTTGGCGTAGCATATAATCCATGTTTTCACTTACGTATTCATATTCAACTGCAGCCTGAACGGCGCCACAGTTTTGATGCACAAGCACCACAATTAATTCTAAATTTAATTTTAAAACGGCATATTCAACGCTAGCTATTTGTGTACGGTTTGCAACACTGCCGCCATTTCTAATGATAAATAAATCGCCTAATCGGGTATCAAAAATCATTTCGGTAGGAACACGAGAATCTGAACATCCAACGATAGCAGCAAATGGGTTTTGACCGTGAACTAAATGGTCACAATCAATAATTCCTTTGGTTAAGTTTTCTAACTTATGGTTTACAAACCGAAGGTTTCCTTCTTTTAGTAATTTTATAGCTTCAGATGCTTTCATATATCACAAGTTATTTCAAAAAAATAATTTGTGCCAAAGTTATTGTTAAATTTTTTAAGTGGAGGCGTTTATAACCATAAAATATAACGGCATCCCTAAAGTAATATTAAAAGGAAAGGTAATTCCAAGCGCCATAGGAACATATAAACCAGGATCGGCCTTTGGTGCTGCAAGTCGCATAGCTGCAGGAACAGCAATGTAAGAAGCACTTGCCGCAAGGATGGCAAAAATAAATCGGTTACCGATGTCTTGGGTTACAAACTGACTGGCATAGGCAACTATAACTCCGTTAATAGCGGGCATTACTATTGCAAATACAGTAACAAAAAGTCCGTATTTCATAAATCCTGAAAATCGTTTGGCAGTAACCATTCCCATCTCCAAAAGAAATATCGCTAAAAATCCTTTAAAAATATCGGTTGTAAAGGGTTTAATACCTTCAGCTTGTTTGGTATCGGCGATAAGTCCAATTAAAATACTTCCCAAAATCATCAATACACTTCCATTAGTTAACGAATGATGTAAAATTGATTTTAAACTAACTCCGTTTTTATTTTCTCTGTCAAAATTCATCATCAAAATCACTCCAACAATAATAGCCGGCGACTCCATCAAGGCCATAACTGCAACCATGTGACCTCCAAAATGCATATTTTGAGCCTCTAGATAGGAAACTGCAGCAACAAACGTAACCGCACTAACAGATCCATATGCAGCAGCTATTGCTCCAGAATCACTTATGCTTAATTTCTTTTTTAATATAAAAAAAGTGTAAAACGGAATAATGGCCGATAAAAACAATCCAAATAATAATGAGTATAAAATTTCACTGGTAAATTCACTGTGAGCTAATTCCTGTCCACCTTTAAAGCCAATGGCAAATAACAAATACAGCGAAATAAATTTAACCGACGATTCGGGAATTTGTAAATCACTTTTTACCAGTGCTGCAAAAGTTCCTAAAGCAAAAAACAATAAAGTTGGGTTGGTAATATTGGAAATTAATATTTGATAATCCATCGATAAAGTAGATATTTTAAATAAATTAATTCTTTTTTATAAGGAAATTATTGTAAGGCTCCTTTTCTCTTTTTAAACTTAACACTAACCAAATAAATTCCAATAAAAATACAAACAGTTGCAATAATTTTTACCATATTAAGCGAATCGCTTCCAACAGACAATGCGTATATGGTTGCAATTACAGGTTGTAAATATATAAAAATACTAACGGTTGTTGGTTTTAATTTTGTTAAGGCAAAAAGGTTAAACAAATAGGTAACAACAGTTGATAGCACAACTACAAATCCAATTTTCCACCAGATGTCAAATGTTAGTGTGTGCCATTTTACTTCTGAAAATTCTTGGTAACCAAAAGGCAATACCAAGAAGAATCCGAACAAATAAATCCACTTTACAAAAGTTAACGGATGGTATTTCTCTGTAAGTTTCTTAACTATAATTAAATATAAACTGTATGAAGTGGCATTTAAAAATACCAACGAATTTCCCAATGCAATATTTTCTCCAACAATGTCAGACGATTTACCGTATAGAATTAAAATTAAAGTTCCTATTAAACCCACGGCAATTCCTAGCACCTTACGCGCAAGTACTTTCTCTTTCAAAATAAAAATAGAAAAAACAAAAACCATTATTGGTGCAGTTGCCATAATTACGGCAGCATTTATAGGGGTGGTATAACTCAGCCCTTTAAAAAATGACAGCATATTAATAGCAACGCCAAACATGGCTGCAGCAAAAATTCTGATAAAATCTTTCGAATCAATTTTTTTGCCTTTAAACAACAGGCTGCTTAAAATCCAAAATAAAATTGTGGCTACCCCCACTCTAACTGCGATAAATCCGAATGGTTTAATGTGCAAAGGCATTACATCTTTAGCAACGGTAAACGTTATCCCGTATATTGAGGTGGCAATTAAAGCAGCAATAATAGCAATGTTTCTACTTTGCATAAATTTATTTATTAGGCAAAGATGCAATAATTTATCTAACTGAAAATTGAAGCGAAAATTGTAAATTTGTATAGATCCATATAAAAAAGTTATGCTAAATTTTGAATTATACAATCCAACTAAATTGATATTCGGTCAAAATCAATACGATAAAATTGCCGCCGAAATTCCTAAAGAGAGTAAAATTTTAATGGCTTATGGAGGTGGAAGCATCAAAAAAAACGGTGTGTATGAAAACGTAATCAAAGCACTAGCCAATTATGAATATATAGAGTTTAACGGAATCGAAGCAAATCCAACATACGAAACCTTAATACAAGCCGTGACTATTATTAAAGCAAACAATATTGATTTTGTTTTAGCCGTTGGAGGTGGCTCTGTAATTGACGGCGTTAAGTTTATTTGTGCAGCGGTGAACTATGAAGGAATAGATCCATGGGATATTTTGGCAAAAGGAGCAAAAGTTAAAAGCGCTTTACCATTTGGAACTGTTTTAACACTTCCTGCAACCGGATCTGAGATGAATTCAGGTTCGGTGATTTCAAAGAAAGATACCGATGAAAAACTAGCTTTTGGAAGCCCGTTGCTTTTTCCTAAGTTTTCAATTACTGATCCAACCACCATTTATTCCTTACCAAAGCGCCAACTTCAAAACGGAGTAATTGATGCATACGTTCATGTGATGGAACAGTATGTTACCTATCCGGCAAACGCCTATTTGCAAGACCGATTTGCCGAAAGTATTTTAAAAACCTTGATTGAAATTGGGCCAAAAATTATCAAAGACCAAACTAATTACACCTTAGCATCGAACTTTATGTGGTGTTGCACCATGGCCCTAAACGGTTTGTTATCACGTGGTGTGCCAACCGATTGGGCTACACATATGATTGGGCACGAGTTAACAGCACTTCACGGATTAGATCATGCTCAGTCGCTGGCGGTAATCGGACCTAATTTATATAAAGTACAGTTTAACGATAAAAAAGAAAAGTTGGCTCAATACGGAAAAAGCGTTTGGAATTTAACTGGTTCGGATGATGAAATTGCTCAAAAAGCAATTGAAAAAACACAAGAATTTTATCAACTTTTGGGAGTTGAGACATCGCTGTCAAAGTATACTTCAGATTATAAGGAAACAGCTAAAATTATTACCAATCGTTTTAAAACCAGAGGATGGATTGGATTGGGAGAGCATAAAAATATCGACTTAAAAAAGGTGGAAGAAATAGTTGAATTGAGTTATTAAACTTATTTTTGTAAAAAATTAATTCATAATGATTATTCACAAATTCGATTCAGAAAATTCGATTCTCAATAAATTTATATCAGAAATACGCGATGTAGAAATTCAAAAAGATTCGATGCGTTTTAGAAGAAACATTGAACGCATCGGGGAAATTATGAGTTATGAACTCAGCAAAATGTTACACTACAACGCTTCGGATGTTCAAACTCCTTTAGGAATAAAAAACGTAAATAAATTTGAAAACAACATTGTTTTGTGTTCCATTTTGCGTGCCGGATTACCGCTGCATCAGGGTTTGTTAAATTATTTTGACGATGCGGAAAATGCCTTCATTTCGGCTTATAGAAAACATACTTCAGAAACAGAATTTGAAATCGTAGTTGAGTACTTTGCATCGCCATCGCTTGAAAATAAAATCCTTATACTAGCCGATCCAATGCTCGCAACAGGACAATCGCTCATCAGTGTGTTTGAAGGTTTAAAAAATCACGGAACACCAAAAGAAGTACATATTGTAAGTGTAATTGGTTCTCAAACCGGGATAGACAACATCAAAAATAATTTTCCGAACAACGTGCACCTTTGGATTGCAACTGTTGATGAAAAACTCAATGATCACGGTTATATTATTCCGGGTTTAGGCGATGCGGGCGACTTGGCTTTTGGTAAAAAACTATAAAAAAAAGGCACTCAAAGCAGTAAAAAACAATAGATAAATTACAAAGTTTTTAAACCATTTGTCTTTTTCTTTTTGAAAATAATTGGCAATAATGACACTGGCAGGAAAAAAAACAAAAATAAATTCACTGCCATTTTTTTCTGTCTGCATTATAGAAACCGCAATTGCTATCAATAAATTTAATAGCATCAGATACCAGGTGGCTTTATGTTTTTGATTCACTCTTTGCAATCCTGAAGTAACATTAACAGCTGACCAAAAAACGGTTGCTATTAAAACTGCAGTTGTTAGAATTAAAGTAACGGTTCCAAGTGATGTAAAATCAAATGAATAGTTAAATATTGCTAACTGATTAAATAAACTCAATTTTTCTGAAATCAAACAGTATACGTAAAATAAAAAAACCGGTGTTGCGATGCCAAAAATGGAGGCCAGTACATTTTTAATATTCTGCTTACCGTAAACTAACATTCCAAAAAACAGTATTAGCCAGAAAATTAAAGTTGTATTAAGAAATAAAAAGGCAATTCCAAGCCAAAATCCGGCATCAAATAATTTAACAGTTATACGTGTATTGTTTCTTAAACTGTATACTCTTCGCAAAGTAATCAGTAAAAAAACATTAGAAATAAATGCGTTAGTCCATTGCATTGTTTTAGGAAACATCAAAAAAAACAACACAATTAAAAATAAAGCGAACGAATTATCTTTGGTAAGCAGGTTTTTTCTAATAACAAAATTAATAAGCAATACCATAAAAAAAAGTCCTGCTAAATTTGCCAAAATGGTAATAATATTAACCCATTTAAAATTAACAAAATAGCCTGGCAAGGTGTGAATACAAAAAGAAAGTAGCAATAATGTTAATATAAACACATAATTTATAGGACGTGTTTTACTTAAAAAATTGGCTAACATAACTATATTTTATACTTTTGCGATTGTAAATATACATAAGTTATGACAGTAAAAAGCATTTTTTCAGCTATTGAATATTTTTTTACCGAAGTATTGTTTTATCCGTTTGATGCCATTCGTTCATTAGATAATTGGTGGATTCAAAACACGGTAAGCGGTATTTTTATTATCATCGCTTTAATAGCTACAGCGTATTGGTTAAACCAATTAACTAAGCATAAAAAAGCAGCTAATAATTAGTTTCAATTAAATTTAGTGGGAAGTAAAAATAAACTGAAACGTTTTAAAGAAAATGAAACGTTTGCAAATGTATTTCAACCAACGAGGGAAGAAATTTTTAATCATTTTCCTCAAAAAGGGAATTGGCATACTTATTTTAAAAATACCAATCCTATTGTTTTAGAACTCGGCTGTGGGAAAGGTGAGTACACAATTGATTTGGCTAAAAAAAATCCGGATAAAAATTACATAGGTATCGACATTAAAGGAGCCCGTTTTTGGCGCGGTGCTAAAACGGCAATTGAAGATCAATTGTTGAATGTGGCATTTATCAGAACCCAAATAGAACTTATTGAATACTGTTTTGCGCCTGATGAGGTGAGCGAAATATGGATTACGTTTCCTGATCCGCAGATAAAATACAAACGTACCAAGCACCGTTTAACCAATTTAGATTTTTTAAAAAAATACAACACCATCCTTCAAAAAGATGGAATAATTCATTTAAAAACCGATAGCGAATTTTTACACGGTTATACTTTGGGATTGCTTGAAAACTCGACACATGAGGTCTTGTATGCTCATCATGATATCTACAACAATAATCACATTCCAACAGATGTGGTAGACACCCAAACTTTTTACGAAAAACAATATTTAGAAAAAGAAAAACCCATTACTTATATTAAGTTTAAACTTAACTTTTAAGCGTTATCATGGGTTCATCCGATTCATTTTTTGAAAAAGTTTACCAAGTTGTTCGTCAAATTCCGTACGGAAAAGTAACTTCTTACGGCGCCATTGCCCAATTTTTAGGTGCAAAAAAATCGGCGCGTATGGTGGGATGGGCTATGAATGCCTCGCATCAGCATAATGATATTCCTGCCCATCGCGTGGTAAACCGAAACGGTTTACTAACAGGTAAACATCATTTCGAAGGCACCAACTTAATGCAGCAGCTATTAGAAAACGAAGGAGCGCTAATTAAAAACAATCAAATATTAAATTTTTCTGAGCTTTTTTGGGATCCTTCCATAAATCTATAAATCATACAATTATTTCTTTTGTTTAAAAATTGACCAATACTTCTTATTTTAATTTAGACTCAGTATATTTGCAATTTAGAATGAGTATAATTAAGAACGTATGAGTATTACAAAACAAAACATATTAAACGCTTTAGAAAAAGTTACAGCTCCAGACGGAAAAAACTTAATTCAAAGTCAATCAATAAAAAACATTCAAGTTTTTGGTAAAGACATCGATATTGATGTTACCATTGGCAACCCTTCATTACAAGCCAAGAAAAAAGTAGAAAATGATATTATTGACGCTATATTACAGTTAGACAATACGTTAAATATTAAGGTTGCTGTTAATGCAGTTGTTCCACCAAAAGCTCCTCAGATTAAAGGCAAGGAAGTTCCGGGAATTCAAAACATTATTGCCATCGCCTCTGGTAAAGGTGGCGTAGGAAAATCAACTGTTACAGCAAATATTGCGGTAACCCTATCTAAAATGGGCTTTAAAGTTGGAATTTTAGATGCTGATGTATACGGTCCTTCCATTCCAATCATGTTTGATGTAGCTACTGAGCGTCCGTTATCTGTAGATGTTGCCGGAAAATCTATGATGAAACCTATAGAAAATCACGGAGTTAAAATTTCTTCTTTAGGATTTTTCTTAGATCCCAACGAAGCGGTAATTTGGCGTGGAGCTATGGCCTCAAAAGCATTAGATCAAATGATTTTTGAAACCAATTGGGGTCAATTAGATTTCTTATTAATTGATTTACCTCCTGGCACTGGCGATATTCATTTATCCATAGTTCAATCAATTCCAGTGAGTGGAGCAGTAATAGTTAGTACGCCACAAAACATTGCTTTAGCCGATGCCAAAAAAGGAGTTGCCATGTTTAAACAGCAATCAATCAATGTACCAGTGTTAGGTATTGTTGAAAACATGAGCTATTTTACTCCTGAAGAATTACCAGAAAATAAGTATTACATTTTTGGAAAAGATGGAGCTAAAACACTTGCCGCAGACATTGATACTATTTTCTTAGGCGAAGTACCTCTTGTACAAAGTGTAAGAGAAGGAGGCGATTTAGGGCAACCCGTTGCACTAAAAACCAATTCGCCTATTGAAATTGCCTTTACAGAAATAACTAAAAACATGCTTACACAACTTATAAAACGTAATGAAGAATTACCTCCTACGGAGATTGTAAAAATTACCAATATGAGTGGTTGCAGCACTAAATAATGTTGATTATGTTTACATCTGATGAGTTAAAACCAATTATTGAAAATGCCCTCGAAGAGATTAGACCGTATTTAATTGCTGATGGTGGCGACATTAAACTTGTAGAGATCAATTCAGAAGAAGAAGTTGTCGTACAGTTTGAAGGGGCTTGTCAAAGTTGCAACATTAACCAAATGACTTTAAAAAATGGCGTTGAAGAAACCATTAAACGCTATGCTCCACAAATTAAACGGGTTATTGAATACAACAATATTTAAACGATTTTATTTTAAAAAAGGACAGTAAAAATACTGTCCTTTTCATTTTATCACTTAACCATAAATCTATCACAGCGGTTATTATTATCTTTGGAATGATAATTGAATATGAGGTTAACTCTAAATTGATGTTGATGAAAAAAATACCTTTTTTATTAATACTTATAATAAGCTTCTCTTCTTTGGTTGCTCAAACCAAACCTGCATTTAAAGATGGAGAATGGCTAAAATTTAGAATCCATTACGGACTGGTAAACGCTGGCTATGCAAGTTTAGAATTAAAAGAAGTACCTAAAAACGGAAAAAATGCTTATCACGTTAACGGTAATGGCTGGACAACAGGCGTTGCAAAAGTATTTTTTAAAGTAGAAGATAACTATCAATCGTATTTTGATAAAGAAACTAAACTCCCGATCCATTTTATTAGAAGAGTTGATGAAGGTGGATATATCATTAGCAGAGATAAATACTTCGATTTTCAAAAAAAAGAAGTAAACGTGAAAGACCATAAAAGAAAAACCAATGAAATATATAAAATTCCTTCAGAGGTTCATGATATGGTTTCTTCCTTTTATTTTTTGAGAAACAAAGATTTTTCAAACTTTAAAAACGGCGATGAAATTGCTGTAAATTTATTCTTTGATGGAGAAACAAACTTATTTAAACTTAAACTCTTAGACCGTGAAATTATCAATACAAAGTTTGGTAATGTGCAATGTTTGAAATTTAGACCTTACGTTCAGGCAGGTCGTGTATTTAAAGAAAATGAAAGTTTAACTGTTTGGATTTCAGACGATGATAACAAAATACCAATCAGAATAAAAGCATCATTGGTTGTGGGTGCCTTAAAAGCCGATTTGGATGAATATAGAGGATTATCAAACCCTTTTAACATTATTTTTAGTAAATAAATTGTATTTTTACACACTTGTGATTTAATGTAGAAATATTTATTTAAAACAACTAATGAAACGATTACTTCCCCTTTTACTCTTATTTTTCTTTTTTTCGTGCAGTAAAGATTCTCAAAATTCTTTAGAAGATGCAGCAGATAAAATAAAAATTATTAGAGAATACGGGTTTATACTTAACAATTTTCATGTAGTAAAAGATACTATTAGATCTGGAGAAAATTTTGGTTCATTGCTAACACGCCACAATGTTTCTTACCCAGAAATCGACAAAATAGTAACCTCTATAAAAGAAACTTTTGATGTTCGAAAATTAAAAATTGGACAACCCTATACCATACTCGCTTCAAAAGATTCTATTCAAAAAGCGCAGGTTTTTATATACGAACACGATAAAATAAATTATTCCGTTATCAATTTTAAAAATGAAACTGTAAAATCGCTAAATACCAAAAAACCTGTAAAGACTATTATCCGAAAATCATCTGGCGTAATAAACAGCTCATTAAGTGAAACTATTGAAGAAGAAGGAATGAATTATGTAGTTGCACATGAATTATCAGAAATTTATGCTTGGACCATCGACTTCTTCCGCTTACAAAAAGATGATAAATTTAAAATCATTTACGAAGAAAAGTATATCAACGACACTATTTACGCAGGAATGGGTAAAATTATAGGCGCTACCTTTGAGCATGCCGGTAAAACATATTATGCCTTTGGCTACAAAACTGATTCAACTAAAAAATATAACGAATTTTACGACGAAGTAGGTAATACTATGCGTCGTCCGTTTTTAAAAGCTCCGCTTAAATTCAGTCGTATTTCATCACGTTATAACTTACGCAGAAAAATACCGTTATACGGTGTGGTTAGAGCACATCGTGGAACCGATTTTGCCGCACCTATAGGTAGTGAAATTTTAGCAACTGCAGATGGTACTGTTATCGAATCGGCTTATAAAGGTGGTAATGGAAATTACGTAAAGATTAGACATAACTCTACCTATACTACCGGATATTTACACATGAGTAAACGATTGGTTCGTGTTGGTGAACGCGTTAGGCAAGGTCAGGTTATTGGAAAAGTTGGTATGACTGGCAATACATCTGGTCCGCATGTTTGTTATCGCTTCGCCCGTAACGGTACCGAAGTAGATCCTTTACGAGAGAAAATGCCAGCATCAGACCCAATCAAACAGCAATACAAAGAACAGTATTTAACTTATATTCAATCGGTTAAAAAAACACTTGATTCAATTCCGTATAAAAATATTAAAAGCTAAAAATTTATGGCACTAAAGAATATCAACCCAACAAAAACTACTGCTTGGGTAAATTTACTTGCTCATTTTAATGAAATTAAAAACCTTCATTTAAGAACCTTATCAGAAAAAAATCCTAATAGAAAAAATGATTTCAAGTTGCAATTAGAAAACTTAGAAGTTGATTTATCAAACAATAGAATTGATAGAAAAACATTACAACTATTAAATCAACTGGCAATTGAAACCGATTTAGCAAGTGCTATTCAATACTATTTTAAAGGCGATACAATAAATGTTACCGAGAAACGAGCAGTTCTGCATACTGCTTTGCGCGATTTTTCTCAGCAAGAAATTTTAATCGAAAACAAAAACATCTCATTAGAAATTGGACAAACATTGGATAAAATTAAACAGTTTACCGATGAAGTCTTAAATGGTAATTGGAAAGGATTTAGTGGTAAAACTATTACTGATGTGGTAAATATTGGAATTGGCGGATCTGACCTCGGACCGCAAATGGTGGTTGAAGCCTTAAAGTTTTATAAAACACCGTTAAATATTCATTTCATTTCCAACATCGATGGCGATCATGTGCAGGAAACCTTAAAAAAATTAAATCCAGAAACAACACTTTTCATCATTGTATCTAAAACATTTACTACACAAGAAACCTTAACCAATGCACTTACTGTTAAAAAATGGTTTTTAACATGCGCAACAGAAAACGACATTAAAAAGCATTTTGTTGCGGTGTCTACCAATTTAACCATGGTAAAAGAGTTTGGTGTAGCTGATGAAAATATTTTTCCGATGTGGGACTGGGTTGGCGGCCGTTTTTCGCTTTGGAGTGCTGTAGGTCTATCTATTTCTCTAGCAGTTGGTTTTAATAATTTTAAGCAATTGTTAAAAGGAGCGAATCAAATGGATCAACATTTTAAAAATACCCCATTTGAAAAAAATATACCAGTTGTATTAGCGCTGATTAGTATTTGGTACAACAACTTTTTTAAATCGGAGACCGAAGTGATTTTGCCTTATACCGAGTATTTAAAGAGTCTAGCACCTTACTTACAACAAGCTATCATGGAAAGCAACGGCAAATCAATCGATAGAAATGGAGAACCAGTTAACTACCAAACAGGAACAATTGTTTGGGGAAGTACAGGAACCAATTCGCAGCACGCATTTATGCAATTGCTGCACCAAGGCACCAAATTAATTCCTGCCGATTTTATAGGTTTTAAAGAATCATTGTACGGCTTAACCGAACATCACGATAAATTAATGGCTAATTTTTATGCCCAGATTCAGGCCTTAAAAGAAGGGAAAACCAAAGAAGAAGTTCATTTAGACATGAAGGTTTCGGGGCAGTTCAATCAAATTGAATCGCTTTTACCATATAAGGTTTTTGAAGGAAACAAACCGTCCAACACTATCCTTTTTGATAAACTTACACCTTTTAATTTAGGGATGCTAATTGCTATGTACGAACATAAAATATTTGTTCAAGGTATTATGTGGAACATTTATAGCTTTGATCAGTTTGGTGTTGAATTGGGTAAAGAATTAGCCAACAAAATTTATAAAGGATAATAGGGCTACACTACCATAATTTTATAACACTATTATTATGTTAAAAAATTGTTAATAACAATTTATAAACTTATAGAATATTTTTTGTAGATATGTTTATTTTTGAGGTTAATAAACACGTTTTATAAGTTTTAACTTATAAAATCTAAAACAAATAAAAATGAACAAAATTACAAGATTGCTTTTAATAGCGGCATTAATTTTCTCATCTGCAACTATTTACGGGCAAACAAAACTAACCGGAACTGTTATCGACAATGCTGGCATGCCATTACCTGGCGCCGGAATTGTAGTTAAAGGTACTACCAAAGGTACCTCAACTGATTTTGATGGTAATTTTACCATAACCTTAGAAAAAACTTCAGGAACAATTGAAGTTTCCTTTGTTGGATTTGAAACTAAAGCAGTTAAATTCACAGGTTCTTCTAGCTTAGGAAAAATTACACTTAATCCATCTGCTGAAACCTTGGATGAAGTAGTAGTTACTGGAGTAGTAGATATTGCTAAAGAACGCCAAACACCTGTGGCAGTTTCTACCATTAAAGCTACAGAAATTATTGAGCGCCTGGGAACTCAAGAATTTCCTGAAATTTTAAACAGAACACCATCGGTTTATGCAACAAAATCAGGAGGTGGATTTGGTGATGCACGTATTAACATTCGTGGATTTGACCAAAGAAATACAGCGGTTATGATTAACGGTATGCCTGTTAACGATATGGAAAACGGTTGGGTTTACTGGAGTAACTGGGCCGGATTATCAGATGTTACATCGGCTATGCAAGTTCAAAGAGGTTTAGGTTCATCTAAATTAGCGATTTCTTCTGTAGGTGGTACAATTAACGTTTTAACCAGAACGTCTGATCAAAAAGAAGGCGGATCAATTGCAACTATGTACGGTAATGATAACTATCAAAAATATGTATTCTCGTATTCTACCGGATTAATGGATAATGGTTTATCTGCTTCATTATTATTTAGCAGAACTACTGGTGATGGATATACTGATGGTACTGCTTTTGAAGGTCATAACTATTTTATTGGTTTAGGAAAACGCTTAAATGATGCTCATTCCTTAATGTTCACTTTTACAGGTGCTCCACAATGGCATCACCAACACTCAAGAGCAATTGAAATTTGGCGCTACCAAGATTATGGAAGTGGCGGCGAACCAAATCCAAAATTTAATGATGCTTGGGGTTATTTAAACGGAAAAGAATTTTCTTTCAGAAGAAATTTCTACCACAAGCCTGTAATGTCGTTAAACTGGGATTGGAAACTTAGCGAAACCGCTAACTTATCTTCTGTATTTTACGGCTCATGGGGGCGTGGTGGCGGATCAGGCCCAATTGGACGAATTAATGGTATTCGCGACTTTGATTACAGATTAAGAGATGCGAATGGTCTTGTAAGATTTGATGACATCGTAAAATGGAACAGCGGGGGATCAGTTCCTGAATGGGGAGCTACTAGAACTAGTTTTGTTAATACCAGCTCTAACGGTATGACCAGAAGATCGTCTATGAACTCACACAACTGGTATGGGGTAATTGCTAATTTCCACAAAGATGTAAATGATAACTTTAGCTGGGATTTAGGTGTAGACGGTAGAACATATGAAGGATTACATTACAGAGTTGTATCTGATTTATTAGGAGCTGATAACTATTTAGATAATACAGATAAAAATAATCCTAACAGAACAATCACCGATTTAGTTGCTCCAACACCAAGCTGGAATCCATGGATAAATCTTGATAATCAAGAAAAAATTGAATACAACAATGACGGAAAAGTTCGTTGGTTAGGAGCTTTTGGTCAGGCAGAATATAAAACAGATAAAGTATCAGTGTTTTTACAAGGAGGTATTTCAAATCAATCATTCCAAAGAATTGATTATTTTAATTTAGGTGATTATAACGGAACTGAGCAAAAATCAGATTGGGAAACCTTAATGGGTGGAAACATCAAAGGAGGATTGAACTATAATATTAACGAAAATCATAATGTTTTTGGTAACGCAGGTTACTACTCAAAACAACCATTATTTAATGCTGTTTTCCCTAATTTTAACAATAATGACGTAAACGAAGGATTAACCAATGAAAAAATTCTAGGATTAGAATTTGGGTATGGATTTAAATCTCAAAAATACAGAGCTAATTTAAACTTATACAGAACTTCTTGGAAAGACAGATTCTTTAGACAAAGCAGAACTGGACAAGACGGTTATATTAACTTTGCAGGAATTGAACAAGTTCACACCGGTATCGAGTTTGAAAGTACCATGCGTTTCAATAAATTAACTGTAGAAGGAATGTTCTCAGTAGGAAATTGGGAGTATAAAGGTAATGTTACAGGAACAGAATACGACGGAAACAACAATGTAGTTGGAGCCTCAAACGCTACATTCTACCTTGACGGTGTTAAAGTAGGCGATGCTGCGCAAACATCCTTAAGATTAGGTCTTGTTTATGAACTAGCTACTAATTTAAAATTTGATATTAGCCAATCATATTACGATAAGTTATATGCTGCCATTGATGCAGAATCGTTTACAAACCCAACTCATAAAGGGTCTTTAGAGTTACCTGGTTATAGTTTAATTGATTTAGGTCTTTCATATAAGTTGTTATTCAAAAACGATGATTCTATGAATATTAGAATCAACGTAAATAACTTAGCTGATGAATTATACATGTCTGAATCTCAAACTAATATTCACCCAACTGATTTAATTGATTCTAGAAACCCTTCTAAAGGAACATATTTATCAAATAACAGATTGTTTGATGGTGTTGCAGATGGCAACAGAGTATACTGGGGCTTTGGAAGAACTTGGAATTTAAGCTTACGCTATAATTTCTAGTCATCATTTTATGTATAAAAGAAACCTCTCAACTAGAGAGGTTTTTTTATGCAACTCACACAAAAACAATGAATTTAGAGATTCATAATTCAGAACCCCATCTCAATGAAATATATTTCTTAAAATAATGTTAAATTTGCATATTTGTTAAAAAATATGTTGATAATATTGAAATCTAGCAGATTGCCCATTTAGACAAATATATATATTTGCGATAATTAACAATGTTGAAATTAGACTCCTAAAAATCAAGTTTCAACACGAAAAAAATCGATAACTAAATGAAAAAAATTACTCAACTTGCTGTGCTATTTATGCTCTTTATTTCTACATTGAGTATGGCACAAACTACAACTTCTACTATTTACGGAGTTGTTAAAGACTCTGGAGGAGAAACGGTTATAGGGGCAAACGTTGCTATTACGCACATGCCATCGGGAACGAAATATTTCTCTATTACCAACGCTAACGGTTATTACAATATCCCTGCCGTTAGACCTGGAGGTCCATTTTCTGTACAAATTTCGTATGTAGGCTTTACTACGTTTGAAGCTAAAGATGTTTATACTTCTTTAGGAGCTTCAACAGCTGTTAATGCTGTTCTTAGTGATGATGTAACTAGTTTAAAAGAAGTTGTAATAACTACTCAGGCAGGTACATTTAACCAAGACCGTACCGGAGCTGCTCAGCAATTCTCAAAACGCGAAGTACAGTCTATTCCAATTACAGGTGCTCGTACTATGGCTGCGATTACCAAATACAACCCTCAAGGTGATGGTCGTTCTTTTGGTGCTCAAGACTCTCGTTTGAACAACTTTACCGTTGACGGTTCTATTTTAAACAACGGATTTGGCTTAGGAGGTGATTCACAAGCCGGTGGAAGAACGGGAAGTACTTCAATTTCTATTGATGCTATTGAGCAATTACAAGTAAACATCGCTCCTTTTGACGTTAGACAAAGTGGTTTTGTTGGTGCCGGAATCAATGCAGTAACGCGTAGTGGTACTAACCAAATTGAAGGGTCTGTTTATACCTCATACAGAGATAACTCTTCAAAATTCGTAGGAGACAATGCTGCTGGAACACCGGTAACTGCTACTACCTTTAAAGAAAACATGAAAGGATTCCGATTAGGAGCACCAATTGTAAAAGATAAATTTTTCATTTTTATTAATGCAGAAGAATTAACCAAAACAGAACCAGCAACTGACTGGGTTTCTACGGGTTCACCATTAACAGGTATTCAGTCAAGAGTATTGTACTCTGATATGGAAGCGCTTTCTAAATTTATGAAAGAAAAGTTTAATTACATTACAGGCCCGTGGGAAGGATTTGATAGCGAATCATTCTCTAAAAAATTCTTAGCCCGTATGGATTGGAACATCAACGATAATCATAAATTGACTCTTCGTTATGTACACCACGATTCAGAATCTGATTTCTTAATATCCAACTCTTCATCAGCAGGAGCAGGAAGCAGAAGAACACAGTTTAACGCTATGTCTTTCCAAAACAGCGGTTACACACAACAAGACAACACTCGCTCTTTTGTTGTGGAATTAAACAGTAAAATAAACGAAACTTTACACAATAATATAATTGTTGGATACGATAAACAAATTGAAGACAGAGGTTACAGAACTGAATTGTTCCCAACAATAGATATTAGAAAAGACGGAACAACTTATACTTCTGTTGGATTTGACCCTTTTACACCAGGTAATAAATTAAATTATTCTAACCTTCATTTTACCAATAATTTAACTAAGTATATTGGAAAACATACTATCGTAGGAGGTGTGAATTTTGAAAGATTTGTCTCTAATAACTTATTTTTTCCTGCATCAAACGGAGTATATATCTTTAACTCCTTACAACAATTTTATGATGCAGCGAATTTATCTTTAACAAGTGGATATAATCCTGCAACTATTGGAACAACCAATCCAACTTTAGCTCCGGCTCGTTTCCAGTACAGATATTCTGCTATTGCTGGAGGTGAAGACCCGTATCAACAATTGAAATCTAACAAATTAGATATTTATATTCAGGACCAGTTTAACCTAAATGAAAAATTCAAGTTTACAGTTGGATTGCGTGCTTCTATGATTGATTTTGAAAATACAGCTTTAGAAAATACAGCTGTTAATGCACTGACTTTTACCCGAGGGGAAAAATGGAATACCGGAGTAATGCCTAAAACACAGTACTTATTCGAACCAAGATTCGGATTCAATTATGATGTTAAAGGTGATAACAGTACGCAATTTAGAGGAGGTACCGGGATCTTTACTGGGAAACCACCGTATGTGTTTTTATCCAACCAGATTGGAAACAATGGCGTGCTAACCGGATTTATAGATGCTAATGGTGCGCCAGCAACAAACGCTTATGGCTTTACTGCTGACCCATCTGTATTTAAACCTGCAAATCCAACCTTGCCAACTACATTTGATTTAGCCATGACGGATCCTAATTATAAATTCCCTCAAATTTGGAAAACAAATATTGCTGTTGACCAAAAGTTACCAAAAGGATTTGTTGGAACTTTAGAATACATCTATGGACAAAACATTAACGCTGTAACGTATTACAATGCTAACTTAAAAGATCCTACAACTCGTTTTAATGGCCCAGACAATAGACATCGTTGGTTATCAGGTTCATCAAATCAACGAATTAATAACAATGTTTCTATGGCCGCTATCTTAACCAATACAGATGAAGGTTATTATAAAAGTACCACTTTAAAAATTGAATATCCAGCCAAAGAAGGTTGGTGGGGTTCATTTGCTTTAACCTTCTCTGATGCTAAGGACGTACAATCTGCCGGTTCAACAGCAAGTGCCTCTTGGCAAAGTATTAGAAGTATCAATGGAAATAATAACGATATTCATATGACAACTTCTGATAATAATATTAAAGAGCGCTTAGTAGGTTTATTAGGTTATAGAATTAACTATGGCAAAAAAAATTGGGGATCTACCTCATTCACTTTAGGTTATGTTGGTCAATCAGGCAATCCATATTCTTATACCATTAACGGCGATATGAATGGTGATGGTGTTAGTGGTAACGAATTATTGTTTGTTCCAGCTAAAGGTGCTGACATTAAATTTGAGCAATTTACAGCTACTCAACCTAATAATACTGTTACAACGTTTACTGCTGCATTGCAACAAGATGCCTTAGAAAAATTTATTGCTCAGGATATTTATTTGAATGGAAGAAGAGGACAATATGCTGAGCGTAATGCATCTTATGTACCTATGTTACACCGTATGGATTTCTCAGTTATTCAGGACTTTTATATAACTATTGCAGGAGTAAGAAACTCATTCCAAGTTAGAGCAGATATTCTAAACTTTGGAAATATGTTAAACAAAGATTGGGGAGTATCACAAAGAGCTACCGCTCCTACCTTATTAACCTACAGAAGTGTAGGCTCTGATGGAATTCCTGTTTATCGTATGCAAACACAGTTAGATGAAAATGGGTATACTATTTTAGCTAAAGAAACTTATAGCAAAAATACATCCATTTCAAATGTGTGGTCTGGTCAGATATCATTAAGATACTCTTTTAACTAACCTTTTTTTAGTTTTCACTTAAAAGCCTCTTGAAAAAAGAGGCTTTTTTTATTTAGAATGATTCTATGTATATTTGGCAATTATAAAAATTAAATTTATGTTTAAATTATTACATTCAGGTGTTTCTTATTTAGTAGTACTCCTGGTTTTATTTACGTTTATTAATGCAATTGTAAAATTACGCACTAAAGATTCTTACAAAAAAAATGACTATTACATTGCTTTTACTGCATCACTATTAGTTAAAATGCAATTAGTGTTGGGTCTTTTATCGTATTACTTTTCCTCGTATTACGAAACCTTGAGACAAGTGGGCTTTAAGGCAGTTATGAAAGATTCAACATTGCGTTTTTTTATTATGGAGCATCCTTTAATGATGGTGCTTGCCATTTCATTAATAGTTTTAGGATTTTACAATCATAAAAAACAAACAGATGATGTTAAAAAATTCAAAATTCTAGCTTGGTATTTTGGAATAGCATTGGTTTTTATTTTAAGTAGAATTCCTTGGGCGCAATGGTTTAATTAAAAAAAAACTAAAAACATGAAGTTAATAAGTAAAATACTTTCAACTCCATTGGTATTATTACATTACATTTTCTTCGGATTATCATTAGTGCTATTCGATGTTTTCCAACGAATAGCATTTAATTTTTTTGGCTATCAGACACACAAAAAAACAGTTGATATCATGAGTTTTTTACTTATAAAATCACTGTTATTTATTGGATGCCGAATTAAGTTTAAGCAGCACGGAAACATTCCCGAAAACGTACCACTTATTATAGTATCAAATCATCAAGGAATGTTTGATATCCCTCCTATTGCATGGTTTTTAAGAGCATATCATCCTAAGTATGTATCAAAAATTGAACTAGGGAAAGGTATTCCGGGTATTTCATACAATTTAACACATGGTGGATCTGTACTTATCGATAGAAAAGACGCCAAACAATCGATTACTGCTATTGCTGCTTTTGGAAAGTATATCGAAAAATATAAGTACAGCGCTGTTATTTTTCCTGAAGGGACCAGAAGTAATGATGGCAAGCCAAAACCATTTAAAGAAAATGGTTTAAAGATGCTTGTAAAGTATATGCCTTCAGCCTATATTGTTCCGTTAACTATTAACAACGCTTGGAGAATTTCGGTGCCCAAATCTTTTTTTAAACCCTTAGGAGTTACGGTTACGGTAGAAGCTCATGAGGCTATTGCCGTAAATTCTATGCCTTTTGAAGAGCTATTTTCAACAGTTGAGAATAAAGTTAAATCGGCTGTTAGGTAATTACAAATTGATCTCTGTCGTTTAAAAACTGTAATTTTTCGCGTACTTGTTTTAATTTGTCTTTTTCAAGACTTATACTTTTCACATCTTCCGAATAAGGCCTGGTTTTAATGATTTCATTCCCTAAGGCATCAAAAACTGCAGAATGACCACAGTATTCAAATCCATTGGCATCAACTCCAACCCTATTTACCCCGATAGTAAATGCCATGTTTTCAATAGCCCGAGCTTTTAAGAGCGTATCCCAGGCATTGATGCGTTGTTTTGGCCAGCTGGCAATATAAATGAGCACATCATAATTAAAGGTATTTCTAGCCCATACCGGAAACCGTAAATCGTAACAAACAAGTGGAAATAATTTCCATCCTTTGTATTCAATTATTACTTGCTTGGTTCCAGCAGCATAATACACATGCTCATCAGCCAAGGTAAACAAATGCTTTTTGTCATAGTATTTATGAAAGCCATCAGGAAAAGCAACAATTAACCTGTTGTAATAGTTTCCGTTTTCATGAATTATTAGACTTCCGATTATTAAACAATTTTTCTCAACAGCTATTTGTTTCATCCATTGAATCGTCTCTCCATCCATTCTTTCGGCCAGATTAGCAGGGCTCATCGAAAACCCGGTTGTAAACATTTCTGGTAAAACAATAATATCAGTTGCAGCAATTTCATTTAACTTGGCTTCAAAACGATTTCTGTTTTCAGTTGGATTTTCCCAAACCAAATCGGCCTGAATGATACTAACAATGAGCTCTCTGTTCATAAATGATGCTTTTAAGTAAAGGTAAAATAAAAAATCCTGAACTTAAAAGCCCAGGATTTTATTTTAAAAAACGTTGATTATCCTGCTATACTAGCACATAAATACTCTCTGTTCATACGGGCTATATTTTCTAAAGAGATTCCTTTAGGACATTCTACTTCGCAAGCAGCGGTATTGGTACAGTTACCAAATCCTTCCAAATCCATTTGGCGAACCATATTCATTACCCTATCAGCAGCCTCAACCTTACCTTGTGGCAACAAAGCAAATTGTGAAACTTTAGCCGCAACGAACAACATAGCCGAAGAGTTTTTACAGGTCGCAACGCAAGCGCCACATCCAATACAAGAAGCTGCATCCATAGACAAATCAGCATCCTTTTTAGGAATTAAAATAGCATTAGCATCCGTAGTATTACCTGATGTATTAACCGAGATAAATCCACCTGCTTGTTGTATGCGTTCAAATGCCATGCGATCAACAATAAGATCTTTGATTACTGGAAAGGCTTTAGCTCTCCACGGTTCGATATAGATAGTATCGCCGTCTTTAAATTTACGCATATGCAATTGACAGGTCGTAATTAATCGATCAGGTCCATGCGCTTCTCCGTTAATAAATAATGAACACATTCCGCATATACCTTCTCTACAGTCATGGTCAAAGGCAACAGGTTCTTCATTGTTACTCACTAATTGTTCATTTAAAACGTCTAACATTTCTAAGAACGACATGTGTTCTGAAATATCAGTTACTTTATAATCCACCATTTTGCCCTTATCTTGAGCATTTTTTTGGCGCCATATTTTTAATGTTAAATTCATATTCATAACCTGTCTTATTTATACGAACGTGTTTTAAGTTCTAGTTCTTCAAATTTTAATTCTTCTTTATGTAATACCGCATCACTTGGTTTACCTTTATACTCCCAAACAGAAACAAATGCAAAGTTTACGTCGTCG
This sequence comes from Bacteroidota bacterium, assembly GCA_018335575.1. Classification (GTDB taxonomy): domain Bacteria; phylum Bacteroidota; class Bacteroidia; order Flavobacteriales; family Flavobacteriaceae; genus JAGXRT01. Next base: position 59,416 of record JAGXRT010000034.1, on the reverse strand, counting down.
CGCAGCGCTTCTCCTTCTTCTGTTTGATATTCTTCTCTAAAATGTCCACCACACGATTCTTTGCGTTCTAAGGCATCTTTAGCGAACAATTCACCTAATTCAAGGAAATCGGCCACACGCATGGCTTTTTCAAGTTCGGTATTCATACCGCTTATTTCGCCCGGAACTTTTACATCTTTCCAGAACTCTTCTCTTAATTGTTGAATTTCAACAATGGCTTCTTTTAATCCTTTTTCATTTCGTGCCATACCCACTTTATCCCACATGATTTTTCCTAATTTTTTATGGAAATAATCAACAGAATGGGTCCCTTTATTGTTGATAAAGAAATCTAATTTATCTTTGATTTCTTTTTCGGCCTGATCAAATTCCGGTGTATCGGTAGGGATTTTTCCTGTTTTGATATCCGGTGCTAAATAATCGCCTATAGTATAAGGTAACACAAAATAACCATCGGCCAACCCTTGCATCAGTGCAGAAGCACCTAAACGATTAGCACCGTGATCTGAAAAATTAGCCTCTCCTATACAATACAATCCTGGAACGGTAGTCATCAAATTATAATCAACCCATAAACCTCCCATAGTATAGTGAGTTGCCGGGTATATCATCATTGGTGTTTTATATGGATTTTCATCTACAATTTTCTCGTACATTAAAAACAAGTTGCCGTATTTTTCTTCGATAACTGCTTCGCCTAATTCAGTAATTTTCTCTTTGGATGGATTTTCAATTCCTAAAACACGTGCCTTTTCAGTACCATAACGTTTAATGGCTGATGAAAAATCTAAATAAACAGCTTCTCCGGTAGCATTTACCCCATACCCTGCATCGCAACGTTCTTTGGCTGCACGTGAAGATATATCGCGAGGTGCTAAGTTTCCAAAGGATGGATAACGACGCTCTAAGTAATAATCTCTATCCTCTTCTGCAATTTCTGTTGGTTTTAATTTACCTTGTTGTATTGCTTTAGCATCTTCTAATTTTTTTGGAACCCAAATACGCCCATCATTTCGCAACGATTCTGACATCAGCGTTAATTTTGATTGATAATCTCCAGAACGTGGAATACAGGTTGGGTGAATTTGTGTAAAACACGGGTTGGCAAAAAAGGCTCCTCTTTTGTGCGATTTCCATGCTGCCGTTGCATTTGAACCCATGGCATTAGTTGATAAGAAATATACGTTACCATAACCACCTGAAGCTATAACAACAGCATGAGCTGAATGACGTTCAATTTCTCCGGTAATCAAATTTCGGGCAATAATTCCACGCGCTTTTCCATTTACAATTACTACATCCAACATTTCATGGCGGTTAAACATTTCAATTTTACCGCGTCCTATTTGTCTGTTCATAGCCGAATAAGCTCCCAATAATAACTGCTGACCTGTCTGACCTTTTGCATAAAAGGTTCTTGAAACCAAGGTTCCTCCAAAAGAACGGTTGTCCAATTGTCCGCCATAATCACGCGCTAATGGTACGCCTTGAGCAACACATTGGTCTATAATATTTCCTGAAACCTCAGCTAATCGGTATACATTTGCTTCGCGTGAACGGTAATCACCTCCTTTTACGGTATCATAGAATAACCGGTAATTAGAATCGCCATCACCCATATAATTTTTCGCTGCGTTGATACCTCCTTGGGCAGCAATTGAATGTGCTCTTCGTGGAGAATCTTGATATGCAAATGCTTTTACATTGTATCCTTGCTCTGCCAATGTTGCTGCTGCTGAGCCACCGGCTAAGCCAGTACCTACAATAATAATGTCGATATTCCTTTTATTGGCAGGATTTACTAAGTTGATTTTATTTTTATAATCTGTCCATTTATCTTTTATTGGACCTTTTGGAATTTTTGAATTTAAAGTCGTCATAATGTTATAAGATTAATGGTTTAATTGACTAAAATGATGAAATAAAGCGATAATAATAAATCCAAGTGGAACAACTATTGCATAAAAATTTCCGAACGATTTTATACAACTTGTATACTTGTTATTTACTCCTAAGGATTGAAAAGCTGATTGAAAACCGTGTAATAAATGAAGTGATAGCAAAATAAAAGCAAGTACATAAACTACTACTCTCCAAGGCTCTACAAACTTATGTTGAAGCTCAACAAAATAACGATATTCTCCGTCTAACATTCCAGACATATCGCCTAAAACATATTTGGTGTTCATTTCTGGAAACCAAAAATCAATAAAATGTAATACAATAAATGCCAAAATAACACCACCGCTAATTTCCATATTTCTGGACATCCAAGTGGCATTTGCTGCTCCATTATACTTTACATATTTTACTCCTCTCGATTTTCTGTTCTTAATTTCTAATACAAATCCTAACACAAAATGAAATACAACTCCAACAATTAATACTGGTTGTAACGCATATTGAATTAGTGGGTTAGTTCCCATAAAATGCGATAAATTATTAAATAAATCTACACTAAATAAGGAAGTTAAATTAACCGCTAAATGAATAATTAAGAAGAAAATAAGGAATAATGCCGAAAGCGCCATAGCAACTTTTCTGGCAATAGTTGATGATAAAAATCCGCTCATTTTAATTATTTTTTGTTAATCGATTGACAAATATAAAACATAGCATTTGCAATAGCTAAAACAATTAAATCATTTTTAATCAATTTAGAATGATTATAATTTATCCTTAACAAAAAGCAATTTTTATTAAAATAAATTCCATGTTTTGAGATTCCATAAAATAAACTTTACTTTACATGAATCAAATAAAACTAGTAAGTATGAAAAAAATAACATTTGCGTTTTTATTTCTTTCATTTATGGCCTTTTCTCAAGAAGTCCCAATTGATAAACTGAAAGGAATGAAGCCTCGCTCTATTGGCCCGGCCGGTATGAGCGGCCGCATTACTGCTGTTGATGTAGTTAACAGTAAACCTGAAATTATTTATGCCGGCGCTGCCTCGGGTGGTGTATGGAAATCTGAAAGTGGTGGCTTGGAGTGGGAGCCTATCTTTGACAAACAACCCGTACAGTCAATTGGAGCCATTACAATACAACAGAGCAATCCCGATGTAATTTGGGTTGGTACCGGCGAAGGAAATCCAAGAAACAGTTTAAATGGCGGTTACGGTATTTATAAAAGTATTGACGGCGGTAAAAACTGGCAATTAATGGGACTAGAAAAAACCCGCAATATCCACCGCATCATCATAGATCGTGACAATCCAAATACAGTTTATGTGGCTGCAATAGGATCACCCTGGGGAGAACATCCAGAACGCGGTGTTTTTAAAACCGTTGATGGCGGAAAAACATGGAAAAATGTTTTGTTTGTAAACAACAAAACAGGTTGTGCCGAACTGGTTGTTGATAGTTCAAATCCGAATAAACTCATTGCATCGATGTGGGAACACAAACGAGATCCGTGGTTTTTTAAATCGGGGGGCGAAGGTTCAGGTATTTACATTTCGTTTGATGGCGGAGCTAACTGGACTAAAAAAACAGATAAAGATGGCTTACCAAAAGGTCATTTAGGAAGAGTTGGTTTAGCAATTGCGCCAAGCAATCCTAAAATGATTTATGCTTTAGTTGAGGCCGAAAAAAATGGACTTTATCGTTCTGATGATGGCGGCTTTAATTGGAAAAAAATCAACGAAACCGAGAACATCAACAACCGTCCGTTTTATTATGCTGAGATTTATGTAGACCCATTAAATGAATATCGCCTGTATAGTATTCATACCTATGTTACTGTAAGTATTGATGGAGGAAAAACTTTTGAAGATTTAATGCCGGCTTATGGAACAACTAAAGGTGTACATCCAGATCATCATGCCTGGTGGATTCATCCAACAAATCCAAATTACATTATCGATGGTAATGACGGGGGCTTAAACATTTCGTACGATCGCGGTAAAACATGGCGTTTTGTTGAAAATTTACCTGTTGGTCAGTTCTATCACGTTAACGTCGACAACGATTTTCCGTATAATGTTTACGGCGGCATGCAAGATAACGGCTCTTGGTATGGACCGGCTTATGTGTTAAAAGATCAGGGAATTAGAAACACATACTGGCAGGAAGTAATGTTTGGCGATGGGTTTGATGTAGTTCCAGATTTAAAAGACAATCGATATGGTTACGCCATGTCACAGGGAGGTAATGTGGGCAGATTTGATAAGTTAACAGGTAATATAAAGAACATCAAACCAACGCATCCAGACCCTAAAATGAAATTGCGTTTTAATTGGAATTCTGCAATAGCTGTAGATCCAATTGACAATGAAACCATTTATTTTGGAAGTCAGTTTGTGCACAAATCAACCAACCAAGGACATGAGTGGAAAATCATTTCACCCGATTTAACCACTAATAACCCTGAAAAACAAAAACAACATGAAAGTGGTGGCTTAACTATGGATGCTACCGGAGCAGAAAATCATTGTACCATATTAGCTATAATACCAAGTACGCTAGAAAAAGGATTGCTTTGGGTTGGAACTGATGATGGAAATATTCAAATTTCAAGAAATGGTGGTGAAACCTGGACTAATGTAGCTATAAATATCAAAGGAATGCCAAAAGACAGTTGGGTTGCACAAATTAAAACATCAGCGTTTAATGCTGGCGAAGCCTATGTTGTAGTAAATAATTACCGTCAATTCGATTTTAAACCATACTTATATAGAACTCGTGATTATGGTAAAACTTGGGAAAGTTTACTCGATAAAAAAGATGAGTCTTTTGGTTATACTTTATCGTTTGTTCAAGACCCTATCGTTAAAAACCTACTCTTTTTAGGAACTGAATACGGACTTTATTTTAGTATTGATGAAGGAAAAAACTGGACAAAGTGGACCAATGAGTATCCGTCGGTACCAACCATGGATTTGGTAATTCATCCAACAGAACACGATTTGGTAATAGGTACCTTTGGTCGATCTTTCTGGATTTTAGACGATATTCGTCCGCTTAGAGAATTGGCAAAAACAGGTATTGAAAGTCTAAATAAACCACTAAAAATAGTTGAACCGGCTAAAGCCTATATTACAGAAAAACAACAGCCTGCAGGAGTTCGATTTGGAGCCAATGCAACCTATAATGGCGAAAATAAAAATGATGGTGCACAGATTAGTTATATTTTTAATAAACCGTCAGAATCCAAAGAAATAAATAAAGAATCTAAAGAGACTACCAAGTTAAAACCCGATTCTAAACCAAAAAATGATTCGATAGTTTTAAATGTGTACAATCAGAAAAATGAATTGATACGCACCATTAAACAAAAATCTCCGGATGAAAACGGCTTGCATAAGATAACTTGGAGGCTTGATGAAAAAGGTGTACGCAGACCATCAAGAGCTACTTCGCAACGACGTGGAAACTGGGAACCAAGAGGTGTAAGTGCTTTACCGGGAACCTATAAATTGGTATTATCGCATGGAAAAGAAAAAGATTCAACATCGGTACAAGTCGAATTTGATCCAAGAATTCAGTTAGCCAACGACGTGTTAGAAACCAAATATAAGCTTTTAAAGGATGTTGAAAAAACCATGGAACAGATGGCTAATATCAGTCAGCAACTCAATGAATCCAAAGAAATTGTAAAAAATTACAAAAAACAATTATCTGATTTAAAGGATAAAAAATACGCCGATTTAATTAAAAAACACGACACAATTTCGAAAAAATTGGATGGTTATGTAGATGAGTTATTGGGCAAAGAAGATAAAAGACAAGGTATTACGCGAAGTACCGATCCTACGGTAGTTTCAAACTTATTCACAGCCTATTCGTACATCAATGATTTGATTCAATTACCAGGTTCTACAGAAAAACAATTGTTAGAAAATGCAATAAATGCATTTGAAACCTACAAAGCAACTATAAATGCATTTTATCAAAAAGATTGGGTTGAATATAAAAATGAAATTGAAAAACTCAACCTCAGTTTATTTAAAGAATCCAAAACGTTTTAATTAATGTAAAAAAAACGCCCGATTAAATCGGGCGTTTTTTTACTTGATTTCAAATACTTGCTTGGCATCGCCAATCTCAACTTGGAATTTGCCTTTTATAAAGTAATCCTGTCCATTTTTTGCGGTTGTAATTACAGCATCTTTATGCTTTTTAAGGTAATTTTTCTTTCCGGTTTCGTTGTATTTAATCACAAAATCAGCATAATTATAACCAGCATCTGCTTTGTATTCAAACCTGTTAAGCTCTATTCCATCTTCAGATTTTACAACGATTTGATAGGTGCCTTCTTTAGCTACATAAAAAGGAATGGTAATTTTTGGTTCTGTAGGTGTTAACCATTTGCTCCATGAACTTCCCCAGTTTTTATTATATCGAACCTCATCAACATTAAAAATTAAAGCTGATTTATTCTTAGTTTTCTCAAACTGTTGTAAGGGGTCTATATGTGCTTTGTAAATCGATCTACCGTGTGTTCCAATTACCAAGTCTTTGGCTTCTTTTTGAACAACCAAATCATGTACGGCTACTTTTGGTAAGTTTTTTTGAAATTCCTGCCACGAGTTACCGCCATCCATCGAAACAAAAACACCATTATCATTTCCTACATACACTAATTTTTTATTGATTGGATCTTCTTTAATTACATTGATTGGAAAATTTGGAAGATTATTACTTATTGATTTCCATGTTGTTCCTTTATCATCAGAAACAAATAAATACGGTTTAAAATCATCGTTTCGATATCCGTTTAAGGCTACATACACACGCTCTTTTTTGTGTGCCGATGCAATAACTCGCGAAACCCATAATTCTTTAGGAAACGAATCGGAAATTTTAGTCCAACTTCCGCCACCGTTTTCGGTAATATGCACTAATCCATCATCTGAACCTACGTAGATAAACCCAAATTGAAACGGACTTTCTGAAATGCTGGTCAACGTTCCATAGGCCACATTTCCTTTTTTGCCGCCTAAGGTTAAATCTGAAGAAATAGTTGCCCACTCATCACCTTTATTTAGTGATCGATGTAATTTGTTACTTCCATAATATAATATATCTTGATTATGAACAGACAAATGAATTGGTGTTTGCCAATTAAAACGCAACGGTGTTTCTCCCAAATCATGTTTTGGTTGTATGTTATTTCTTTTGTTTGATTTTAAATCCAATCGATAATAGTTTCCAAACTGAAATCCGGTATAAACAATATTTTTATCGCGTTTATCAATTTCTACTTGCATACCGTCACCGCCCATTATAGATTTATACGGATATTCTCCTTCTTGATGCCAATCTACTGACGCCTTATAGTTACTAGGACCTTTCCAAACACCGTTGTCTTGCAATCCGCCATATACATTATAAGGTTTAGCATCATCCACATTAATGGCGTAAAATTGGCCTACTGCCGGAGTATTGCATTTTATCCAATTGGCCCCATCATCATAGGTTATATTTACTCCGCCATCATTTCCATTAATTAAATGACCGGTTAAATTTGGATTAATCCATAAGTAATGATGATCTACGTGCACATTATCACCATTAATAGCTGTAAATGTTTTTCCGCTGTCTTTTGATTTTAAAATAGGAACACCGTAAATATAGAGTTGTTCTTCGTGTTTTGGGTTCACATAAATATGCCCAAAATAATAACCATACGAGAAATAAATATCATCTAGAAACTCATCATGTGTTTTTTTCCAAGTTTTTCCTCCATCGATTGATTTGTAAACTTCGGCTCCAACAACAGGTGTATCAAACAATTCTGAATTGGCATCTTCTAAATAATGGGCTAAATCGGCCGGTTTTACCACACCCGATTTGACTAAATTTTTCACATTTTCTGCGCGATACTTCTCTTGAAAACCATTTTCTTTTAAAAAATTATTGAGTTTTTTAACATCGAGGTCTAGAAATGTTTCAACAGACATAACTTTAAAATCTTCTTTTGAAAGTTGATTTTCTTCTTTCGTTTTTTCTTCTTTTGCTCTTCTAAACTGATTGTCGTGTATGGCATAAACGATATTTTCATTAAACGCTGCTAATCCAATTCGGCCAACGCCTTCTCCTGTTGGAAAACCACTTTCTTTAGTTGATAGCAATTGCCAAGTTTCCCCAGCATCAATACTTTTATAAATTCCTGAATGAGGCCCATCTCCATCAAAATGCCATGCTTTTCTATCGCGTTGCCAGGCCGATGCATACATCACCTTAAAATTATCCGGTGCTACTGATAAATCAATAACGCCTGTTGCATCATTGATAAATAAGGTGTGTTTCCAGGTTGTTCCACCATCTACAGATTTAAAGATTCCACGTTCATTATTGTTGGTGTATAAATGACCGATAACTGCAACAATTAATTCATTTGGATTGGTTGGATTGAGTACTATTCTGCTTACATGATGCGAATCTGTTAATCCAACATTGATCCATGATTTGCCTTTATCGGTACTTTTTAAAATTCCGATACCTGCATACGATGAACGCGATGAATTATTTTCACCTGTTCCAACCCATATGGTGCTGCTTTTCCAGTCAACCGCAATATCTCCAATATTTTGAGTAGGTGCATTATCCATAACCGGAGTAAAGGATGTGCCATTGTTGTTAGTATACCACAAACCTCCCGACGCATAAGCGACATAAAATTCAGTAGGTTTTTCTGGGTTTACATCCATATCAACCACACGACCACTCATGATGGTTGGACCAATATTGGTAAATGGGATGTTTTTAACTAAATTTTGAGAATTAATGCTAATAAAATAAAACAGGGCACTGATTAAAATGTGAAATTTTTTCATGGTACTAATTTTAATATGTTTTGGTCATTTCTTCATCAACAACTATAATAAATGAGGCTTTATTTTTATGTTCTTTATCCAAGGTTTTCAAATTTCCTTGTTCTGCCGTTGCGATGGTTACAATTTTAATTGATGGATTTTTATGTTTCAAGTACCATCCGATTCCTTCGAAAAAGTCTGAATGATAAGTGCCGTTATAATGAATAAACAATTTATCTTTTTCCATGTTTTCAAGAATAAAATAAGCCATTGTTGCATCTTTTAAGGCCTGGGCTTTTGGTAAATTTTCGCCACCATGACCTCCGGACATTTTAATCATATTTTGATAGCCTGGCAAATTGGCATCATAGGCTATTGGTAGAGGAGCCATCCATTTTTTATTAACCATTGAAAAGGTATCCAAAACCTGAAATCCATTTTTGTACACCAAATTGGCGTAAGAACGAGGTACGTTTGTGGCTACAAATTTTATCTGGTTTTTCTTAGCAAAATCCAATAATGGTTTGTAATCGGTACTAAAATTATTCCACAATCTTACAAGCGTTCCTAGTTCTTTAGAGCTAATTCTTCCGGCTAAATACTCATCAACTCCATGCTGATTATCTGCTTCAAACATTTCTGCCCCCAAAGAAATCGCTCTTTTTTGATGCAAGTCTTTTAGCGTTTCTAATTGAAGCCAATGTGTAATTGGATTGTTGTGAAGTTCTCCAAAAAGTACTATTTCGGCTTTACTCATTTCTTTCAACATTTTCTGATAGCTAACTTTTTTTCCATTAGTATTAAAAATTTGATATGCAGGTTTGTTTTGAGAAAATCCAATGGTAGAAATCCAAAGAAAAACAATCGATAAAAAGAGCTTTTTCATGGTAAATGTTATTGATTATGCACAAATGTATAAATTTGAATTATAAATAACTATTTATATCCTACATTGAAAAATAATCAATTGTAAACTACTAAAATTAATCTTTCGGTTTTACTTTAATATAGTGCTAAACTAAAAAACCAACAGTATTTTTATTCAATTTTAATTTAATGCGTATTTTTAAAATCAAAATAAAAAAACGACATAAACGTAATTTAATTTAATAAACTATGAAATCTATAGGCCTGTTATACGCTTTTTTGTTAGTTGTAATGATGCAATCAATATCAATTAATGCACAACAAGTATTTACAAAAAATCAAATTCCTTCAATTAAAAAAGATGTTACAACTTTAGCCGCTGATGAGATGGAAGGTCGTTTAGTGGGCTCAGCAGGTGAAAAATTAGCCTACGAATACATTATAAAACGCTATAAAAAAATGGGGTTAAAAAAAGCAGGAATATCTAACAGCTATTTACAACCTTTTTACGCTAAACCTAAAGTAAGTCCTCATAGCGCAACTCAAGATACCGCTTCTATTAAAGGTTATAATGTTGTTGGATTTTTAGATCACAAAGCACAAAAAACAGTAATTATTGGTGCACATTACGATCATTTAGGCTATGGTCAATTAGGTGGTTCATTGGTAGGTGCCGATAAAAATGAAATCCATAATGGAGCCGATGATAATGCAAGTGGAGTGGCGGCCATGTTAGCCCTTGCAGAACGCATTAAAAAACTTAAGCTTAAAAATTATAATTATTTATTTTTAGCATTTTCCGGTGAAGAACAAGGTCTCTGGGGTTCTAGTTTTTTTGCTAAAAATCCCACAATTGACATAAAAAATGTCGCCTTTATGATTAATATGGATATGGTTGGCCGATTGGACACTGAAAAAAGAATGGCCATTTACGGCACCGGAACTTCACCACTTTGGGAGGAAATTATTCAAACCATCAAAGAGCCTGATTTTAAAATTAACAAACACGAATCGGGTGTAGGACCGTCAGATCACACTTCATTTTACCTTCAAGACTTACCAGTATTACACTTTTTTACTGGACAACATCAAGATTATCATAAACCTTCTGATGACGCAGAATTAATCAATTATGAAGGACTCGAATTGGTCGTAGATTACATTGAAAATTTATTAACCATTGCCAACAGTAAACCGGTTCCTTTATTTACCAAAACAAAAGACGAATCAAACAGAAACAGAAACTTAAAAGTTACCTTAGGGGTAATCCCCGATTTTATGTATAGTGATAAAGGAATGCGGATTGATGGTGTTTCTGATGGGAAACCTGCTCATAATGCCGGATTAATTAAAGGTGATATCGTTATAAAACTTGGTGAACATGAAGTTGTTGATATGATGAGTTATATGGATGCCCTTGGAAAATTTGAAAAAGGACAAACTATTAAAGTAACTGTAAAAAGAGACGATTTAATTATTGTAAAAGACCTGACCTTTTAATTTTTGTAACAATCAATTATTTTTTAATTCTTAACTTTGAAGCACAACAAAATATAAATTTACTCAAATGAAATACTTACCAATTGACAGACAATTATTTATTAAAAACAGAGCAAAATTTGCTGCTAAAATGAAACCAAACTCATTAGCTGTTTTTAATTCCAATGATATATACCCAGTAAGTGCAGATAGCACCTTACCATTTGCGCAACACCGCGATATTTTTTACTTATCAGGGGTTGACCAAGAAGAAAGTATCTTGGTTATTTTTCCGGATGCGCCTAAAACACAGCATAAAGAAATGTTGTTTTTAAAAGAAACCAACGATCATATCGCTGTTTGGGAGGGTGAAAAATTAACTAAAGAAAAAGCATTTGAAACAACCGGCATTAAAACCGTTTACTGGCTACAAGAATTTGAAAAAGTTTTTTTTGAATTGATGACTCAGGCAGAAAACGTATATATCAACACCAACGAACATTACCGGGCAAAAATTGAAACTGAAACTCGCGAGGCGCGTTTCGTTAAGTGGTTACAGGAAAAATATCCTGCGCATACTTATTTAAGAAGTCAGCCAATTTTACAGAGGCTGCGTTCAGTAAAAGAGCCTCAAGAAATTGCGTTAATTCAAGAAGCTTGTAATATTACTGAAAAAGGATTTAGACGTGTTTTAGGATTTGTTAAAGCTGGCGTTGCCGAATATGAAATTGAAGCCGAATTTGCCCACGAGTTTTTACGCAACCGCGCCAATGGTTTTGCCTATACACCTATTATCGGAAGCGGATACAATGCCTGCGTATTACACTATATAGAAAATAATCAGGTTTGTAAAGAAGGTGAAGTTATCTTAATGGATGTAGGCGCACAATACGCTAATTACAGCTCAGATTTAACCCGTTGCGTTCCGGTATCAGGAAAATTTACACCTCGACAAAAAGACGTGTACAATGCCGTCTTAAGAGTAAAAAATGAAGCAGCCGCAATGTTGGTTGTGGGTAATGACTGGGCTAAATACCATGTAGAAGTTGGTAAAATTATGACGCGTGAATTAATAGGTTTAGGCCTGATTACCGAAGAAGATGTAAAAAATGAAAATCCGGATTGGCCTGCTTATAAGAAATATTTTATGCACGGCACTTCGCATCATATTGGTCTAGATACGCACGATTACGGCATTTTAACTGAGCCCATGCAAGCCGGAATGGTATTTACTGTTGAACCTGGAATTTATATCCCAGAAGAAAATTTAGGTATTCGCTTGGAAGATGATTATGTAATTCAAGAAAAAGGTGCTCCTTTTAACTTAATGGCTAGTATTCCAATTGAAGCTGACGAAATTGAGGCATTAATGAAAAAATAAAATAATTTTAACACCTTATAAATCCTGACTGATTATCAAAATTGGTCAGGATTTTTTATCTTTATAAATATGGGACTATTTAAATATAAAGGAGCGAGCATTCATTATACCTCTAAAGGTAAAGGACGGGTTGTGGTTTTATTACACGGATTTTTAGAAAATGCTGAAATGTGGAAAGACATCAGAGAACAACTTCAAACACGTTTCAGGGTAATTGCAATTGACCTGTTAGGACACGGTAATTCTGAAAATATTGGGTACATCCATACCATGGAAGATCAAGCTTTAATGGTTAAAGCGTTGCTAGACTCATTGCAGCTTAGACGTTATATTGTAATTGGTCATAGCATGGGCGGTTATGTTGGTTTATCATTAGCACAACTTTTCCCAACTGCTATTAAAGGATTATGTTTAATGAATTCTACTCCCCTTGCTGACAATCCAGAGAAAAAAATAAACAGAGATCGGGCCATTGAAGCGGTAAAACAAAATCATAAGACTTTTATCAGAATGTCAATTCCAAATTTATTTGCTTCCTACAATCTTACATCGTTTAAAAATGAAATCAATCAAGTAATTAACGAAGCACTTAATATGAATCAGCAAGGAATTATTGCCTCGTTGGAAGGAATGAAATTGCGAAAAGATAAAGCGGCTGTTTTTAACACTCTTAAAGCACCTACACAACTCATTATAGGTAAAAACGATGGCGCTATTGATTATAAGGCTACCTTGAAAAGCATACAAAATAAACAAACAGAAATTGTTGAATTTGAAGATGGGCATATGAGTTATATTGAAAACAAATCCGAGTTATTGGATGCTTTAACTCAATTTGTAAAAAAATGTTATAAATAAAATCAGGCTCTATGAAGGAAAAATCACAGGTATCCAAAAAATCGGGTTTACCACCAGGAACTTTGGTTCACATTGGAAAAAAACGAGCTAATAAGGTTAAAATTTCTGTAATTGATTATACAGAAACATCGTTTCATGAATTCGAGTGCGAAGCTATTGAAGATGTTTTTGCTTATAAAGAAAAAGATTCTGTTAGCTGGATTAATATTGATGGGATACACAATACCAACATCATTGATATCGTCGGATCCAATTTTGGACATCATCCGTTATTATTGGAAGATATTGTAAATACCTTAAGTCGACCGAAACTAGAAGAGTTTGACGATTATTTGTTCATAACCCTAAAAATGCTTGGAATTAGTGAAAATCAAAAATCAATTGTAGAAGAACAGGTAAGTTTTATTTTGGGTAAAAACTATGTGATATCTTTTCAGGAACAGCCCGGCGACATCTTTGATTCTATCCGTATGCGCATCAAAGAATCCAAAGGAAATATAAGAAAACGAAAAACTGATTACCTTTTTTACCGACTATTAGATACGGTTGTTGACCATTACTTTTTTATTGTTGAACATTTAAGTGAACGCATCGAGCAACTTGAAGACATTGTGTTAAAAACCCAAACACCTGAAATTTTGCATGAAATTCAGGATTTAAAAACCGAGTTAATTCAGTTAAGAAAATCAATCAGCCCATTACGCGAAGCTGTTGGAACCATTCAAAAAGATGAAATAAAATTAATACACAAAAACACCTTACATTATTTTAATGATGTTAATCAAAACCTATTACAAGTAGCTGAGAGTATTGATATCTACCGCGAAATGACTAAAAATTTAATGGATTTATACCAATCGGGTATCAACAATAAAATGAATCAGGTGATGCAAATATTAACGGTAATTGCCACCATATTTATTCCGCTTACATTTATTGTGGGTATCTACGGAATGAATTTTGAATACATGCCCGAGCTAAAATGGCGCTATGGATATTTTACTACCTGGGGCATTATGGTTTTAATTGTTTTACTAATGCTCCGATTTTTTAAACGTAAAAACTGGTTTTAACTATGCAAACTATAAGCATTTTTGGATGTGGATGGCTGGGCGAACCGCTGGCCGAATACCTGCTTAGCAAAGGCTTTACTATTAAGGGCTCAACTACTACTGTTGATAAAATTGCTTCGCTGAAAGAAAAGGGTATTACTCCTTATTTAATGCGTTTAGACAATTTATCTGAGGCCGATTTTTCATTTTTTGATACTGATATTTTAATAGTAAACATACCTTCAAAAGATTATATCGGATTTAAATCATTGACAAATATTATAGAAGGATCTAACATTAAAAAGGTGTTGTTTGTCAGCTCAACGTCAGTTTATAAAGACAATAATTCATTAATTTTTGAACATACTTTAGATAGTTATTCTGATAGTCCCTTGCTTGAAATTGAAGACTTGTTTACTGCAATTCAAAAAGTTGACACTACTATTTTACGATTTGGCGGATTATTTGGTGGCCGAAGAAAACCAGGTAATTTTTTTAGTGCCGGATACAAAGTTTCACAACCCGATGCTCATGTAAACATGATTCATTTAGATGATTGTATTGAAATAATATATCAGATAATTGACAAAAACAGCTGGAATCAAACTTATAATGCTTGTGCCGATTTACATCCAACCAAACGAATGTTTTACACAAAAGCGACTGAAATAGTAGGAAAACCTGCTCCAAATTTTATTGAAAATGAACCGATTTCCTTTAAAATAATCAGTAATGATAAAATAAAAAAAAGCTTAAACTACAAGTTTAAGCATGAAGATATAATAGAAGCTTTAGAGCTTTAACTAATGTTTAAACGAATTCCAACCTTGTGCAGTAAGTTCTATTTGTTGATTAGCGCGTGTAACTAAATGAACCCCTTCATTGGGTTCTGTCATGTAACCAATAACGGTCATGCTCGGATTTCCTTTAATTTTATCAAAGTCTGCTTGAGCAATTGTAAATAATAATTCATAATCTTCGCCACCACTTAAAGCAACTGTTGTACTGTTGATGTTAAATTCTTCACAAGTTGTAATTACCTGTTGATCAAGCGGAATTTTTTCTTCATACAATTTACATCCCACATTCGATTGTTTACAAATATGTAAAATTTCCGATGATAAACCGTCAGAAATATCGATCATGGCTGTAGGTTTAAGTTCTAAATTTTTAAATAGTTTTATGATATCTTTTCTGGCCTCAGGTTTTAAATGGCGCTCTACCAAATAATCGTAACGCGTTAAATCGGGTTGTGAATTTGGATTCACTAAAAAAACTTGTTTTTCGCGTTCTAACACTTGCAACCCAAGATACGAAGCCCCTAAATCGCCAGTAACTACCAGTAAATCATTTGGTTTGGCTCCGCTTCTCAATACAGCCTCGTCATGATTTAACACTCCAATAGCTGTAATGCTTATCAGCATTCCTTTGGCAGAGCTGGTAGTATCGCCTCCAACTAAATCAACCTGGTACGTTTCACAAGCTGCTTTAAGTCCTTCGTAAAATTCTTCAATGGCTTCAAGCGGAAATCTGTTAGAAATTGCTATTGATACGGTTAGTTGTGTTGCAGTTGCATTCATGGCGCAAACATCCGAAATATTAACAACAGCCGCTTTGTAACCCAAATGTTTTAAGGGCATATAACTTAAATCGAAGTGAACATTTTCGACTAATAAATCGGTAGTTACAACGACTTGCTGATTTTTAAAATCTAAAATGGCAGCATCATCACCAACACCTTTAAGGGTAGATGCATGTATTATTTTAAAGTTTTTAGTTATGTGGTCAATCAATCCAAATTCTCCCAATTCGGAAATACTAGTGCTTTTTGAGCTTTTATCTTCTATCATAGTGCAAAAATAATGCTTTATTGATTATTACAATTCAAGAATCAATTTTATATATATATGAGATTGAAATTAAGGTAAAAAGTTAGTACCTTTGCCCTTATTTAGAATGAATCTATATTAATATGATAAAAGTATCTGAAATAGCACAAAAGAAAATTGTTGAGATGATGAGAGAAGACGGAAAAAGTCCGGCTACATCATTTGTAAGAGTAGGAGTACAAAGTGGCGGCTGCTCTGGTTTAATGTACAATTTATCTTTTGATGAGCAACAGCAAGAAGGAGATAAATTGATTGAAGACAACGGTATAAAAATCGTAGTTGACAAAAAAAGCTTTTTATACATTGTAGGGACTACGCTTGATTTTTCAGGCGGATTAAATGGTAAGGGCTTGTATTTTAACAATCCAAACGCAAACAGAACTTGTGGTTGTGGCGAAAGTTTTTCGCTTTAAAACTAAGTTTATAACATTTACAACAACATGAACAAATATACCGAAGACGATTTAAAGAAAGAACTCGAAACCAAAGAGTATGCCTATGGTTTTTATACCGATATTGAAGCGGATAAATTTCCTGCAGGATTAAATGAAGATATCGTCAGAGCCATTTCTAAGAAGAAAAATGAACCCGAATGGATGACCAATTGGCGTATCGATGCTTATCGAATTTGGCAGCAAATGGAAGAACCAGAATGGGCTAATGTTACCTACGAAAAACCAAAATTTAACGAGATTAGTTACTATTCGGCTCCAAAACAGAAACCAAAACTCAACAGTTTAGATGAAGTGGATCCTGAATTACTGGAAACGTTCAAAAAACTTGGAATTTCATTAGATGAGCAAAAACGATTAGCCAATGTGGCTGTTGATATCGTAATGGATTCCGTTTCTGTTGCTACTACCTTTAAGAAAACTTTAGCCGAAAAAGGAATCATTTTTTGTCCTATTTCAGAAGCAATTCAAGAACATCCAGAACTTGTTAAAAAATACTTGGGGTCTGTAGTTCCTAAAACCGACAATTTTTACGCCGCATTAAATTCTGCTGTATTTTCTGATGGTTCGTTCTGTTACATACCAAAAGGGGTTAAATGCCCCATGGAATTATCAACTTATTTTAGAATTAATGAAGGAGGAACAGGTCAGTTTGAACGAACCCTTGTAATTGCCGACCAAGGCAGTTATGTTAGTTATTTAGAAGGATGTACGGCTCCACAACGCGATGAAAATCAATTACATGCTGCTGTTGTCGAACTAATTGCACTTGATGATGCTGAGATTAAATACTCAACTGTTCAGAACTGGTTCCCTGGTGATAAAGAAGGAAAAGGTGGCGTATTTAATTTTGTAACCAAAAGAGGGATTTGCGAAACCAATGCAAAAATTTCTTGGACACAAGTAGAAACCGGAAGTGCCGTTACTTGGAAATATCCAAGTTGCGTGTTAAAAGGCGATAATTCGGTTGGAGAGTTTTACTCAATTGCGGTGACCAATCATTTTCAGCAAGCCGATACTGGTACCAAAATGATTCACATTGGTAAAAACACCAAAAGTACTATTATCTCTAAAGGTATTTCTGCCGGAAAATCACAAAATAGCTATAGAGGTCTTGTAAGAGTTGGTTCTAAAGCAACCGGAGCCCGAAATTTTTCACAATGCGACTCTTTATTAATGGGAAATAATTGTGGCGCTCATACATTTCCGTATATCGAAGCAAAGAATAATACCGCCAAAATAGAACACGAAGCAACTACTTCAAAAATTGGTGAAGACCAACTTTTTTATTGCAATCAGCGAGGAATTGATACTGAAAAAGCAATTGCGTTAATTGTAAACGGATTTAGTAAAGAAGTACTTAATAAATTACCGATGGAGTTTGCTGTGGAAGCTCAAAAATTATTAGAAATATCGTTAGAGGGAAGTGTTGGATAAAATGGAAAACAAAACAGTAATTATAGTAGGCTCATCAAGAGTATTAGGTAACACCAACAGAATCGCAAATGAAATTGCATCAAAATACAACTTTGATTTAATTAACTTGAGCGATTATACATTTACCTATTACGATTATGAAAGCAACAATCTTGACGATGACTTTTTACCGTTAATCCAAAAAATTATCGACAAATACGATACGTTAATTTTTGCTACGCCGGTTTACTGGTATAGCATGAGCGGTATCATGAAAGTTTTCTTCGATCGTTTTTCTGATTTAATACGTATTGAAAAAGAAACAGGAAGAAAATTTAGAGGTAAAAAAATGGCTGTTTTATCAAACTCACACGACAGCCAAATAGACGACGAATTTTACTTGCCATTTATAAAATCGGCTGCCTATTTAGGAATGAATTATATCGGTCAGCATCACTTTAATGCCGATAATCAACTTGAAACAACAAAAGCAACATTAGCATTTATATAAACCAAGAACAATGTTAAAAATAAACAATTTACACGCAGGAATAGACTCAAAAGATATCCTTAAAGGGATTAATTTGGAAATAAAAAAAGGAGAAGTACACGCCATTATGGGGCCAAACGGTTCGGGAAAAAGCACACTATCTTCTGTTATTGCAGGAAATGAAACCTACGAAGTAACCGAGGGTGATGTTATCTTTGAAAACGAAAGCATCCTTGAGCTGGCTCCTGAAGAACGAGCTCATAAAGGCGTATTTTTATCGTTTCAATATCCGGTAGAAATTCCAGGGGTAACCGTAACAAACTTCATAAAAACCTCTTTAAACGAAACCAGAAAAGCTCAAGGTTTAGAGGAAATGCCCGCTAAAGACATGCTAAAACTTATTCGCGATAAAGCGGAGTTGCTAGAAATTGATCGTAATTTCTTATCGCGCTCATTAAACGAAGGCTTTTCGGGCGGTGAGAAAAAAAGAAATGAAATATTTCAAATGGCCATGCTCGAACCTAAATTGGCCATTTTAGACGAAACCGATTCTGGTTTAGATATCGATGCCTTAAAAATTGTTGCAAACGGTGTAAACAAATTGAAAAATGAAAACAATGCAGTATTATTAATTACGCATTACCAACGTTTGTTAGATTATATCGTACCCGATTATGTTCACGTTTTATACAACGGCAAAATTGTTAAATCTGGCGGGAAAGAATTGGCATACGAATTAGAAGAAAAAGGATACGACTGGTTAAAATAAACACATGGAATTAAAAGAAAAAATACTATCCTCTTTTTTAGCTTTTGAAAACAGCTCAAAAACCGATGCGAATTTTCATCAAATACGGTCGGAAGCGTTTAATGCATTTGAACAGCATGGTTTTCCGTCTAAAAAAGAAGAAGATTGGAGATACACTTCATTACGTGATGTTTTAAAGCCCGATTATAAAATCTTACCCAGTAACGCAGATTCAACCATCGATATCAATGAGGTGAAAAAATATTTTATTCACGAAATTGATACCTATAAGTTGGTTTTTGTAAACGGTGTTTATAATTCGTTGCTATCAAATGCCACTCATGAAGGAATGGATATCTGCGTTATGTCATCGGCCTTTTCTAAACCAAAGTACAAGATGATTGTTGATTTTTATTTTAATAAAATCATCAATAAAAGTTTGCATTTTGCCAATTTAAATACCTCATTTGCAAAAGAAGGAGCCTTTATCAATATTCCAAAAAATTGTATCGTATCAAAACCTATTGAAATTATCTATTTTAATACAGGTGATGATGCCGAACTAATGCTGCAGCCACGAAATTTGATTATTGTTGGAGAAAACTCACATGTTCAGATAATTGAGCGCCATCAAAGTGTAAAACAAAATACGGTATTAACCAATACGGTAACCGAAATTTTTGCGCATAAAAGAGGCATTGCCGATTATTATAAAATCCAAAACGATTTAGATTCTGCTTCTTTAATTGATAATACGTTTATCTCTCAACAAAAAGAAAGCGTTGTTTCGGTTAATACCTTTTCATTTGGCGGAAAATTTACCCGCAATAACCTTGAGTTTTACCAGGAAGATGAACGCATTACCTCCAATTTAAATGGATTTACCCTAATTGGAACAGAACAATTTGTAGACCATCACACCTTGGTACATCACAAAAAACCAAATTGTGAGAGTCATGAAAATTACAAAGGTTTGTTTTCTGATGCTTCAACAGGAGTATTTAACGGTAAAATTATCGTAAACAAAGAAGCTCAAAAAACCAATGCATTCCAGCAAAATAATAATATGCTAATTGATGACACCGCTACTATTAACACTAAACCGCAATTAGAAATATTTGCAGATGATGTAAAATGTTCGCATGGATGTACCATTGGTCAGTTAGACGAAAAAGCATTATTTTACCTACGTTCCAGAGGAATTCCAGAAAAAGAAGCAAGAGCGTTGATGTTGTTTGCGTTTGGAAATGAAGTCATTGAGAAAATAAAAATTCCGGCCTTAAAAGAACGTATTACAAACATAATAGCTCGAAAATTACACGTAGATTTGGGAATGGATTTATAAACTACAATTTTATGTTAGATCTCGAGGCAATTAGAGCCGATTTTCCTATTCTTAATCAGCAAGTAAACGGAAAACCATTAATATATTTTGATAATGCTGCAACTTCTCAAAAGCCAAGGGTTGTTGTTGATGCCATAGCAGCTTATTACAATACCATTAACTCTAATATCCACAGAGGCGTTCATACGTTGAGTCAAAAGGCCACTGATGCCTATGAATTATCGCGACAAAAAATTCAGCATTTTGTAAATGCAAAACATTCTCATGAAATCATTTTTACTCGGGGTACTACAGAAAGCATTAACTTGGTTGCTCATGGGTTTTCTCAATTGTTAAAAAAAGGCGATGAAATAATTATTTCGCATTTAGAACATCATTCAAATATTGTGCCTTGGCAATTGGCATGTGAAAAAACTGGAGCTGTATTAAAAGTGATTCCGATAAATGAAAAGGGGGAACTTTTAATGGATGCCTATGAAAAATTATTGACCAACAACACCAAAGTTGTAGCCATTAATCACATTTCTAATTCATTAGGAACCATAAATCCAATTGAAGAAATAATTGAAAAAGCACATGCTAAAGGTGCTGCAGTTTTAATTGACGGTGCTCAGGCAACAGCGCATCTTAAAATCGATGTACAAAAACTTAACTGTGATTTTTATTGTTCATCGGCTCATAAAATGTATGGCCCAACCGGTGTTGGTTTTTTGTACGGTAAAGAAGAATGGTTAAAAAAGTTACCTCCATATCAAGGAGGAGGTGAAATGATTGCCACTGTTACTTTTGATAAAACAACCTATGCCGAATTGCCTTTTAAATTTGAAGCAGGCACTCCGAATATTGAAGGAGGAATTGTTTTTGCTTCCGCCATCGATTATATTAATTCTATCGGCCTTGATAATATTGCAGCTTATGAAAACGAATTACTACACTACGCCACTCAAAAATTAAGTGAAATTGATGGTATTAAGTTTTATGGTACAGCCAACCACAAAACCAGTGTTATTGCCTTTAATATTGGAGATATTCATCCTTACGATATAGGTTCAATAATCGACAAACTGGGCATCGCAGTCAGAACCGGTCACCATTGCACTCAGCCAATAATGGACTTTTATCAAATTCCTGGGACTATCAGGGCTTCCTTTGCTTTTTACAATACAAAAGAAGAAATAGACGAACTAATAAAAGCCATTAAAAGAGCACAAATTATGCTTAAATAATTCACAATTATTTCAAGTATTTATTGTGTTTTTATTTATGCGTATTTCTGTTTTATTATATTTTCATATTTTTTGAGTATTTTTTTTAATTAGTTAATAATTTGTTAAAATATTTTTTTACATTCGTTTTTCTCAATAAAACGTATTAACTAATTAATTTAAAACTTTATGAAAAAATTTATTTTCACCTTTTTCACATTATCTTTTTTATTTATTGCTTGTGAACAAAATGTAGAGGACATTGCTTCTAAACAAGAATCCATCGAAATTAATATGAGTGATTTTTATGTTTATACTGAAGACATACCTAATGCCAGAACAACTGAAGACGCAAAGGCAGATAAATGCTACACAATGAAAGTCTTAAATCAACAGTTAAAAGAAGATCCTAGTCTTGAACATCGAATGTACAATATTGAAAAACATACGCGTACACTAATTGCAAATAAAGGGTCTGTAAATAAAGGAAAACCAGGCGGTGGAGAAACACCTCCTCCTCCAACACCTTATACAGGAACTGTAACCATTCCTGTTATCGTAAATATTCTTGAAGACCCTGCTCATCCGGTAACACAAGCCCATATCAATTCACAAATTGCGATATTAAATGATGACTTCAACAACAACAATAGTAGAACTGTAACGGTACCTACAGAATTTGCAAGCTTAGTTGCAAATGCAAACATTACGTTTACACTTGCAGGGGTTAATAGAAAGACGTCTACAAAAACTTCTTGGGGCACCAACGATGCTATGAAATATGAAAGCCAAGGGGGCATAAATGCTACAGACCCAACAAAATATTTAAATATTTGGGTATGTGAAATTGGCGGAGGTATTTTGGGTTATGCTCAATTCCCTGGTGGTACTTTAGCTACTGACGGAGTAGTTATAGGCTCTGATTATTTTGGAGAAAATACTGCAGGAGGAGTCTATGGTCATGGTAGAACTGCAACTCATGAAGTAGGACATTGGTTAAATTTACGTCACATTTGGGGAGATGGCAGATGTCGCCAAGATGATTTTGTAGCAGATACTCCAAGTTCTGACGGACCAAATTACGGATGCCCAGCTTATCCTACCATCAATTGTCAATCTGCAGATATGACCATGAATTATATGGATTACACGTATGATAATTGCATGTACATGTTTACTCTAGGTCAAAATGACAGAATGAGAACACTTTTTGCCGAAGGAGGCTTTAGAAGAAGTTTTGTACAATAAACACAAAAAGCGCCCAAGGGCGCTTTTTTATTTAAAATAATTCGGTAGGTTTCGATTCAAACGCAGTATCAACTTTTAAATTTTCTTTTTGAGATGCTTTTACTGCCAGTTTATCACATCGTTCATTTTGCATATGATTATTATGTCCTTTAACCCATTCAAATTTTATAGTATGATTGCGGTAAACAGCTAAAAACCGTTTCCACAAATCTGGGTTTTTCTTTCCTTTAAATCCTTTTAATTCCCAACTAAAAACCCATTTCTTTTCAACAGCTTCTACTACATATTTAGAATCTGAAAAAACAGTTACCTCAACATCTGTTGTTTTTAAATTTTCTAAAGCAACTATAACCGCCAATAACTCCATTCTGTTATTTGTAGTTAGTCTATAACCCTCAGAAAATTCTTTCTTATAAGGCCTACCTACCCACTCCATAACAATGCCGTAACCTCCTTTACCAGGATTACCGCTACAAGCACCATCGGTATAAATATGAACTTTATTTGACATCTTGAAGTATAACCGATTCAATTATTTTAGGAAAATATTCATATTCTAATTGATGAATTTTACTAGCAACATCTTCTGGTGAATCTGTTTCGAAAATTGTTACCGAATGCTGAAAGATAATAGCGCCTTCATCGTATTTTTCGTCTACAAAATGAATGGTTATTCCGGTTTCTTTTTCTTTGTTTTTAACAACAGCTTCGTGTACATGCATTCCGTACATACCTTTTCCACCGTACTTAGGCAATAACGCAGGGTGAATATTTATTATTTTATTGGGAAATTTTTTAATGAATTGCTTTGGAATTAACCATAAAAATCCGGCTAAAATAATATAATCAACTTTTTTTGATAAATATTCTATAAAATCAGAATTCTCGTTTAACTCTTCTTTAGTAAATATTTTTACAGGTACTTTAAAATTTAAAGCACGGTCTATTGCTTTGGCATTTTTATTATTAGTGCAGAGTATTTCAACCGATATTTTATCAGAATCTTCAAAATACCTCATTATATTTTCAGCGTTTGTGCCGCTACCCGATGCAAAAATGGCTATACGTTTCAAATTATCTTTCCTTTGTAATAATTGCAAATTAACTAAATTAGCCCATCTTCAAATACTTTTTTAAAACTTTTCTTGAGCTTAAAATCTATTTTTCGTAACTTGTGAAAACACTTTTTTAATATTGTACGCATCATTTTAAAATAAGTTTTTTACTTTTGCCGAGTATTAACAACAATAAAATAGAAAATTATGTCAGACATTGCATCAAGAGTAAAAGCCATTATCGTTGATAAATTAGGCGTTGACGAGAATGAAGTTACATTAGAAGCAAGCTTCACTAACGATTTAGGAGCAGATTCACTTGACACTGTTGAGTTGATTATGGAATTCGAAAAAGAATTTGATATTCAAATTCCAGACGACCAAGCAGAAAACATCAGCACAGTAGGTCAAGCGATTAGTTATATAGAAGACGCTAAAAAGTAATTTCATTATGGAGTTAAAACGAGTTGTAGTTACTGGACTTGGAGCTTTAACTCCGATTGGAAATAACGTATCAGCATATTGGAGCGGCCTCACTAATGGAATTAGTGGCGCTGCTCCAATCACTTATTTTGATATTTCCAAACACAAAACCACCTTTGCCTGCGAGTTAAAAAACTTTAAAGTTGAAGACTTTATTGATCGTAAAGAAGCTCGTAAAATGGACCGATTTACTCAATATGCCATGGTTGTTGCCGATGAAGCAATAACTGATGCAAAATTAGAAATCGATAAATTAGACAAAGACCGCGTAGGAGTTATTTGGGGCGCCGGAATTGGCGGTATCGAGACTTTTCAAAATGAAATGATTGATTTTTGCAAAGGCGGACACACTCCACGTTTCAATCCATTTTTTATTCCAAAACTTATTGCGGATATTGCCCCTGGTTATATCTCAATTAAATACGGTTTTAGAGGTTTAAACTTCACTACTGTTTCTGCTTGTGCTTCGTCATCCAACGCAATTATCGACGCTTTAAATTACATCCGATTAGGATACGCTGATATTATTGTAACTGGAGGTTCAGAAGCTGCAATAACAGAAGCCGGTATGGGAGGTTTCAACTCTTTACATGCCTTATCCACTCGAAATGAAGACCCCGCATCAGCATCCAGACCATTTGATAAAAATCGTGACGGTTTTGTTATGGGCGAAGGTGCAGGCGCTCTGATTTTAGAAGATTACGATCATGCTGTTAAACGAGGTGCAACTATTTACGCTGAAGTAATAGGAGGCGGTTTAAGTGCCGATGCACATCATATTACCGCACCACACCCAGAGGGCTTAGGCGCAAAAAATGTAATGCTCAATTGTTTAAAAGATGCAAAAATAGCACCAGAAGAAGTAGATGCAATTAATATGCACGGTACATCCACTCCACTTGGAGATGTTGCAGAATCTAAAGCTGTGAAAGATGTTTTTGGAGCTCATGCATATAATATCAACATCAATTCAACTAAATCAATGACTGGGCATCTGTTAGGAGCAGCTGGTGCAGTTGAAGCCATAGCATCGATTTTAGCAATGAAATACAGCATAGTACCACCAACTATTAACTTTTCAACACCAGATGAGCAAATAGACCCAAAATTAAATTTTACTTTTAACAAAGCTCAGCATAGAGAAGTTAAAGTAGCTATGAGTAACACATTTGGTTTTGGAGGTCATAATGCTTGTTTATTATTTAAAAAAATAGATCTATAAATCTATTTACAGAATGAACATCATTCGAAAGTTTATTGAATCTAAATCCCCTTTAGAAAAAAATCTAGAGAAAGAGCTTAAAAAAATTCTGGGATTTAAGCCTAAGAACTTGTTTTATTACAAAAAAGCTTTTATTCACAGTTCTGTCAAAGCTGTGGATGAAAAAGGAATACCTCTAAACTATGAACGTCTAGAATTTTTAGGTGATGCTATGTTAAATGCTGTAATTGCAACCTATCTCTTTAACAAAGTCCCTACAGCCAATGAAGGTTACTTAACCCAAATGCGCTCAAAAATAGTGAGTCGACATCACTTAAATGAGTTGGGTATGGATTTAAATCTGATTAGATTTGTAAAAAGCAATGTTAGTGTTGATAAATTTGGAGACAATATACACGGCAATGTTTTTGAGGCTTTACTTGGAGCCATATTCTTAGACAGGGGTTATGATGGAATTGAAAAATTTATTCATACACGTGTTATTATACCGTATGTCGATATTTCTAAACTCGAAGGCAAGGTGTCTAGCTACAAAAGTTTAATAATAGAATGGTGTCAAAAACAAAAAAAAGAATTTCATTTTGAGATTTATGAAGATTCTGGAAATGATAAAATAAAACAATTTAGTGTGCGTTTACTTATAGACTCTAAACAAGTCGCTAAAGGTCGTGCTACATCTAAGAAAAAAGCAGAAGAAATGGCTGCTAAAAGAGCTTATTACGTGCTTCAAAACAAAATAGGTTAGTCAAAATCAGGACATTTATCTAAAACGTTTTCGTATATTTTACATCTTAGTTCGCTAAACTATTCTTAATTTTGTTATCGATAAATAGAAATGTAAATATGCCTAAGTATAACTTAGAAATGAGCGATTTTATTGACATTGATTTTTCTTTAATAGGAATTACTTGTTCAATAGAAGACTATCGTTTGGCATATTTTTTAAATAAAAATCTCAACACTAATTTTAAACGTGAAGAAACAGATTTAGAAATTGAAATAAAAGCTACCAAGCATTCATTTTCTATATATAGCTATAAAAATCTTCACTATTTTAACGATTGGTATTTGATAGCTAATAAATATATTAAAACAGAGGTTGTTAATCAGCCTTCAAACCTATTTAGTGCAACCAATTACAAAGTTGAAACTACTAACTACTTAATACCTGAACAAAAAAAAATAGATTATTTTATAAAAATATCTGGCGGAATTGAAGCCGATTATTATCAAAACCTAATAACAACAATAAAATCAATTCAACAAGTTGAAGCAGTTTTTAAGATAAACCCTGATGAGCTTAAATCAATTGATTTTTTAATATTCTAAACTATGCCTACAAATAAAAAAACTAAAATTGTTGCAACACTTGGGCCTGCCTGCGATGAAAAACATGTCATGAAAGCAATGATGGAAGCCGGAGTTAATGTGTTTCGAGTTAATTTTTCACATGCAGACTATGAAGAAGTAAAAAGAAGAATACGATTTATACGAGAACTAAACAGTGAATTTGGATTTACAACAGCTATTTTAGCCGATTTACAAGGACCTAAATTACGCGTTGGCGTAATGAAAGATGAGGTAATACTTAAAGCAGGCGCTACATTTACTTTTACCACCAACGAATGTGAAGGTGATCATGAAAAAGCTTTTATGACCTATCAAGCATTTCCAAAAGATGTAAAAGTAGGAGAAACCATTTTGGTTGATGACGGCAAACTCCAATTTAAAGTCGTAAGCAGTAATTTAATTGATGAAGTGGTGACAAAAGTATTGGTTGGTGGTCCATTAAAATCAAAAAAAGGAGTAAACCTGCCAAATACCAAAGTATCACTTCCGGCACTAACTGAAAAAGATAAAAAAGATGCGATTTTTGCCATTAGTCAGCAGGTAGATTGGTTTGCACTTTCTTTTGTTAGAACTAAGCAAGATTTAAAAGATCTTCACAATTTAATTGCTGAGTATTCTGATTGTAAAATTCCAGTTATTGCAAAAATTGAAAAACCAGAAGCTGTTAAAAATATTGATAAATTAATTTCAAAATGTGATGGACTAATGGTTGCCCGTGGCGATTTAGGTGTAGAAATGCCAATGGAAAAAGTTCCGTTAATTCAGAAAAAACTTGTTTTAAAAGCAAAAGAAGCCAGAATCCCGGTTATTATCGCAACGCAAATGATGGAAACCATGATTACCAATCAGGTGCCAACAAGAGCAGAAGTAAATGATGTGGCAAACTCTATTATTGATGGCGCCGATGCAGTTATGTTATCAGGAGAAACATCCGTTGGAGAACATCCTATAAAAGTAATTCAACATATGACCAATATTATCAAAACTGTTGAACATTCACCTATTATCAAAGTTCCCCAATACTTGAAATACATTAAAACAAAACGCTTTATTTCTAAAGCCATTTGCCATCAGGCAGCATTAATGGCAAGCGACCTTGATGCGAAAGTAATTACCACCTTTACCAACAGTGGATATACGGCATTTCAACTTTCGGCATGGCGCCCAAATGTAAATATTATAGCTTTTACTGATAACAAAAGAATCGTAAACAGACTTAGTTTGCTTTGGGGCGTAAAAGCTTATTATTACGATAATTTAGTGAGCACCGATGAAACTATTGCAGAAATTAACACTATGGTTAAAAATTCTGGTTATGTTAAAAAAGGAGATCATATTATCAGTATTACTTCTATGCCGGTTGAAGCCAAAGGAATGGCAAATACCATTAGGGTTTCAGAAATTGAATAAAATAAAAAAGGGAGGTTAAACCTCCCTTTTTTATTTCGAACTCTGAATGGCGTATAATGCAAATGAAGCTAACCAATGCGCTCCTGCATATTCGCCCGAATCCATTTTTGAGTAACTGGCATCAAAGTGTTTATTGGCCAAATCAATCATTTTATAATTATTTAAATACAATCCCAGCTCGTATAAGCACCAGGCTCTGCTAAAGTTTAAACCGTCTAAATGTGCTAATTTTCCGTCACTGCGATCAGAAACAATGGCAATCTGAATAAAATTAGACGGATTTTTTCTAAACCCAGGCATAAAAGTATCAAACCATTGTATAAACGCTTCTTTCGGCAATACCTTCATCATTAATACAGCCTCTTGTAAGCATGGTGAAAAGAAGTCAAAACCATTGGGCTCCCATGTAAGCGGACAATTAACATCACTTTTAAAATAATCAATGGAACGTTGTTTTATAAGTACCGCCAGTTCTGGATGGTATTTGACGGCATAATCCAAAGCAAAAGACATCCCGAAAGCTATATTGGGATGTTCACCAACACGAATTGGATAGGTTAACTTTGGTAAGAACTCAATATATTTATCAATCAATAAATCAACCAAAGGCTGGAGATTTTCATCAAATTCGTTCGCTTTTGGATGATCCCATTCTTTCAAAGTTTCTGATAGTTTTAGCACCCATGCCCAACCATACGTTCTTTCGTATGTGTTATTATGAATATCATCAAAATACTTTATTTCTTTGGTGATATTTTCTTTAGTGATAGTTTTTTGCAGTTTAAGCAATATCGCTTCGTTATATTCAAAATTTGGTAATTCTTTAATAAGTGTAACCAAGGTCCAATGCCCGTGAACCGAAGAATGCCAATCAAAACAACCATAAAATGCCGGATGTAATTCTTTTGGTGATTTTAAATAGGTGCTGTCTCCAATTACCTGATTTAATTTATTTGGATATTCTTGCTCAATACAATCATATGCAAAGTGGTATAAATACGCAGCTTTCTTGGCATCTAATTTAGGTGTTTCGTTTTTAATTATATTTATTTCATCTGTTGATAATTTCTTTTCGCATCCGAGTACTAAAACAAAAAAGAAACTTAAAAATACTATTTTACTGTTCATTAACTATAAAATTTAATTGTTTAACAATAACAGTGGCATCGCTTGTAACATAAGGTTTAGGCATCATATTATTTGTTCTGGAATTGACATTCAACATCTCGTTGGTAAGCAAATCGAATTTACTTTCGTAAACAGCCATATTTATATCTTCAAAAGACGGAACAACTATCTCAACCATTAGTGGTTCATTTTCTGTAAAAAAGTAACTCATTAGTTGCGTATTTTTGTCTAATTGAAATAATGGTTTGTTATTGTTAGACTCAATTTTATCACCATTTATGGTTAATGAATATACGTGCAAAGGATTTGTAGCCATCATTTCAATTTTATTGGCGTTTCGATTGCTAATTATCATCAGCTTTATGGTACGCTTATAATCATTTAAAGAATCTGATAAAACGGTAATATCAGGTAAAGGCAAATCTATTAATGCAGTTTTTTCCTCGTATTTTAATCTAGAACCAAACTTGCTTTTAAAAGCAAGTTTCTCATTAGTAACAGTCGAATTTTGAGTAAGATATTGCGCTGTGAAGTCATCTAAATGCGTATCAAAACTTAACCATGATGCAGTATTATCATCAATATTCATTAAATAAATTAAAGAATTTGGTTTTTTATTGTGTTCATCAAAATTAGCGTTTAAATGTGCGCTGAAGAGTGCCACTATACCAATCAAAACCACCATTGATTTAATCCATTTTATATTTAATGGCATCAGAACCGGAATTAACAAAGACAAAATAAGTACCAGCAAAACCATACTTGCAACCATCATTTCCAAACCCAAAGCTACAGGCAGCATGTATACAAAAGGCATAAATAACATTAATAACGGAAAAGCTAAAGCAGCATGAAACCAAAGAGGAAATAGTTGTTTTTTAGGTAATAATAAAAGTCCAAAACTTAGTAATGCCGCTAATAATGGAACTACAGTATAGGTTGCTCCAATCAAATAAAAATAACTAAGCGCAGCAACTATTCCCCATATAATTAATGGCGCTACTATTAAATTTTCTGTAGATACCTTTTTCTCATATCGCTTATAAATTATTAAAAATATAGCTACTGAAATAAATGAGAATGCTATAATATATAAGCTACCATTATACGTAAATTTATTTATCATATCGTTGTATTGCGGATATATATATTGCAAAAACTTCCAACCAAGAACGGCGAACAAGCCAACAAATACCAACGTAATAAAAAATGGAATAAAGCCTTTTAGGATACTTTTAATCGTTAATTTACTTGTTTTAAAACCATAAATTATGAGTATTAAAAACAGCACAAAAGCAATACATAATAACGGAATTATCCATGAAAATGGATAGTGAATTAATCCAAAAGGTGCAATATTGAAAAATATCGCATCGCGCTCACTTTTAAGTTTTGATAGGTCGTTTTTTGAAAAATAATCTAAGGTTGATGTTAAGTATGCACCTTGATGTTGCAAGGTGTTTACATCCAATCGTTCATAAGAATCTTGTGCTGTATGATAATCAAAATGATCATCAATAAACGCAAAATTATATCCATCAATATCAGCATCTTCTCTAAAAACTGTTAAATCGGTATCATTTGGTAAGGTTTTGTAAATACTGTACGCAATTGAATTAGAGATTGGAAACGGAGCATTTGCATTAGAAAACGCTTTTATAAAATTTTCATTTCCCTGATTGGTTTCGAGCAGCATATAGCTAGGACCGCCACTTCCTCTGGCCTCAAAATTAAGCACTAACCTAACATCTTTTGCCCATCTGTGATATTTTACAAAGGCTTTTGCGCCCAGCAATCCTAATTCTTCGGCATCAGAAATTAAAATAATAATATCGTTTTTTGGTTTATTTCCTTCGGCGAGGTAAGCTCTAACTCCTTCCAAAATAGTTGCTACTCCGCTTGCCGCATCACTAGCACCTAAGGAGGCATGTGGACTAGAATCGTAATGGCTCAATAACATTAAGGCATTTGAGTGATTCTCACCTGGAATTCGAGCAATAATATTATAAATAATAGCCGAAGCTCTCCATTTAACATTGGTAATACTTTGTTGCTGAATTTCAACTGTCAAACCTAATTTTTGTAATTCTTCTATTACATACGCCCTTACTTTAGCATGAGCAGCCGAACCAACATAATGCGGTTTTTTAGACATTTCTTTGACATGTACCAAGGCTCTTTTAGTTGAAAAATCGTTTAAAGGAATTTCCTCATTTTCAATTACCCTTGGTAATAGTGAATAAAAGCTCCAAAAAATAGTAGCTACTAAGATTATAAGAGCAAAAATTACGGATGATGTTCTAGAATTCATAACAACTATAATTAGAAATAACAGCAGTTTAAATTTAATTAAAATTTAATACATCAAAGAGTTATATAACATGTATTAATTAATTATAGATTTAAGTGATATAAAAAAATCGATTTTTATATGATTTTTACTTATATTTAAAATAAAAAATACAATTATGGCAGTCAAAAGTTTTCAAGGACAACGTGCAGAGCAAACCGATAAGGGAGCTCCTATTATGGTAAAAGATTATATGGCAAAAAAACTGGTAAGTTTTAAACCAGACCAATCTGTTGTTGAAGCGATGGAAATTTTAGTTAAAAATAAAATTTCCGGAGGACCGGTTATTGACGATCAGGATGAATTAGTGGGTATCATTTCTGAGGGAGATTGTTTAAAACAAATCTCACAAAGCAAGTATTTTAATATGCCAATGAGTGATATTAAAGTAAAAGACTATATGGTAAAAGAAGTTAAAACCATGGATGCTTTTGTTACCATTTTTGAAGCTGCCGATTATTTCCTAAATAATAAAATACGCCGTTTCCCTGTTATGCGTCATGGAAAATTAGTGGGTCAAATAAGTCAAAAAGATATATTGGAAGCCGTTTTAAAAGTTAAACACTAATCTTTTTTGATTAACAAATAAAAATCATTTTCCAATTCTAAGTACCCCTGATCATAACAGTAGAAGTAAACATTTTCTGTTTTGGTTACGTACATCGATGTAAAATAATTAAAATCAAAACCAAGTTGCAGTAGTTTACTTCTACTCACCTTGGTTTTTCCCGTTTTATTAAGTTCTGATAAAATGCGGTGATTTTTACGCAAACAATTGTTGGTATTCCTAATTAAGTTAGTGGTGTCTTTATTTGATTTATTATGATACGAATTTCGGCAGTAATCCGAGCAAAACTTTTTATCAATTCGGCCTCTTATAGGTTCTCCACAATCTAAACACGTATTTTTTTCTTGACTCATAGCTAAATAATTTTCTCAAAAATAAACTATTTTTTCATTTAAAATATTTTTTAACTGACTATTTTTCAACATTCTATCCGTTTACAAACGACTACAAACGGATGTAAGCACTTAATAACCGAATTGTTTGAGGCCGCTGCTATTTCTTTGTGGTGTTCAATCAAATTAATGTTCAACTAAAAATAAAATGTTATGAGTAATTTAAGAAACAAAGTACAGTTAATTGGTCACTTAGGAAATGATCCTGAAATTATCAACTTAGAATCGGGTAAAAAAATTGCCAAATTTTCGATTGCTACCAACGAAAGTTATAAAAACGAAAAAGGCGAAAAAGTAGAAGATACGCAATGGCATAATGTAGTTGCGTGGAACAAAACTGCCGAAATTGCCGAGAAATACCTGAAAAAAGGAAAAGAAATTGTAATCGAAGGAAAGTTGTCATCGCGTTCATACGAAGATAAAGAAGGCGTAAAACGCTATGTTACAGAAATTGTGGTGCAGGAAATGCTGATGTTGGGTTCAAAACAATAACCAATTCCTAGAAATAAAAAAGACGCTAAAAAGCGTCTTTTTTTATTAGAAATTCATGCTAAGTTGGATGCGTTTTCGAGCCATATCAACATCCAATACCTTTACTTGTACATGTTGGTGTAGTTTTACCACTTGGTTAATGTCGCTTACAAACTGATTGCTTACATTAGAAATATGTACCAAACCGCTTTCTTTGATGCCAATATCAACAAAGCACCCAAAATTAGTAATATTGTTGATTATTCCGGGTAAAATTTGACCCGATTTTAAATCGGAAATGGTTTTAATGGTAGGATCAAACTCAAATACTTTAGCTTTTTTGCGTGGGTCTAACCCTGGTTTTTCTAACTCTTTAATAATGTCTTGCAAGGTTGGCAAACCAACTTTATCGGTACAATACAATTGTAGGTCAATCGATTTTAAGAGTTCTTTATTTCCAATCAACTCATTAACTTTTACATTTAATTTTTTAGCCATTTTTAACACCACTGCATAACTTTCAGGATGAACCGCCGAATTATCCAAAGGGTTTTCACCGTCTTTAATCCGCAGAAAACCTGCACCCTGCTCAAAAGCTTTATCGCCTAAACGCTTTACCTTTTTTATATCCATCCGCGATTTAAAGGCCCCATTTTCGGTTCGGTATTCAATAATATTTTCGGCTAGCTTTTCGCCAATTCCCGAAACTGCACTCAACAAAGATTTGCTGGCCGTATTGATATTTACGCCCACGGTATTAACACAACTCATCAATACTAAATCCAATTCATCGCGTAGTTTTATTTGATTAACATCGTGTTGATATTGCCCAACTCCAATTGATTTAGGTTCAATTTTAACCAGTTCTGCCAAGGGATCGGAAAGCCTCCTTCCGATTGAAACTGCTCCGCGAACCGTAACATCGTAATTTGGAAATTCATCACGCGCTATTTTGGAGGCTGAATAGACTGATGCTCCAGCTTCACTTACAACAAAAACCTGTATATCGCTAGTAAAACGAATACGTTTTATAAAATGCTCGGTTTCTCTGCTGGCTGTTCCATTTCCAATGGCTATAGCCTCAATTTTATAGGCATTTACCAATGAGCTTATTTTTTTCATAGCCATTGCTGTTTCATTTTGCGGCGGATGCGGATAAATGGTTTCGTTGTGCAATAAATCGCCTTGTTTATTTAAACAAACTACTTTACATCCCGATTTAAATCCCGGATCGATTGCTAAAATTGATTTTTCTCCCAATGGAGCGCTTAACAGCAACTGACGAAGATTTTCTGCAAAAACTTTGATGGCGGTTTCATCGGCTTTTTCTTTGGCATTAACCAATGCTTCGTTTGATAATGCCGGTGCCAGGAGCCGTTTATAAGCATCAATTGCAGCCAACTCAACATGTCTGGAAGTTTCACTTTTTCCTTTAATAAAAATCGATTTTATGATATTTAAGGCTTCGTCGGTATCGATAGAAACGTCCAGTTTGATAATTTTTTCATGTTCGGCGCGCAATATAGCCAATAGGCGGTGCGAAGGACAGCGCGACAAGGGCTCTGACCAATTGAAATAGTCTTTATATTTTTGCGCTTGCTCATCTACTGATTTTCCTTTTATTAGTTGACTCGATATTACAGCCTTTCTACTAAACATAATTCTTAAACGGTTTCGTGTATGAATCGATTCGTTCATCCATTCGGCTATTATATGCCTTGCTCCTTCGAGCGCATCATCTTCGTTGAGCACATTTTCATTGAGGTATTGAGAAGCGATAAAATCAATATTCTCAGCTCGCTGGGCCATAATAATTTTAGCCAAGGGTTCTAAACCGTGTTCTCTTGCTGTATCGGATTTTGTTTTTCGCTTCTTTTTATACGGAAGGTAAATGTCTTCTAAATTAGTAAGATTAATACATTCTAAAACATTGGATTTCAGCTCATCAGTAAGCACATTTTGTTCTTCCAACGATTTTAAAATGGTCGCTTTTCGGGATTCTAATTCTTCAAACGATTTTTTGAGCTTTTGTATTTCGGCTATTTGCAATTCGTCCAATCCTCCTGTTAATTCTTTTCGGTATCTCGAAATAAATGGAATTGTACAGTCTTCATCCAATAATTTTAAAGTGTTTTTTATGCTTATTTCTGGTAAACTAGTTTGGTTTAGTATAAATTGATAGAGCTGCATGAATTAATCTGACTTATTATTATTTTCGATTTCTATAATTGTTAATGATAACTATCTTTTTAATGAAAAATGACCTTTGTACACTTTGCCATCTTCCTGAATGGCTTTAAACCAATAATTGCCACTGGGAAGTTGGGTGCCTTTTATGGTGCCATCCCAACCCAATCCCATCGGATTTAATTTTATTAAAAGTTTGCCAAAACGGTCATATATATAGATTTCCAATTTAGAATTGTATGGATAATTTTTTGTAAATGGTTTCCAATAATCGTTGTAACCATCGTTATTGGGGGTAAAATAATTGATAAATCCAACCACAGAAACTTGTTGTTGAACTGTATTACATCCGTTCTTATCTTTTATAAAAACCGTGTGATAACCATTTTCAACATTAAAAAACTCGTTTGATTCCTGAAAATTTCCATTCTGATTGTCTAACCCGTATTCATAATCTCCTTCTCCTGTAACAATAACCGTAATAGAATTATTTTCGGTTAAATCTTTAACAACAATTTCGATTATTGTTGCACTGTTCGATGGTTTTACCACTATTTCTCTGCTATTGCTACAGTTATTAGCACTGCTTACAGTTACTTTATAGGTTCCTAATTCATTAATATTTATTGTAGATGAATTCATATTTAAATCAACACCGTCTTTTAGCCATTGATAGGTATAGGTTTCTTTGGGCAAGACATTTAATAAACCACTATTAATTGCTAAAGTATTTGGAAAGGTATTGAGGCAATAATACAGCTCTTCATTTACATCTAATTTTGGAGCATGCAACACCTTTAACGAAATAGGCGTTATGGGAATACATAAATTACCATCTGTAATTTTGGTATAAATTACCTCGTTATTGCTTTTTGAATTGGTATAATTTCCATCAATTTCATTGGTTGAATTGCTCGCATCATCGAATTTTTTATAGAATTTAACGCTCGTATTAGAAGTTAGTTGCGTTTTAATAAGGCTTCTTAAATCATTTAAATTAAAGTCTGAAAATCCGTCTATAGGCAAATTATCGCAAACTTCAAAAGGTTGAATATTAATAGTTGTTAGTGGCTTAAATTCTAAATTAATTACTGCCACGGCAAAACATGCGTATTGATTTTCAACCCTTGCATAAACAGTTTGAGAAGGAGTAGAATTTTCAAAAGCTGAGGGGTTTACAATGGAATTAGCATTTAAAATTGCGTCATTAAGCGAGTAGAAAAAATTGGTGATTCTTAAATTTGAATCATTGTTTAACATCGTTTGAGCAGCATCCTTAAGATTAAACACTGCCTTCCCATCCTGGTTTTCATCACAAGCAGTTAAAGTGGAGTTATTTACCCCAGGTTTAAGAGTGTATTCTATTGTGATACCTCCAAAAGCCATGCAATTATTGCCTAAATCAACTTCTACTGTATATGTTCCGGCAGCTGAAATCGTGTAATTAGCGTTTGTTTCATTTTCAATTTCAACACCGTTTTTAAACCATTTATAGGTATTATTTGGCCCTTCAATAAAGGCATTCAGGGTATAGGATTCATTTTCACAGAGTGGGTTATTGGAGGCCAATAAACGATCTTTTCCTAAATCGACATTCATTTGAAAACTTCCGGCTTCTAAGAAGACTGCCGAATCGTACAATGCATTTGTTTCATCGGCAATTACCAGTTTTACATGATAGACTTCATTCGGATTCACCGTTGCCGTAGCGGTTAAAACTTTAGTTTGTCCGTTAAAATTTATAGGCGAAACGGTACCGTTAAAACTGCCAAAATATTCTTCATTTATAGCTGCACAGCCATTTGGAATTAATGGATGAACAGTTGTAACCTTTACGGGTATTTGCGTATTGGGTATTAGTGCAATATTAGTATACTGTTGTTGATTTGCAGGTCTAATTAAAAAGCCAAATAAATCTGAATATTTACAGGTGTTGGCATTATTTTGCTGGTATTCTTCGGATGCAAAAAGATACCTAAAACTAATTTGATTGGTTTTGGATACAAAATCAAACTCTATGATGGTAGCATTGTGTGTATTCGACTCATTTAAAGCAGCTTCCAAATCAGTATCACCAATCCATCCAGGAGCATTATCACTACTTATAAACGTATTGGGGCCTTTTACATTAGAAAGTTTTCCTGTACTTAGAACAATTCCTTTTTGTATTGGAAATGTGGTTCCGGTAGCGTCGAAAAAGCCATAACTTTTATCATTGGTAAAATTTCCACCAACCACATTAGTCACTACTACATTAGAAATACAACTGTTTGCTATTAAGATATCTTCAATTAATTGTTGAGGCGTATAGGTTTGGCTATCAACAGCAATATTCTGAGCCTTAAAAATTAAAGGAAAAAACAAAAAAATAAATGCAAATAGCCGTTTCATTTATGCTGTTATTCGAATTTTTTCAGAAATATATAAAAATCAAAGGTTTCTTTACCAACCGTAAATAAATGTTCTCCTACCGATTTAAAATTATTCTTCTGATAAAACCTAATAGCACGCTCATTTGTTTTTAAAACAGAAAGCCATAAATTGCTAATTTTTAATGCTTTGACCTCATCAAACAGCGCGTTTTGCAAGGCAGGGCCTACTTGCTTGCCAATATAATCTTTAAGTACATAAATTTTTTGAAGTTGAGCCGCAGGTGCAGGGAGAAGCTGTTCTAAAGGTGAAAATTTTTTAAGCTTTGCATAGCCAATCGGTAAATCGTTTACCAAAGCCAACCAAAAAACATTATTTTCTTTTGCAATACTCGACCGAATCTTTTCAACAGAAAAGGTTGATTTAAAATAATTAATCAAATCATTGCGATCGCGGAAATGATGACCAAAGGTTTCGTCAAAAGTTATCTGACCTAACAGCGCGATATACTCAGCGTCCTTAACTTCAGCTTTCCTGATTATTAAATTATCGTCCACACTTTTAAGAAATTTGAGCTCCGTTAATGACGTCTTTTTTATCGGGCTCAACAAAAGATAACGAACCGTCTTTAGCATCGGTCATCAAAATCATTCCGTTGCTTTCTATGCCTCTAATTTCACGTGGAGCCAGATTGGTAAGCACGGTAACTCGTTGTCCTATTATTTGTTCTGGAGTAAAACTTTCGGCTATACCACTTACAATGGTTCGTATTTCAGTGCCAATATCTACTTTTAACACCAATAATTTTTTGGCCTTTGGCATTTTTTCAGCTGCCAAAATAGTTCCTACCCGAATATCTAATTTGGTGAAATCATCAAAAGAAATGGTTTCCTTTTGAGGAGTAACTTCTAAATTAGCAGCATCGTTTATTTTTTTGGTATTTTCCAATTTATCAACTTGAAATTGAATGGCCGCATCTTCTATTTTTTCAAAAAGTAATTGTGCCTCATTTATCTGATGTCCAGAACTTAAAAGCACATTCATCTTACTTACCTCATCCCACCCATACGTTTCATCATTGAAGTTTAATATTTGTTTCAATTTGGAGGCCGTAAAAGGTAAAAACGGCTCGCTCAAAATGGCCAAAGCAGTAGCTATTTGAAGCGCTACAAACATAATAGTTTGAACTCTTTCAGGATTTTCTTTTATTTGTTTCCAAGGCTCCTCATCGGCTAAATACTTATTTCCAAGTCGGGCTAAATTCATAAACTCACTCAAGGCTTCTCTAAATCTGTATCGCTCCAACGAAATAGCAATGGTTTCAGGATAAGCTTTTAGTTGAGATAAAACTTCTTGATCTAAAGCAGTAAATAGAGTTGGTTGAGGAACCAAACCGTTATAATATTTATGTGTAAGTACAGCCACACGGTTAATAAAGTTTCCAAAAACAGCTACCAGCTCATTGTTATTGCGAGCCTGAAAATCTTTCCAGGTAAAATCATTATCTTTAGTCTCAGGGGCATTTGCAGTTAGCGTATAACGCAGTACGTCTTGTTTCCCAGGAAATTCTTCCAAATATTCATGCAACCAAACTGCCCAATTTCTGGAGGTTGATATTTTATCGCCTTCTAAATTTAAAAATTCATTAGCCGGGACATTTTCTGGTAAAATATACGAACCTTCTGCTTTTAACATAGCCGGGAAAATAATGCAATGAAAAACGATATTGTCTTTTCCTATAAAATGAATTAATTTGGTTTCTTTATTTTTCCAATAATCTTCCCAGTTTTTACCAACCTTTTGTGCCCATTCTTTGGTTGATGAGATATAACCAATTGGAGCGTCAAACCACACATACAATACTTTTCCTTCAGAATTTTCGACCGGAACCGGAATCCCCCAGTCTAAATCGCGTGTCACGGCTCTTGGTCGTAACCCGTCATCAATCCAGGATTTTACTTGACCTAAAACATTGGCTTTCCAATCGTCTTTGTGTCCTTCAACAATCCACTCTTTTAACCAGTCTGAATAATTTTCTAACGGTAAATACCAATGTTTGGTTTCTTTAAGTGTTGGTTTGTTTCCTGTTATTGCCGATTTAGGATTAATTAAATCGGTTGCATTGTGCGAGGTGCCACATTTTTCACACTGATCGCCATAACTTTCTTCATTGCCGCATTTTGGACAGGTTCCTATTACAAAACGATCAGCCAAAAACTGATTGGCGCTTTCGTCGTATAATTGCATTGAAACTTCTTCTACAAACTTTTTGTCATCGTACAATTTTTTAAAGAAATCTGAGGCCGTTTGGTGGTGTATTTTAGCCGACGTTCGCGAATAACTATCAAAGGAAATTCCAAAATCTTCAAACGATTTTTTGATGATTTCATGGTACTTATCAACCAATTGCTGAGGAGTTATTCCTTCTTTTTTAGCTTTGATTGTAATGGGCACTCCATGTTCATCAGAACCACAAATATAAGCTACATCTTCACCTTTCAAACGCATAAACCGTGCATAAATATCAGCAGGAATATAAACTCCGGCTAAATGACCAATATGAACAGGTCCGTTGGTGTACGGCAAGGCAGCCGTGATGGTAAATCGTCTTTGATTTTGCATAAAATTGAATATTACGTCACAAAAATACGGATTACACTTTAGAAATATCAAAAGTTAAACTTGTTTTCGTAATTTGCAGTAGAATTATTACTATGTTAACACCGGCATATCTTAAACCAGGCGATTCGGTTGCCATTGTTTCAACAGCTCGAAAAATTAATTTAATTGAAATTAAACCTGCTGTTGATTTACTTGAGTCTTGGGGTTTAATACCCGTAATTGGTAAAACCATTGGTTTAGAGCATCATCAATTTGCAGGAACTGAAAAAGAGCGTATTGAAGATTTTCAGCAATTTTTAGACGATACCCATGTTAAGGCAATTTGGTGCGCACGGGGTGGATACGGCTCTGTACAACTCATCGACCAACTTGATTTTAATGCCTTTAAAAAAAATCCAAAATGGTTAATAGGATATTCTGACATAACTGTTTTTCACTCACATATCCATAATTTTGGCATTGAGACTTTACATGCCACCATGCCTATAAATATCACAGCCAATACCAAAAGCGCTCTTGATTCGCTTAAAAACTGTTTAATGGGAAATGCTTTATCCTATAAATTCAAACCAGGTAATAATACAGTTGCAGGCGAAAGCCGGGGGCAA
Organism: Bacteroidota bacterium; assembly: GCA_018335575.1. Taxonomy (GTDB): domain Bacteria; phylum Bacteroidota; class Bacteroidia; order Flavobacteriales; family Flavobacteriaceae; genus JAGXRT01. The sequence goes on along the minus strand of JAGXRT010000034.1, from coordinate 18,009 downwards.
CTGGTTGGTGGAAATTTATCGGTTTTATATAGTTTGTTAGGAAGTAAATCGGCAATTCAAACGAATGGTAAAATTCTTTTATTGGAAGACTTGGATGAGTATTTGTATCATATAGACCGCATGCTGCAAAACATTAAACGCAATGGATATTTTGAAAATTTAAAAGGTTTAATCGTAGGCGGAATGACCCAAATGAACGACAATGAGGTACCTTATGGAAAAACAGCCGAAGAAATCATTTTGTCCCATGTTAAAGATGTTGATTTTCCGGTAGTATTTAATGCACCATTTGGTCATATGGATGATAACCGAGCCTTGATATTGGGAAGAACCATTGAGTTAAATGTATCCGAGTCGCATACTTCAATAACTTTTTTGTAAACAATGGCAGAACACATCGATTTTGGTAAAAACGGCGAAGAACTGGCAGTTGAATTCCTTATAAAGAATGGTTATATCATCGTTGAGCGCAATTGGCGTTATCAAAAAGCCGAAATTGATATTATTGCTCAAAAACAGAACATTTTAGCCGTAATTGAAGTTAAAACCCGAAGTTCATCGACTTTTGGCAATCCGCAGGATTTTGTAAAACCTAAGAAAATTAAGTTGTTGGTTAATGCTGTTAACGAATATGTAATTTCAAAAGATATTGATGTTCAGGTTCGATTTGATATCATCGCCATTATCAATCAGAACAATCATATTGAAATAGAACATCTTGAAGATGCGTATTATATCTTTTAATACCTAAAAACGATTCTTAAAATAAGTTATAATAGCTTCTTTCATGTATAATTCCTGCTGTTCAAGAGTTAGTTCAGGCAGTTCGGTAAGTGGTTCATAGTGCGGCCACCCATCTTCATCCATATGCGAATATTTATAATGACCAAACGGTTCAAATATTTTACAAACGGCGATATGCATTAAATTGAGTTTGTCATCTTTTGAAAACTCCAGAAACCCTTTACCCAATTCTTGTACTCCAATTAAATAAAGCATGGCGTCAATTTTAACGGTATCACCATCGGCAAATTGAGCACTGAGTTTGCGCTCTAACTGATTGTATTTTTCCTCAATTTCGAGTACCTTGATCATTATTTTTGATTTTTTTACAAAGGTATTGTTTATTTTTCCGATATAGTATTCTTGAGTTTATTTTATTACATTTATAAAATTAATACTGATTAAATCCCTTCAACTATGGCAACAATTGATATAAACAAGGAAATTATTTGGGATCCTAAATTTGAAACAGGAATACAACGAATTGATTTAGAACATAAAATTTTCCTTGAGTTATTTAATTCCTATCGTATTGCAATAATTCAGAAAAAAAACCAATTCGAATTAAACAAAATCATCAATGTAATTGAAAAATACGCTGAGTTTCATTTCACCAGTGAAGAAGCATTTATGGCTCAGGTCAATTATCCAGGGATAGAAAATCATCAACATTTACACTTTGATTTATTAGAAAAACTCAATATTGCCAAGCATAAAGTTGATAACTCCATTGAGTTTTTACAGTTTGCTTATGAATGGTTTGCCCACCATACTACTCATGAAGATCGAAGTATAAGCACTTTTGTGAACAAAAACAATATCCAAACTAATTATCAACTAAATATTTAGGAAATGCCCATAAACAAATCAATTTTAATTGTTGATGATGTATCAGACAATATTGTCTTGTTACAATCGATTTTGGATAAAGCAGGTTATAATACAATTGCAGCCACCTCGGGTATACAAGCTGTTGATTTGTGTAAAGAAATTGATTTAGATTTAATTCTGCTTGATGTCCGCATGCCTCAAATGGATGGTTTTGAAACCGCTATGCAAATACAAAATAACAGTAAAAATGCTGAAACGCCCATTTTATTTTTGTTAGTAAAAACTGATGAATCCAATATTTCCAACGCATTTAAAAACGGAGGAGTTGACATAATTAATAAACCATTTAATGACGAAGAGCTATTGGCACGTATAAATACCCATTTAACCCTACGTGCCCAGCAAAATAATCTTGCCCAACTTAATATTACCAAAGATAAATTTTTAAATATATTGGCTCATGACCTTCGAAATCCATTTAACTCGCTTTTAGGTTTTTCAGAGTTATTACATGAAAGCATTGATCAGGCTGATTTAAATAAAATAAAAAAGTATGCAGATATCATTCAAAATACATCCAAAAACACGTATGACTTACTAAATAATTTATTGTCTTGGGCGCAAGCGCAACAACAAGGAATGGTAGTTAAAAAAGAGTTGGTTAATTTGAATGAGTTAATTAACGAATTGGTCCAAAATGTTGAAAACGCTGCTGAATCAAAAAATATTGAAATTTTTATAAGTTTAAACGAGCCTATTGCCATATGGGCTGACCAAGAAATGCTCAATACTATTATTCGTAATTTACTAACAAATGCCATCAAATACAGTAAAGTTGGTGGAGAAATAAAAATTAAAGGAGTAATTAATAATAACTTCGCTGAAATACGTATAAAAGATAATGGCATCGGAATGGACGAAACAACCAAAAATTCTTTGTTCAAGGTGCTCGAAACAAAATCAAAAAAAGGAACCAAAGGTGAAGTTGGCACCGGTTTCGGACTCATTTTATGTAAAGAGTTTGTAGAATTACAAGGTGGAAAAATTAGCGTTGAAAGTCAACTAGAAAAAGGATGTGAATTTATTTTTACTATTCCAATCAAGAATAATTAATTACAAAATTTAATTTTTTAAAATGTATGAACAAAATAATTAGAAATAGTTTGGCCGTGTTAATAGGTTTGTTTTTGGGAAGTTTAGCAAACATGGGCTTAGTAATGGTAAGTGGTTCTGTAATTCCCCCACCTGAAGGCGCAGACAATACTACCATGGAAGGCTTAAGGGCTTCAATGCATTTGTTTGAAGCTAAACACTTTATTTTCCCTTTTTTAGCTCATTCCGTTGGAACTTTTGTAGGAGCATTTATAACTACGTTAGTAGCTGTTAATCATTCTGTTAAATTTGCTTACGTTATTGGTCTATTTTTCTTTCTAGGTGGGTTAACAAATATAATTTCATTACCATCGCCAACCTGGTTTACTGTACTTGATTTAGGTTTAGCTTATTTTCCAATGGCATGGTTAGGAGGCAATTTTGCACAATTTGTTTATAAAAAAGAACACTAGAATTTTACACTTTCAATAACTTTTACATGAATTCTATTGATATTTTTTTAGCATTATTTCTAGCATATGGTTTTATAAAAGGACTTTTTAAAGGATTGTTTGTAGAAGTAGCGTCTTTACTTGCATTAATTTTAGGAATATACGGCGCCATTCATTTTTCAGATTTTATTGGAAATTATTTATATGATTTATTAAACTGGGACAAAAAATATGTGGGCTTAACTTCGTTTATTATCACCTTCATTATAATTGTCATAGCCATAACCCTGTTGGGAAAATTCTTTACAAAACTTGCCGACTTTGCTTCCTTAGGTTTATTAAACAAACTGCTAGGCGGCGTATTTGGTTTGCTAAAAATTACGTTAATCTTGAGTGTTTTACTGATGTATTTTTATAAATTCAACTCAAAAATTGAGTTTGTAAATGAATCGACTTTACAAGAATCAAAACTTTTTTATACTGTTAAAGAAACCGCAATATTATTGTTTCCATCATTTTTTGATGAACCTATAAAAGAAGAACTAAAATCAATATTATGAGAATCCAAATTATATTTCTGTTAGTATTAACTACTTTTATCGCTAATTCGCAACCACAACATCCGCATTTTAACACCTTAACATTTCAATTATTTTCGCCTGATTTAGATACAAATGCAGACGTTTATATAACGGGTAGCATTCCTGAGCTGGGGAATTGGAACCCAGCAATTGTAAAAATGAGTTCTATAGGAAATCATCTTTGGGAAACATCAATCAAAACAAAAGCAGCCTTTGGCATTGAATATAAATATACCTTGGGAAGTTGGGAAAAAGAATCGGTATATGCCAACGGATTACCCCTTGATAATTTTATAGTAAAAGTTTCATCTGATACTATTATAAAAAACGATGTTTTCTTTTGGAAAGATGGAACTGCTAAAACTGTAGTTGGTAAAATTACTGGCACGGTTGAGTATCACCGAAACTTTAAAGGTGAAAATCTGTTAGATCGCGATATTATAGTCTGGCTTCCTCCAATATATGAAACTCATAAAAAAGAACGCTTTGATGTTATATACATGCACGACGGACAAAATTTATTTGATCCCAAAACAAGCTCTTTTGGCGTTGACTGGCGTGTTGATGAAACCATGGATAGTTTAATCACAGCTAAAAAAATTAAACCGCATATTGTAGTTGGAATTTATAATACCAAAGACCGAAGCAGCGAGTATTTACCTGCAGAAAAAGGAGCCGATTATATGAAGTTTTTGGTTCATCAGCTTAAACCATTTATCGATAAAAACTATAGAACCAACCCAGGAAAAAAACACACCTCAGTTGGAGGCTCTTCCATGGGTGGAATAATCTCTTTTGCGCTGGCATGGGAATACCCAGATGTTTTTTCAAAAGCCATTTGCATGTCACCGGCATTTAAAATACGGCATATCGATTATGTTCAAAATGTTAAAAAATATATCGGTAAGAAGAAAAATATAAAATTATACATCGATAATGGGGGTGTAGGTTTGGAAGAACAATTACAACCGGGTATTGACGAAATGATTCAAGTTTTAAACCAAAAGGGGTATAAAAAAGACCATGATTACCTTTGGATTTTAGATAAAAATGCCAAACATTTTGAAGCCGCTTGGGCTAAACGAATGCCTGAAGCACTTATTTGGTTATTGGGTAAATAATATTTAGATAATTTTTAAAACACCGGTGCGTACCCAACCAATTTTGCCATCGGATAATTTTATTTTGTACCAATCATCTACTTCATCTAGCACCATAACTTTAGTGCCTTCGTGTAAGGTAAATACGTCTTCGCTGTTAAATGTAGGTGCATTTTTAATTTGGGCTTTTTCTGAAAATACAATTGCAGGTTGATTTTTTTTATGGTAATCCAATCCGGTATAAGCAATCATAACTGATATCAACATCAAACTAAACGTTACTAAACTCAACGAAAAGAAAATCCTTTTTAACAGACTGGATAACGAAAAGTAATACATCAAAAAAACCAAAGCCGTTAATACAGAAAATACTATAGAAATTACAGCCCATTGATGTATGCTAAACTTATGTAAAACGTTAGCTTCAAACCGTTGTAATAAAGTTTTAGGAACTTCATCTATTTGGTCAATTGTAAGTCGGTTAGCTAAAACTAAGTTGTACTTAGCGTCTTCATTCATCGGATTTAACTTAAGCGCTTTTTCATAATAATAAACAGAGGGTGCCACTTCATTTAACTTATAATACGAATTGGCTAAATTAAAATACAATGCGTCTGACTGAAAACCAGTATTTTCTATTTTATGATAGGTGTTTATTGCGCCTCTATAATCAGCATTTTTATACAATTGATTTCCTTGCTCAAAAACTTTACTAAGCGGTTGAGCATTCGTAAAAAAACTTACAAAAAGAAAAAATAATATTACAATAGTTCTCATAATTACAGCTCTTTATCAATTATGGATATAATTTCAACTGCCTTCTCATATTCTTCATTCATTTTTACATTTGATGATGGGGTGTAACGAGCAAAATCACAATCATTCAACACTGCAATTAACTGTGTAATAGAATCTGTTGAAACGCCTTTCTTAGTCAAAATTTCAGATATTTTTTCTTGACTGATATCAGCAGTTTCAATACTTAGTTTGGCTTTTAAGAAATTGTGTAACGCCTTTTCAAGGGCAATGTAAAACAATTCCTTTTTGCCCAATTCTTTCTTAGCAGCCGATAAGTATTTTCTGGCCAATCTATCTGCTTTGCGTTTTTTGCTCCCTACTATGTCTTTAGAGCGTTCTTCGTTAAATTTGTTTAACATAATCCCAATAGGAATTACTAATAATGGTGCTAACAACAGTAAAAAATACCATTTCGATTTAAAAAACGGTTCTTCAACAATTGGTTTAAACGAAGTTTTAGTTTGAATATACCTGAAACTATTACCCGAAACTTCTACTTGTTGTTTATGTGCAAATGCAGAATCTGTGGTAGGTAAACCTTTACCTTCAGAAACTTCAACAAACATATCTGGAACATCAATTGTATAATATTTTTTGTCTTGCGGATTGAAATACGAAAATGATAAGTTTGGTATTTTATACTTGCCTTTATATTGTGGAACCACCGTATACTGCGAATATACCCTTCCTGCAATACCGTTAATAGAGGTCTGTATCTGTTCTTTATACTCTGGCGTAAAAACTTCCAATTCTGAAGGTGTTACTAACTTTGGAATTTCAAAAAGTTTGAAATTTCCTTTACCAGAAACTTCTACATTTATCTGTGCAGATTCATTGGCTTTAAGTACTTCCTTGTTTTTGGTTACTTTAAATTGAAAATCGCCCACGGCACCTGAGAAGTTTTCAGGTTTTCCTTCGGTTGGCAATGCTTTTACTTTAACTGTTCTTTTTCCTGTAGAATACGATTCGGTATAGCTTCTCAAAATTGCTTCTCCAAAAAAATTATACCTACCTGTTGGAACTCCAAGTGTAATATCCATACGCATCGGCTCAATAATTAAATCGCCCGATTTTTGTGGTATTAAAACAGCTTTTTTAAGTTCTAAGTAGCGGTACCGCTCTCCTTTGTACTCGCCCATTTGAACATTCATCCCTTTAATTTCGATATCCTGATTCCAAAAACCATTGTATTGTGGCGATTCTACAACTGCCCAATTACTTACGCTTATATTTTCGCTTACATATAATTTATAAACTACATACAAGGATTCTCCAACGTACGGACTTTCTTTAGAAACTTCAGCTACCAAATGTATGCCTTGTTGTGCTAAATAACTTGGATCATTTGGGTCTTTTGGAACTTCTACATTTTCTGTAACTGTAATTTTAATGGGATTTGATCTGTATGTTTTTCCTTCATATTCTACTGTTGCTGATTGAACGGTTAAGGTTCCCATTTTAGTTGGTTGTAGTATATAAATATACGTTTGCGAAAACGATACTTTTCCGTTAATCCAAGATTGATTTACCGATTGACTAGGTCCAGCCACAACTTTAAAATCTGCCATTTCGGGCAATCTAAAATTATCTGCACCTTGCTTGTCAACAGAAAATTCTACACGTACCCGTTGGTTTAAACCTATTTTTGAATTGCTTGCAGTAGCGGCAAAATCTAATTGAGCCAAGGCTATTTGACTAAATAATAGAAAAAATCCTAAAATACTATAGGTGGCAATTCTTTTCATATGTAAAACATCGTGCTTCATTACTATTACCAATCTTTTTCCTTTTTGGTTGGTTTATTAGGTGTTTTTTGAGCGTTAACTTTCTTTTGTGTTTTATTTTCTTCTTTATTCATTGCCTCTAACAATTGCTCCATTTGCTGTGGAGATAATTGATTAGGTTGAGGCTGCTGCTTTTGTTGTTGTTTGTCTTTATTATCCTTCTTGTCATCGTTCTTATCTTGCTGATCATTCTTTTTATCTTGATTTTCCTGCTTATCTTGTTGTTGATCTTTGTTTTGATCGTCTTTTTTATCTTGATTTTTATCCTGATTTTGTTGTTGATCTTTTAGAAGTTTTTGTGCCAACGCTAAGTTATAACGTGTGTTTTCATCGAGTGAATTATTTCTTAGTGCATTTTTATAGGCTTCTACCGCCTGACCATACTTTTTAGCTTGCATAAAACTATTTCCAAGATTGTGATATGCTTCTGCTTTAGTTAAGTTGTCTTTTGAATTTTTTGCAACACTTTCAAATAATTGAGCCGATTCTTCAGTTCTGTTTTGTTCGTATAAAGCATTGCCTAAATTGTAAATTGCTTTTCCGTAGGTTGTATTTTTTTCCAATGCTTTTTTGTAGGCTACTTCTGCATCTGCATATTTTTTTTGGTTATACAACTCATTCCCTTCTCGTAACAACTTACGTGCTTTACGCTCGGCAGATGCGTCGCCTTGTTGCGCAACAGCCAATGTAGAAATAAAAAATAACGCTATGAAAATCTTACTTTTCATTGAATAAATTTAATTTTTGAATCCACTTCGTTTTCTTGTCAAACATCAAAGTTTCTACTATTAAAAACAATAAACCAAAACCAATAAACCACTGAAACTGATCTTTAAAATCTGAAAATTCTTTTGTTTCAAATTCCTTTTTTTCGGCATTAGAAATTATATTTTCAATCTCATCTACGGTTTCATTAGTATTGTTTCCAAGTATATAATTACCATTTCCTTCAGAGGCAATTTGATTTAAAATAGTTTCATTAAGCTTTGTAATAACTACTTCGCCATTTTGATCTTTTTTATACTCGACAAAAATACCATTTTGTTTAATTGGAATCGTACTTCCTTTATCCGATCCTACACCTACTGTAAATATCCTAACACCATTCTCTGCTGCTTGCTGTGCTACTTGGTCACTATTTCCTTCATGATCTTCACCATCAGAAACAATAAATAGAAAGCGGTTGGTTTGCTCATCATTATCAAAATAAGTCATCGCTTTAGACAGTGCTTCATTCATAGCCGTACCTTGATCTGACACCATCTCTGGATTTGCCATTTGCAGAAACATTTTTGCCGAAGCTAAATCAGTTGTAATAGGCAATAATGGATATGCGCTACCAGCATAAACTATTACTCCAACCCTATCACTTCCTAACTTGTCTATAACTTTGTTTATTAATTGTTTTGATTTTTCTAAACGATTGGGAGCTATATCTTCTGCTAACATACTTTTAGAAACATCCAATGCAAAAACAATATCTACACCTTGTCTTTTAATGGTTTTTAATTTGATTCCCATTTTAGGATTGGCTAAAGCAATGACTAAAAACAAAATTCCTAAACTCAGAAATACTAGTTTTATAATAGGTTTAAATGTAGATTTTTCTGGAATAAGTTTTTCCAACAATTCGGGTTCGGCAAATTGCTTTCTTACTTTCTTTTTCCACCAACTTACATATAAAAACACCAAAACTAATACTGGTATTAGCAGTAATAAATAGAAATAATTATGTTCATCTATCTGATACATTTTTAAATAAAACTTCTATAAACGGTTAAACGTAATCCCATTTCAAGTACAACCAATCCAATGGCTAACAGCACCAACATTCGGTATTTTTCAGAAAAATTATAATACTTAAACTCTTCTATCTCTGTTTTTTCTAACTTATTAATTTCGTCATATATGGCTTTAAGCTTTACATTGTCTGTTGCTCTAAAGTATTTACCGTCTGTTTTATGGGCGATAAATCGCAATAAATCTTCGTCAATTTCAACCTGAATGTTTTTAAAAACCAATCTTCCTGATGGATCTTTATAATACGGAGAAAGCGCCATTCCGTTAGTTCCCAGACCAATAGTGTACACTTTTATTCCCAGTTCCTTTGCCAATTCAGTACTTGTTTTGGGATCTACAAAGCCGGCATTATTAACTCCATCGGTTAGCAAAATAATCACCTTGCTTTGTGCTTTGCTTTCTTTTAATCTGTTTACAGCAGAACCCAAGCCCATTCCAATGGCTGTTCCTCCATCTAAATCTTCGCCCCAAGTAATATCGGAAATAATTTTATTTACGATGGATTTATCGCTGGTAATAGGAGTTTTAGTATAACTTTCCCCAGCATATACCACTACACCGATTCTGTCATTTGGCCTGCCGTTTACAAATTCTATGGCTACTTTTTTTAGTGCTTCTAATCGGTTGGGTTTCAAATCTTTTGCCAACATACTTGCAGAAATATCAATTGCCATAACAATATCAATTCCTCTGGTGGTTTTGGTTTTAGTGCTAACCTCTACAGTTCTTGGTCTTGCTAAAGCCAGAATCAATAACATAATTGCCAATAAACGCAATACATATAGTATTGGCTTTAATTTACTCCATATAGATGGTTTAGCTTTAAATCCTTTTGTTGACGATATGGTTAAAGTAGCTTGATTTTTATTTCTAGTAAAATAAAACCAAGCAGCCAATAGCGGAATTAATACTAATAGCCACAAAAATTCGGGATTTAATATTTCGTATTTAAACCACTTCATCGATCTTTTCTGTTTTTGGCTTTAATTCAAAAATTAATTTTTCGGCTTCATTTCTATGTATTTCAATATCTGATGCCATAGGTGTGTACTTTGCAAATTTCACTAAATCAGATTCTTGTAAAAGTTTATGCAATCTTATGGCGGTATCTTTGTTAGCTGGTAATTTTTTAATTTCAATAAAATCCATCATAAATCCATGCAACTCATCTGTAGTAGATTCTAATGCCGGAATATGCCATTCTTTTTCTATATAAGCTCTTACAATCTCTGTTAATTCGATATAAAACTCTTTTGTTTTTTGATGTTGCCATAATTGCTTTTTATCCAGTGCTTTGAACTTAAGTAAGGCTTCTTCAAATGGGGGAATAGCTGGTTTTTTATTGAAAATTACTACGTTTTTCTTTCTCAAGTAATAATAAATAGCTACCGCTATAACTGCTAATATTGCTAAAAGCCACCATAAATAAGGTTTGAAATCATCAAAAATATAAGGCTCTTCTACAATGGGTTTAATGGTAAACATCTTTTGTTTAGTAGTATCAACTTCAACTGTCATCACTTTTACCAATACCGAATCTGTATAAAACAGTTTATTATTGATGAGGACTTGTTGTTTTGGAATTACGTACTGACCACTATCAAAAGCAGTTAAATGGTATAATTTAATAAGCTTATTTTTTAATGTATCTGTTTTATATTCTTCAACAACTTCTACTTTTCCAATATTTTGAAGCTTTGGAAAAACTACTTCGTTTACACCATCGACTGTTATTTTAAACAACATTTTTTCTCCTATACGTATGTTGGAAGTGTCAATGCTTGATTTTACAGGATTTGTTTGAGAAAATCCAATAAAATTTAATAAAAATATTAGTATAAAAACTATTTTCTTCATGTTATTTGGCTCCTCTTCTTTTAAAATATCCCAATAATTTTTTTACATAGCTTTCATCAACCCTAGAACTTAAGTATCCGGCACCGCTTCTGCTAAAGGATTTTTCAAAATATTCCACATTTTTTAAATAATGTGCTTTATAACTAGTTCTAACCGATTTCATATTGGTATTAACTAAATTGATGATTCCCGTCTCAGCATCTAACATCGGAACCATTCCTATTGCAGGAATTTCTTCATCGTGTTTATCAAATACCCGTATTCCGGTTATATCGTGTTTTTTGCTTGCAATCCGCAAAGTAGTGTCATAGTTTTCGTCCATAAAATCGGATAATACAAATACGATAGCCTTTTTTTTCATTACATTGGACAAAAACTTTAAAGCTTCTTCAATATTGGTTTCTGTGCTTTTTGGTTGAAATTCTACCAATTCTCTGATTATTCGCAACACGTGACTTTTCCCTTTTTTAGGTGGAATAAATAGTTCAACTTCTTTAGAAAAAAGTACTAAACCTACCTTATCATTGTTTTGAATAGCTGAAAAAGCCATGGTGGCTGCAATTTCTGTAATGGTTTCACGCTTAAATTGCAAACTGGTGCCAAAAAATTGAGAGCCGCTAATATCAACCAATAGCATCATGGTAAGTTCGCGTTCTTCTTCAAAAACCTTAACAAAAGGTTCGTTATAACGCGCAGTAACATTCCAATCTATGGAACGAACATCATCACCGTATTGATAGGTACGAACTTCAGAAAAAGTCATACCCCGGCCTTTAAATGAGCTGTGGTATTCACCAGAAAAAATGTGATTAGACAAGCGTCGTGTCTTAATCTCTATCTTCCTAACTTTTTTAAGTAATTCCTTTGTTTCCATTTAACTGAGTTAAAATGTAAAAAGTTTTTATGTTAAAATGGTTTAATTTAAACAACTCCAAAGCCACTTAAACACATATCAACACGAACAATTACACATTTTTATGGCACTTCAACTTCGTTGATTATTTTGCTGATTAAATCTTCAGAAGTAATATTTTCTGCTTCGGCTTCGTAAGTAACTCCAATTCTGTGACGCAGTACATCGTAAACAACCGCCCTAACATCTTCCGGAATTACATAGCCTCTGCGTTTAATAAATGCGTAACATTTTGCAGCTAAAGCTAAATTAATACTACCACGAGGTGATGCTCCATAACTAATTAAAGGCTTAATATTTTCTAATTTATATTTCTCTGGATAACGTGTTGCAAAAATGATGTCTAGAATGTATTTTTCTATTTTCTCATCCATATACACTTCTTGAACCGATTTACGTGCATTTAGAATTTGTTCCAACGAAATTACTTGATTTACCGCTATTGAACTATTGTCTAAATTTTGACGAACTATGCGCTGTTCTTCTTCCATTTTAGGATAATCTATTACTACTTTTAGCATAAAACGGTCTACTTGAGCTTCTGGTAATGGATAGGTTCCTTCTTGTTCTATTGGGTTTTGGGTAGCCATTACTAAAAATGGTTCGTCTAATTTAAAAGTAGTGTCTCCAATAGTAATTTGACGTTCTTGCATGGCTTCTAACAAAGCCGATTGTACTTTAGCCGGTGCTCTGTTAATCTCATCAGCTAAAACAAAATTTGCAAAAATTGGTCCTTTTTTGATAGAAAAATCATTGGCTTTTATGTTGTAAATCATAGTACCTATAACATCCGCAGGTAATAAATCGGGCGTAAATTGAATACGACTAAATGATCCATGCACCGCTTTAGCAAGTGTGTTGATGGCTAAGGTTTTCGCTAAACCAGGAACACCTTCCAGTAAAATGTGTCCGTTTCCCAACAATCCAATTAACAAGCGCTCAACCATGTGCTTTTGGCCTACGATTACTTTATTCATTTCTAATGACAGCAATTCAACAAATGCACTTTCTTTTTCAATTTTTTCATTTAATGCTCTGATGTCTACATTAGAAGTATTTGTTTCCATTTTATACTGTTTTTGTTGTTTTAATGATCTTAAAATAATGAGTGCAAATTGCCAAAAATATGGCTATTTTGCTGTTAAAAATTGGTTAAATGTCCTTGAAAAAATCGTTGCAATTCTACAATTTTTTGTTAAATTTTTAAAGAAAAATTTACTACAATTGATTTTCGTTGTTTTATTTAAACAATATACGTCTTTAGTGTAAGATTTTGATCTTCAAAAACAGCATATGTAAAATGCGTAATCCAATCGCCGGTATTGGTATATTTTGAATTTTGATTAATATCTATTTCTAAAGGTAAATGACGGTGACCAAAAACAAAATAATCGTAATGTTTTGTTTCTAGTTTTCTTTTACAATACTTCAACAACCATTCGTCTTCGCCTAAGAATTTAACATCTTCAACTCCTGAAATTAATTTATTTTCAACAGACAGGTATTGCGCTAAACGCATGCCAATATCAGGATGTAACCAACGGAATAACCATTGGCACAGGTTGTTGGTGAATATTTTTTTCATCCGCTTATAATTTGTATCGCCAGGACCTAAGCCATCGCCATGGCCAATTAAAAAGGTTTTGCCATTAAATACAAATTCTTTAGGGGCGTAATAAACAGCAATCCCTAATTCATTTTCAAAATAGTTGCGCATCCATAAATCATGATTTCCTACAAAAAAATGAATTTCAATTCCGGAATCTTTTAACTCGGCTAATTTTCCCAACACACGTACAAATCCTTTTGGAACCACGGTTTTGTATTCAAACCAAAAATCAAATAAATCGCCTAAAAGAAACAGAATATCGGCATCATTTTTTATTGTGTCTAGCCACTGTACAAATTTTTGCTCGCGCGGAATACTTTCTTCACGTGTTGGTGCTCCAAAGTGTTGATCGGATGCAAAATATACTCGTAAACTTTTATTCATTAATGTACAGCTCTTAGTTAGATTGGTGAAGCTCTATTACTTTTTTAAGCATTAAATCGTCTTTATTTATTACTTTATAAAACCCTATATCATCGTATAAATACCTTGCTACTACTGCGTTTAAGTATAATTTGATATTCTTTTTATGGCGCTCTTTTATATGAAATTTACTTACATTTTTCATGTATTCATTATATACAGCATTGTCTTTATCAAAAGTAGACAGAAATTTTTCTAAAGGTAGTTTACTAAGTTTTGTTCTATTTTTATCAACATACTTGAAACAATAATCATTTAAACCTGCCAAGTAATAATTATTTATAAACGATGTGGTGTCAATAGGTACAAAAACATCCGGGATTATTCCGCCACCTCCGTAAACTATTTTACCTTTTGGTGTGGTATATTTTAAGGAATCAACCACTTTTATACTATCTTCAGAAACCAATTCGCCGTTCATTACGCGGTCTTCAAAATCGTGGAAATAATCGCCGTTTGATTTGGATGTGTATGGTTTTTGAATCGATCTACCTGTTGGAGTATAATAGCGAGCCGTTGTTAAACGTACAGAAGAACCATCACCTAAAGGCATTTCTTCCTGTACAAGTCCTTTTCCAAATGAACGTCTTCCGATAATCGTTCCGCGATCGTTATCTTGTAATGCACCGGCGACAATTTCGCTAGCCGAAGCTGAGTTTTCATCAATTAAAACGTAGGTTTCTCCGTTTTCAAAACTTCCTTTATTAGTTGAAAATGATTTTTCTATTTTACCACTTTTGCTTTTGGTATAAACAATTAGTTTTTTCTCCTCAAGTAGTTCATCAATAATTCTGGTAGCTACATCCATAAAACCACCTGGATTTCCTCTAACATCAATTACCAAAGCCTTCATCCCATGTTCTTGCAGTTTTGTTAAACCTTCTTTAAACTCGTGATAGGTTGTCATGGCAAAACGATCAATTTTAATGTATCCTATATCATCGGTTAACATATATGAAACTGGAACACTTTTGATATCAACATTGCCACGTACAATGGAAAATTTTATTTTTTGTTTGGTTGTTTTTCTATAAATAAGAACGTTAACTTTTGAATTTGGATTACCCTTTAAAATGCCCATTATTGCATCGCTGGATAAATTTTTACCATATAAAGTATCTTTTTCTGCCATTAAAATACGGTCTCCTGCTTTAATTCCTAGCTTTTCGCTCGGGCCTCCTTCAATGGCTTTTATAACAGTTACACTATCATTATACATCATAAACTGAACGCCAATACCCACAAAGTTCCCTTGCATATTTTCTATGTTTTGCTGCATTTCTTTTTTAGAAATATATACAGAATGCGGATCTAAATTGGTCAGCATCTGTTCAATTGTTCTATCAAGTAAACTGTCTGTATCTACTTCATCTACATAGTTATTTTCAATAAAACTTAACAAGCGTTTTATTTTAGCATCGTGAAATCCTTTGGGAACAATAGAAAATGAGTCTTGCTGAAATGAAAATTTGCTACCTATTACAATTCCAATTACGATAGCGATAGCAAAATATAGTGGGTAAAATGATTTGTTTTTAAACATCTTGATATTGTGTTAGTTCTACACCTGCTTCTTTTAAAAAATCTAAGCCAGAAGTATCTGTATATGCTTTGGCATAAACTACTCTTTTAATGCCCGATTGATGAATTAATTTACTACATTCTTTGCATGGTGAAAGTGTTATATATAAAGTAGCATCTTTACACGATTGGGTAGAAGCTGCTACTTTTAATATAGCGTTGGCTTCTGCGTGTAAAACGTACCATTTTGTTTGATTTAACTCGTCTTCACAACAATTTTCAAAACCACTGGGAGTACCATTAAAACCATCAGATATAATCATGCGGTCTTTAACAATTAGTGCGCCCACTTGTTTTCGTTCGCAATATGAAAGTTTGGCCCATTCGTATGCCATTCTTAAATATGCTGTGTCGTATTTTACTTGCTTTTTGGTTAAATTCTGAGTCATGCTCTAAAGTAAAAATATTTTTAGGTTTTAGCTGTTAATTTTTACCAAAATTTGTTTTGAATTAGCATTGGTATAACTATTCCTATTATTAGGGATGATATTACCAACACCCAATCGCGTTTTGAAAATCTAAATACGGTTTGAAATGCAAATGCTAAAATTAATATAATTAACACTACTAAAATTTGAGCCCCTTCAATTCCTAAGGCAAATTCCAACAATGGTAAAAGCTTATCTTCATTAGCTGCTACAATCATTCTAAAATACCCTGCAAATCCTAGTCCGTGTATCAATCCAAAGAAAAAAGCAAAGAGTACATTCATGCCAATTTTATTTTTTTTTGATGCTTTTCCTGCAGTAAAGATGTTAAATAAAGCGGTAATAAAAATAGTTGCCGGAATTAAAAACTCTACATAATTAGCTTTGATTTGAATAACATTATAAGCAGAAAGCAACAATGTTAAGGTATGACCAATTGTAAAAAGCGAAACTAACAAAAAAATCCGCATCCAATCTGAAAATGTGTATATAGCAACAAGCGCAACTAGAAATAAAATATGATCATACGCTTTCCAATCGAGCACGTGAAAAAAACCTTGTTGCAGGTAAAACATAAAATTTTCCATCCCGTAAATTTTGAATTTCAAATATAAAAAAGAAAACCATCAAAAGGCTTGATGGTTGTTAAGATTTACAAACTTATTTTATTATGCTTTGTAGGTTGGAAGTGTGAAAATAAATTCTGAACCTTCATTTAATGTGCTCTTTACAGAAATGGTTCCTCCACATCTCTCTACAAATTCTTTACATAAGATTAAGCCAAGACCAGAACCGCTGTTTTTCTTTTTGTCTAGTTGTCCACGACTATTAAAATCAAATAATAAATCAATGTCTTTTTCAGAAATTCCAACACCATAATCTTTAACGGTAATTTCGCAAAAATCATTCTTCGGATTTATTAATACATTAATTTCAGAATTACTGTTTGAAAACTTTATAGCATTAGAAATTAAATTCCTTAATATGGTATACACCATATTTTTATCTGCTAAAACTTCGCAATTAGTTCCAAAATTTGATTGTAACTTAATGTTTTTTCTTTCGGCTTGTACTTTTAACAGCCCAAAAACTTCTTCAATCTTATTTTTTAAACTTATTCTTTCCGGAGTAAACTCAACAGATTTCCCTTGTGTAAGTGCCCAGTTTAACAAGTTTTCTAGCAATTCATTAGAGCGTTGTGCACTGTCTCTAATGATTTCAAGATATTTTTTAATTTTTTCTGGCTCGTACTTATCAATTCTTTGAAGTAATAATTCTGAAAACCCCATGATGGAGTTAAGCGGGTTTTTTAAATCATGACCAATAATTGAAAAAAACCGATCTTTTGTCTCGTTTGCTGCTTGTAAATTTTTATGCTGCTCTACAATTTCATTATTTTTTTCCTCAATCTTAAGATTATTTAAGGTTAAAAGTGAGTTTAGTTTTACTTTATCCCTATTTTGTTTCAACAAAATAAGTGAAAACATTATGGTAACAACTATTAAAAATATGAATCCATAAATTATTAAACGTTGACTGGATATTTTAATTTCATTTTCACGATGACTTTTGGTTAGGTCTTGAAATTCTTTGCTTTTTTCTTCAGATTCGAATAAAACATCTAATTCTTTAACTTTCAAATATTTATCTTGATTCGCTAAACTGTCTAACAGTGAGTTTTTAGTCTTTTGAAAATCATATGCGTTTTTATAATCTTGCTTAGCCAAGGATATATTGGCCAATACATCGTATACTTCACTTTGAGCTTTTAAATCGTTGGTTGTCAATGCATATTTTAAACTTTCGTAGGCAAAATTTGTGGCTTTTTGGTAATCTTTTTGTGTTAAATGAAGATTTGCTTCATTTAAATTTAACATGGCCAACATACTTTTATTACCCGTATCCAGTGCTAAATCAATTCCTAAATGATAATATTCTGTAGCCTTACTGTATAAACCTTGCTTAAAATATACTTCG
>JAGXRT010000033.1 GCA_018335575.1 Bacteroidota bacterium | reverse complement strand
TAAAAGCTGAAAGATGTTCTCGCTTGTGAGTTGATTTGTAAAGTAAATTTCACTGCTCACTACTCACTCAGTCGCACACGACCTTATACAAAAAAATATTCCCTATAATCCGTTCTGTTACTTACATTAAGTAAAAAAGAGTATTTTTAACCAAACCATTAGAATTGTACCGTGAATTATTATCAGTTATTAAAGCTAAACACCTTTATAAACAGTCTACGCCTAAAACTGTTTGGAATATGGTTGTTACATATTTTAAACAAACGGTATTTGGGGGTGTATTTCGACCCGGTAATGGCCTGTAATTTACGTTGTAAAATGTGTTATTTTACCGATGCGTCCTATACAAATAATTTAAAAGGTGTATTTAAGGCCAGCGAAATACCAGTGTGGTCTAAGGCTCTTTTAACAAGAGCCCTAAAATTACAAATAGGCTGCGGTACCGAACCCACCTTATATCCACAGTTACTGGAAGTAATAGAATCAGCAAAAGCACAGGGAGTGCCTTATATCTCCTTGACTACCAATGCTAATCTATTGGAAAAAGATAAAATAGAACAATGGATACAGGCAGGACTTAATGAAATTACCATATCCTTACATGGGGTATTCAAGGAAACGTATGAAACTTTTATGCAGAAGGGAGATTATCATCAATTTGTACAGTCTCTTCAATCCATTACTGAATTAAAAAAAACGTATCCTTACTTTAAATTGCGTATTAATTATACATTTAACGAAGCTAATTTTTACGAATTAAGCGATTTCTGGTCCGTTTTTGATACCGTTGCAATCGACATCCTGCAAATCAGACCCATACAACGCTTGGGCAACACAGCCTATCAAAATTTTAGCATGGATACAATTATTCCGATCTATACCAAAATGCTAAACTATTTAAAAAAAGAAGCGCACCATCGGGGTGTAAGCTTGCTTGCACCGGATGCTCTTCAACTCAAAAGTGGGCAGAGCACTGAAAGCTTCTTGACCCAATTTACCTATTGTTATGCCTCTCCAAACTATTGCTGGAGAACTGATTTTGACTGGAAAAAAGAATCCTTTAATGCCTACGCAAAACGCACCAACTGGACTACTACACTGTTAAAAAGTTGTTTTTATTCAAAAAAACAATTGCAAGCCCTTCAAAACAAATCACTCAATTATCAGCTATATTAGTTTGATGGAAAAGTAAAATTGCACTCCCGTTTGCTACGATCACACATGCAACCATATCATTGCCAGTACTGGTAGGTTTAATTGACAACCCACAACTACCGCTACTCACTGCTTCGCATTAAGCCTAAGGCCCAAATTTTAGAATCATTTTTTTAAATTTTTTTGCAATGTTAACCAACCGTGCCTGTAAATTTTACAACTTTTAAACAAAAATCAACGCTTATGTATAAATCAGCAACGTTTATAAAATCATTTTAAACTTCTGCTTAAAACTAAAGTCTTATGTGTATATTTGGTAAGCGAAAAAAATTAAGAAAATGCTCGTAAACTACCCACTATTTATTAAGATACTGTTTTTCTTTATAGGTGCATTTGCCATAACCTATATAATTATTCCTAAAATTATTTCGGTGGCGCATGTTAAGGAATTGCTGGTGCACCCCAACAACAGAAGCTCACACCAATTTGTAACCCCCGCTTTTGGAGGAGTGGCATTTTTTATTGCGTTCATTATCATGTTTTCACTTTTAAGGAATGAATTTGCAGTTTTTGAAAGCAATTTTGTGATTGCTGCCGTTACCATCTTGTTTGTAATAGGCTTAAAAGATGATCTGGTATCAATAGCGCCCAGAACTAAATTGTTGGGACAGGCTTTTGCCTTAATGTTAGTAATGCTTTCTAATGAATTTGACATAAACACCCTTAACGGTTTTTTAGGCATCCATCAGGTATCTCCCTGGTTGATAAAGCCCTTACTTTTGGTAATGATGGTTGGACTTATAAATGCCTATAACTTAATTGACGGAGTAGATGGCTTAGCCTCAATGTTAGGTTTGGTAATTTTGCTGGCTTACGCAGTATTGTTTCATCAGCTAAATGAACCTATATACGTGCTCATGGCAGTTATACTCATTGGCTCATTTGTTGCATTTCTTCGGTTCAACCTAACAAAAAACGGTAAAAATAAAATTTTTATGGGCGATACCGGCTCCCTCTTAATTGGCTTTATCATTGCTGTGATGACCATAAAATTACTGACAATTCCTGAAATTTCGTATTTACGAAACCCGTTACTGGCGGCCAATATGCCGATTGTTATTGGAAGTATTTTGTTCATCCCTGTTTTTGATACTACGCGTGTTATGCTGGTGCGTTACCTTGAAAAAAAACCTATTTTTTATCCCGACCGCAATCACATCCACCACTTGTTATTGGACAAAGGATTTACGCATATTGAAACCAGTTTGATTATTTCAGCCATAGCAATTTTAATACTCTTTACCATCATCCAATGTTCATTTTTACTGAATAGCTTTTGGTTAGTTGCTATAATGGCCGCTGTTTATATGTTGCTGTTTGCCTTTTTCCATGCTTTAAAACAACAAAACAGTACGAAACTTACAACTGCTTAACAAGAATTAAACTGCAGTGCTAGTACGTGTACGTATTCGACAATTTCCAGCGGTATTAATTTTATTGCTTTTACATCTATAGCTTTCTGTGTATCTTTGGTAATATAGTAATATGGTATGGCATTTCAAATATACGTATCTCCACCACATCCATCAGGTAAAGAACTTACGTACTTAACCGAAGCAGTAAACCAAAACTGGATAGCACCTGCCGGCCCGCACTTAAGTCGGTTTGAAACACTTGTTGAGACCTATGCCGGATCAGCTTATTATGCCACTGCACTGCAATCGGGTACTGCAGCGCTTCATCTCGGACTACACCTTTTAGGCCTTAGCCAAGGTGATACAGTGCTTTGCCAAAGCTTAACCTTTGTAGCCTCGGTTAATCCGCTTGTGTACATGGGAGCAACGCCTGTGTTTATCGACAGCGAACCCGAAACCTGGAATATGTGCCCTGATTTATTGGAACAGGCTATTAAAGAACAGCTGGCTAAAGGCAAAAAACCCAAAGCTATTATAGCCGTACATGTATATGGCATGCCCTACCAGGCAGCTGAAATTCATAGCATCGCCAAAAAATATGACATCCCTATACTGGAAGATGCCGCTGAAGCACTGGGCAGCAGCTATCAGGGAAAACCCTGCGGAACCCTCGGAGACTTCGGTGTCTTCTCGTTTAACGGCAACAAAATTATTACTACCGGTGGTGGTGGTGTATTGATTACCAAAGCGATGAAAAGCAAGCAAGAAGCACTTAAATTGGCAACTCAGGCTAAAGAAGCTACGCCTTATTTTGAACACAAGCAGCTGGGATACAACTACAGAATGAGCAATCTTAATGCTGCGGTAGGTTGTGCTCAGTTTGAAGTATTGCCACAATACATAGCAAAACGAAGGTCGATATTTAACTATTACCGTACTGCTTTAGAAGGGATAAAAGGTATTTCATTCTTACCAGAACCTACAGGCTTTTTTTCCAATCGGTGGCTAAGCGTTATGAAAACCAATAGTACATCCCAACGCGAACGTATTCGAAAGAAACTTGCTGCAGCGTACATAGAATCGCGCCCGGTGTGGAAACCAATGCACTTACAGCCGTTGTATCAACATCAAAAAGCTTTTACAAATGGTACCTCAGCAGAATGCTTTGAAAAAGGCTTGTGTTTACCCAGTGGTTCTCAACTGTCAGAACAACAATTGGACTTAATAATTAAAATAATAAGAGAAAACGCATGAAAAAAGCAAGACAGTTCCCTGCTGTAACTGCCATTTTTAAAATAGACCTCCTACTGTCTTTGATAAGTCTTGTTGCCTTTTGGAGTTCAAGTACGTTAATGAATTTTATCCCGCTGAAAAGTACCGGGAATAATATTGTAATACTTAGCACAACAGTATTAATAGTATCGTTTTTAATGTTGAAAGCATACCGATGGATTTTGCCCAACATACGTGTATCCAAGCGATGGAGATTGTGGCAGCTGCTTGCATTTTCTGTAGATACCGCACTTGTGGTGGGAATATCATTTGTTCTGCTTAATCCTTTAAACAACCTATTTTACCTGCTTTCTTTTACACTTTTTTATGCTTCGGTGCTGTGGTTAGGCAGTTCGTCTTTTTATACCTTAACTAAATATGTTTTAGATAAAAAGAATCGATTTAAGCAAATCCATACTATTGTAGCATCAAGCAACTTACAGGCATATCAAAATGAAATTGTTCTGATAACGGGTGCTGCCGGTACCATAGGAAGTGAACTTGCATGGCAACTAAGCAATACTACCAAGCTCACGCTGATTTTGTTGGATCAGTCAGAGCTGGGCCTGCAACAGTTAATGCAGCGTTGTACGAACTGTAAGGCTACGTTGATTCCTTTTTTAGGAAGTATTACTAAAAGGCAACAAATAGAACAGCTTTTCAATTCGTACAAACCTACTATTGTTTTTCACGCTGCCGCTTATAAACAATTACCAATACTTGAACAGTATCCTGCAGAAGCTGTGAACACTAACATCGGTGGAACATTGCATCTGGTTGATGCCGCATACAACCATCAAACAGCCAGGTTTATATTTATCTCAACCGATAAAGCAGTAAATCCGAGCAGTGTACTGGGGATGAGTAAAAAAATAGCTGAAGCTTATGTTCAGTTCAAGCTAAATACAGCTACTACAACTCAATGGGCGGTGGTACGTTTTGGAAATGTATGGAACTCCAACGGTTCGGTGCTTCCACTTTGGGAACAGCAACTGGCTGCTAATGCTGCTATTGAAGTTCGAAATCCAGAAGCTACCCGCTACTTTATTGAGGCATCTCAGGTAGCGCATTTGTTAAGCTCAATTGGACTGTTTACACACTTAAACAAATCGTATTTGTTGCAAATGGGAGAAGCAATAACACTTGGTTCATTGGCAGCCAAATTTATCAAAAAACAACAGTGGAGCTATATACCCAAACTAACCATACAGCAAAGTAAGCTAGTGGCAGGTGAAAAATTACACGAAATACTTATTGCTGATGATGAATTTCTTACGAAGAGTCCACACCCCTTGGTTTATGAAATAGATCAGTCACAAAGCAATGGGGTATTTAGCCTGGAGAAACTTGAGCAATTACTTACTAACAGTAATGCATTAAATTCAGACGATTTAAAAGACGCTATGCGTACTTTTTTCTAACTTAAAAGGCTGCTGTTGCGTTCAACTACCGGAAGCATTAAGTCAAATAGTTTTTTATCCACCTTTTGATGCAGTAGCTGTATATGATGTTTGTGATGTACATCGGTACCTACAAAATCAATCATATTATTTTTTAATAAATACGAAGCTGTTTTAAATACCGAATCGCCATAATGCTTAGTAAGCGACAAAATGTTAAGTTGAAATTTACATCCGGCATTTTTTAAGTTCTCAAACACAGCTGTTTGTTTATGCCAAAAAATATAGCGTTCCGGATGGGCCAATAAAGGTGTGTAACCGGCCAATTGCAATTCAAACAGCAATTCGTTTAAATTAATGGGTGGGTTTAAATAGGAAAGCTCTACCAATACCATAGCACTGTCAATGGTAAGTAATTCCTTTTTTTGGATACGTGCCGTAAATTGTTCATCCAGCATGTATTCTGCTGCTGCTTTCAACTGTACATCCCCCAATTGCTTATCAAGCATTGCTTGCTGTACTGTTTGCAACTTTTGATTAATTAGTTTGGGGGTATTGGGATACACTTCACTCATAATATGAGGCGTGGTGATAAACTTGTTAATGCCTATTTTTTTGAGTTCATGAATCAATTCTATAGAGTGTTCAAGTGTTTTGGCACCATCATCAAGACCCGGTAACAAGTGTGAATGGATATCCACAAATTTTTCAGTAAACAAATCGCTTAGGGGACGTTTTCGCCTAAAAAACATGGTTTTTGCTTTAAGTATACGAAAGTACTAAAATTTATTGGGAGTTTATAAACTAGGCGTGTGAAGAGTGAATAGTGAAGAGTGAAGAGTTGTACGTTGTACATCCCTAAATAGCGTTGACCACTTCTCGATACGTTGCACTACTCCTTTAGACTTGTAATTTTAAAAATATTTAAGCGTGTACATTCCTAAATAATATTGACCGTTTTAAGTCCATTTATTTGAAGATACCTGCAAATCTGTTAAAAAATCTACCCACTTTTCGCTCGAAAAAAGTTCAGAAGTTAATTATCGACCAGCTTCCCGATCATAAAAACACAGGACATTTATGTCGATTTGTGACATTTATGCCAATTTAGGACATTTGTGCCATTTTAGGACATTTATGTCGATTTGTGACATTTGTGCCATTTTAGGACATTTGGTACCATTTTAGGACATTTGGTACCATTTGTGACATCCCTATGAAAATCTTCCAACTTTTTTACCAAACTTTGTATTACAATCTAAAATGTTGCAACCTATTAGCATTGATGGAAATGTTTAATTAATTTAAAAAACAACTTTAAAATGGCAAGACAAGCAGGAATTATTTTATTAAAAGGAACCCTTGGCGGTATAACCTTTTATGAAACTCAAGATGGATTTTTAGCACGAAAATCCAATGGAATGGATGCCCATCAATTAGCGACCAACCCAGCCTATGAGCGTACCCGTAAAAATTGTAACGAATTTGGATACAGCGTAAAGATGGGTCACTTACTGCGCAAATCGGTCTGGAGTTTAGTAGCACAAGCTAAAGACCCTAAGTTAACCAGTCGGCTTACACAATTAATGGTACAACTTAAAAATATGGATACCCAATCGGAACATGGCAGCAGGAAGGTAAGTATCGGTTTGCAAGATGAAGCAGGCAAGCAATTACTGAAAGGATTTAATTTTAACAATGAATCACACTTTGAATATGTTTTCAACGGCAATTATCAGCTGGATCCCCAAACGGGCAGCTTGATCTTGCATAACTTCAATCCCTTACAAAACATCAGGCAGGTAGCAGGCTGTACGCATATGAGTATTGGTGCAGCGATGAGTGTAGTTGATTTTGAAACCGGTATGTTCAACACCACTTACAGCGAAAAGCATAGCTTGTCTATGACGGATGCAACCACCAGGCTGGTTTTAACACCTTCTGCTGTTCCAACAGGGAATGGGGTACGACTCTATTATTGTTTGTTAGCATTTTTTCAAGAAATGAACGGTATCCGGTACCCATTGAATAAGAATGCGCATAATGTGTTGTATGTAATGGAGGTATTGTAATGTTAAAGTTTTAAAGTTGCTAAGGTATGAAGTTGCTTTTTACTATTCTTTTGAATTAGCTGTAAAGAAAAATGTGAAACTAATGGTTTCACATTTTTTTTAATTTGAGATACTGAAGCTGATGACTTTGTCGAATCTCCTTTCATCCTACTTATCCCTCGATTTAGCTTCGCTGATTCTTTGAATTCAGGATGACGGTGTATTGATTTGTTTACCCATACTGAACTTGCTTTGTCATGCTGAATTTGCTTTGTCATGCTGAATTTAGTTCAGCAACTGTTACTTGATTTAAACTTTAACTAATAAACTATTTAGGGTGGGGTGTAAATTTATGTAGTAACTTTATAGAAAAATGCACTTTGCCTACCGTATATTTATTCTTTTCTTATAACTTATAAATGATAACTTTAACTTGAATACAAAAATAAATGTTAAAGTATTTGGAAAAGGCATTCTCAAAAACTACATTTGACATTATTAAATACGATTGACTGGAATCAATCGTCGGGTTATGACCCACAGGAGCTCATAAAAATTAGCCACAGGACTAGCTGCTTTTTTTGAGCTTTTTTTATGGTTTTTTCTCAATGATTTTGACGTTGAAAATTTACACTTGCATTAATTTTTATGTTCTCAGCATCTTTTGGTACGTTTCTCAGCATAAATTGAGGAAAAGATGCAGAGAAATTAAGTCATTTCTCAGCAGAAAATAAAATTTTATCTAGCAACCTTAGTAGTGTTTAATTCTGAAATAATTAAAATTTAGTTTCCCTAAAAACCAAATTCTCACAATTTTATCCTTTATCTTTTTTGCTGGTCCAAAAAAGATACAAAAAATGACCCTTTTTCTTATGCATTTCCGATTTCATTGGAACCGCTTGTAAAACTTCGCCATACCGTCAGTTTGTCTGAAAACTGACGGCACGAGTGCCACCGAAGCTTTTACAAGCTATGCCATAAAAAGAAAGACAAATGAATTAATCAACGAATCTATATTGATTTAATTAGCTCTATTTTTTTAGGAACAAAATTTAACCCAAGCAAACTAATGCATAGCTTTAATGTTTTTGTCCACTCAAAGGTAGAAACTCTAGTTATGTTAACCTCTAAATTGAGGGACTTAGACATCTTTTGTATTGCATAGCAAAACAAGCATTTTTCGCAGCGGCAGGCAGTGAAGCCTTCCCTAGTGAAACGGATTGGAAGGCGCATGATAAGAAAAGAGTGTTGTTTTCAAGCAATAGAAAAGGAGTCTTGAACTTCCTGCCTGCCGGCAGGCAGGTTGGTTCTTTTAGTTCAAGCTAAAAGAACAATAAAAACGATACAGAGATTTCAATCGTAGTAATGTATAACATTACACCTAGGTGTGTAGTTGAGATACTTCTTCCGATAAATCGGAATCAGTATGACAAACACATGGTTTACATACCTAAAAGTGAAAAACGCGATGCTGTAGGCTTTAAGTAATAGGCAATGGATAATTATTACGACTCGACATTACTATGCTAACATCTAAGTTGAGGGACTTAGACATCTTTTGTATTGCATAGTAAAACAAGCATTTTTCGCAGCGGCAGGCAGTGAAGCCTTCCCTAGTGAAACGGATAGGAAGGCGCATGATAAGAAAAGAGTGTAGTTTTCAAGCAATAGAAAAGGAGTCTTGAACTTCCTGCCTGCCGGCAGGCAGGTTGGTTCTTTTAGTTCAAGCTAAAAGAATGATAAAAACGATACAGAGATCTCAATCGTAGTAATGAACTACATCTCAGGGATACGGTGGCTTTAAGCGATGGATATTTAACCATTCGATACTTCATTGCGCTCAGTATAACAAACGTTTGAATAACGACTTCTCGATACAATTTTCTTCGAAAACCACTCGAAGTGACGTTTTTAATAATTCCACCCAACAGATTTATTTAATGTCAATACAATACGAGATTTTAATTTTTAAAAACAATAGCTAACTAAGTTTAGTACTAATTAAAGGGTAAATTTTGTTCATAAAAAAACCCGTATGCTGGAACATACGGGTTACGTACCTAACAGGTACTCATCACAAGTACACAGGACTAGCTGCTTACCACTTTAAATTTAACGACCTCAAGCATATCGCGCATGCGTTTGCTGGGACGGTAATTAAGATGTGCCGAAGCAACGGTTTGGATACCTACATCTTCTGACTTTTCAGCAGCGGTAGAACTTACCCCGACCTGAAAGCTGCCGATGGTTCCTAAACGGACAATCTTGCCCTGTTTAAGCTCATCCATAATGTTGTGTTGCAAAGCAAACAACACCGCATAACAGTCAGACTCGCGAACGGTACACTGGTTAGACACTAAATACGCCAAACGCTCTAAATCTACTTCTCCGGTAGCAACAGCCTTGGCGTAGTACTTGTTTTCCGCATTTGGGTCCTGCGGATTGGACTTAGCAACACTTTTAATGTTTACCATACTAAAAAATTTTAAATTAATACTGCACTGTAACGGACTGTTACAGCGGCATTCACCTCGAATACCCGGTAAAAATACAACAGGATTTAAGTGTCATTAAAAAAGAATTAAAATTGTTTTGAACAATTTTTTGTTGAAAAATATTTTTATCCTTAAATAAAGGCTTTTAAGTGAATTCTAAATATTTTGGCATAACAATTGATAGCGCCATAAACTACACAAAAACAATATTTTACCCCTTTGCCAACCTAAATTTTAGCAGCTGTTCATAATAATTAACAAATTAAAAACCATTTTTAGCAGGCATTAAACATAAAAAAAACGAACCCTAGGTTCGTTTTTGAAAATTTTATAAGTGATTTACTATCTACTCTAACTTAATTACAGGAACATCATCCCAGTTAATTTGTTCCACAGCCGCAGATATGGTTATAAAATGAATATCGTTTAACCATTGTTGCAGTTTTTGTTCGGCGCCTTTAAGACCTACATACGATTTAAACTTTCTACTTAGTGGCAAATCTTTTATCATAGGTTGGGCAGTATCCAGATCACGGGGGTGGAGTTTAGGTTATTAAGATATTGTAACCTAAGTTATTTCATAAAAAACTGCTTAACCTTAGAGATATTTTTTAAAAACAATACCCATAAAGGATATGGCAAATTATTCTTTTTGATAACCTCATAATCCTCATGCGACTTCCTAAGTATATTTTTTAAGTTTTTATTACTGCTTCCGCCCATTCTCATTCTTGTAATTACTATAGGAAGGTATGTAATTTTGAGGTCTGGGTCAGAAAATACTCTTAACATATAATCGTAATCTGCTGCAATTTTATAGTTTAAATCAAATAAACCATGCCTATGATATACTTCTTTTTTCATGAAAACTGTTGGGTGGGGCGGCATCCACCCTTTTTTAAGTAAATATTTATTAAATACCCTGCTTTTCCAATAACGAATTATTTTAGAGGTGTTATGAACTGAGGTATATACCAAATCTCCATAGATTACATCAGCATCCGTTTCCTTAAAAGAATTTGAAATTTTACTTATTGTATCATCATTATAAAATTCATCATCAGCGTGTAAAATTCCTATAATATCACCTGAAGCAATTTTAATTCCCTTATTTAAGGCATCATAAATGCCTTTATCAGGTTCAGATATTATTTTGATATTTGTTTTTTTTTGTTTAACTAATATATCTAAAGTTCCGTCAGTAGAATTACCATCGATACATAAATGTTCAATATCGATCTTTTGATTTTGTATTGATTGTAAACATAAAGCAATTGTTTTACTACAATTATATGTTGCTGTGATTACTGATATTCTCATTAAAAGTACAGATTATTTATTTCTTTGTAAACATCCTTAGTTTGCTTATAAAACTTATCCCAACTGAATCTTTGAGAATTATTTAAACCAATATTAACTTGATTATAAAAAAAACTATTATTCGATTTTAAAATTTTTATTACTTCTACAATTTCTGGAATATTTTTGTTACTTATCATTGTAGAAACCGGCCCAATAATTTCAGGTATAGAGGATTTTTCTAACGCAATAACCGGACAACCTGCTTTTTGTGCCTCGATTATTGGCAACCCAAATCCCTCATATGAAGATAAATATAAGAGACATAAAGCATTATTATATAATATGTTTAACGATTCATTTAATAAGTTTTCAAAATGAACATAAAACGACTTTCCTAATTTTTGATTCAAAAATTTTTGTTCCATAGAAGTAATCTGACCTCCTCCAACAATTACTAATGGTGTTTTTGAATCTTTACACACCTCGACACCTAAAACAAAATTCTTATATTCACTTTTTCTATCACCAACATAGATTGCATATTCCTTAGTTTTGAAACTCATAAATTCAGCTAAAACGTTTGTAGGGTTTACATCCAAAACTTTGTAATTATCACTTACACCATTATAAATTACTGCAACTTTATTTTCATCTATGTGAGGATAAAGATGAAGTAAATCTTTTTTAGTGTTTTCTGAAATACAAATAATTTTTTTAGAATTTTGAATAGCTCTATATTTCTGATAGCTATGGATATTTTTTGTAATACCACTCCTAAAATGCTCATAGGTAAAATCATGTACCGTTGTAATGTTGATCGATTTCTTACTATTTGATGTTCTGTAATAACTAGAATGAAATAGCCCTGATATTTCTAATTTTAAATTGAGATATCTTTGACAAGATACAGGAAATTTTGAATAAGGATTTTCTAAAATTGTATCAGTTCGAATATTTAATTGATTTCTAAAAATATTATTAGATTTATGTTCTATAAATTGCGAATCTATTTCTGTATCATTCAAAACCCTATTTAACAATTCATACCAAACTACAGAAATACCACCGGCTTTTTGTAGTGAAAATATAATATTATCATACGTTATCTTTACTTTCATTTTTTTCTAACAATAAAATAGGAAACATAGAGTGAAAAAAACAGCCCTAAAGTATATGCAAAACAACTAATTAAATCTCCCCTAAGATTAAATGTCATTAATCCAAGATAAATGAGGAATAAAATTTTGTGATAATTAAATCCATCTGAATTAATGATTTTTTCAAAAACGCTATCAAATTTGGCATTCAAATATGCAATAATTAAAATAAAAATTATTATCCCTAAAAAACCAAAATTGATAAATCCCTCCGCAAAATAATTCATTGAAATATGATCAAACTCTAAGTTCAATTTTTCAGCTAAAAATCCCCCTGAGCCAATTGGTTTGCTAGGGAATATTTTTCTTGGTACGAAAAACAATAAAACTCCGAGTAATTGTTTCCCATAAGTTATAATATTTTGATCTATAACCCTCACAAAATTAATATAAGAATCAAAATGACCTTCTTCTAACATTTCGAAATCAAACGAAATTTTAAATTCAGACAGATCAGAAACTGTACGTCCCTGATTTAGAAAAGGAAAAACCACTAACAATCCAATTAATATAGAATACCCGAGTAGGTTTTTCTTATAAAAAATACTCTTAAAATAAATTATAAAAATAGGTAAATACAGGGCTGCTACATAAAATCTAGGTAAACCTAATGGAAAGTTGGTTATTAATACTAATAATAATAATAAAAATTCTTTTAATGAATTCTTATTACAATTTAATTTGAAAATAAGAAATAACAATACGGGAATAGGCCTAATAAAAAGTCCAAATATCAGTTTGACTGGACTTGCTAATGCATCTAAATTCTGATTTTCAACTGTAACACCGTTAAATTTGAGCTCTCTAAAAAATAATAAAGTTAAATTTTCTCTATAGATGTAGAGAACAATCACAGAAGCAATAAAAGAAACAAAAAACAATTTCATTTCACTTACTTTTCCAAATTTTTCTTTTAATGCAAATGTTTTTTTTTTAAATGTTCCAAGAATACTTTTATATAAGAGATTATAAAAGAGTAAAATAAATATTATTATTATATTAGTATAAATAAACGATTCCTCATGAATCATTGAGTTACCCCAAAGATAGATATGTTTATTAAATTGAATTAATGGTGCAAAGCCAAAAAACATTATACTAAACAAAAAGAAAATTTGATTAGATGAAAAGGGGGATTTATTAAAATTCGAAAATGCCCCCATGTATGAAATTACAACAATTATAAAGTTGGAAATTGAAAATAATATATTTCTCTGTTGGGTATAATAATTATTTACATATATCCATAGGAAAATAATGAAAAGGAAGAATAGTAATTCTCTAATAAATAAGGATTTGCTAATTTTCAAAATACTTAAAATTTTAGGCTTTATAAATTAAAATTTTCACAATTGTTCCTATTGTCAATACAATAAGTAATAATTTCTTTAAATTGTGATTCAAACTTTTTCAGATTAAATTTTGAATTGGCATAATTATAATTTTTATTAAACAGCTCATTCAATTTCTCTTTTGAGAAAGTTTGTGATTCACTAATTGCCCTTTCAATTCCATTCATATTTAACTCTTCAATTGTAATTCCTAATTCATTAATTTCGTCTACGGCAGCCCATTTAGAAACAATTGGAATTAAACCCAATTTCATTAAATTAATTACTGAACCTGGTGAGCCTCCTTCACTCCCCGATGGAAACAATATAAAAGAACATTTTGAAACAATTTTAAAAAATTCAGGATCATGTACATACATATATCCATGATAAAAAATATTTGAAAAGTTATTTATCTTAGTTCTGTAATAGTGTTCAAAATCTAAATCCAATTTTCCAATGATATGTAACTCAAAATCTGAATTTTGAATGAAAAAATTTACAACTAGATCTATACCCTTTAATATTGAGCCATTACTTCCAAACCAAATATATTTTTTTGAATCTTTTTGTAAAATAACTTCATTTAACTTAAAGTCATCAAAATCTTCACAGGATTGATCAATTAATAAAATTTTTGATCTTAATTTCTTTGGGTAGGTTTCTAATGTATGTTTAGATCCAATTTGAATGATGAAATCAGCTATTTCATAAGAATTGTGAATTCGAGTTAATCTAGAATAAGAAATCTCTGTATTATGATCCTTATTAAATGTATCGGTACGCGAAATAATCATTTTGTTTTGATGTTCATGATATGCCCCAGTTGCATAATATATTTTTAACGCATTAGGGTTTTTTTGTGACATTAAATCAAAATTTTGTCCCATCCCAAAAACAATGTCATACTTCTTTACCTTAGGAAAAAACCTATCAAATCGGTCAACGACAAAACCAAAATTTAGTTCATTAAATACTTTACCGATAGTTACACTCTCTCGTCGGTTTTGATGGGCAGACAAAAACATTTTGTCATTTTGCCTAAAAAAGGGTTCAGGCAAATAAGAAATATATGCCCATTTACCACGCTTATTGCTTATATAAGAACCTCGATAGAAAGAATACAAGACCCTGATTACAAAATTGAATTTTTTAATTATGTTTAATAGTCTTTTATTCACGATTTAATTTTTAATCTGTTAAGTAATTTTAACTCGTTTTTGAATTGTAAATAAATAATAATCACAAATATAATTCCTCTACAAATAAAGGAAATAAAGACATTAATATTAAAGTAAAAATCCAATTGTACTAAACCAAGGCCTAACAAAATAATTGAAAATGGTTTAAAAAAGACATTTAATGAAGGTGTACTATTTGAAAAATAGTATTTAGAAATTAGAAACATTGATATAACCAAAAAAATGTTACTTGCTAAAGTAATAATTGCAGCAAATTTATATCCAAATATTGGGAGTAAAAGATAATTAAGACCAATATTTAATACTGCAGAAAATGCTGTAACAAGAGCTATATTAAACGTTTTTCCATTAAAAAAAATATATTGAGAATAAAACTGATATGCAATTAAAATACTACTTGAAAAAGCCACAATAGATATTAAATTTATTGATTCATGATATTTAGTGGGTGTTAAAATTAGCATTCCTTCTTTAGAAAAGAAAATAACCAATAGGGAAAAAGCTACAACGTATTTTGTAATTTTTTCAATATATAGAACCAGATTATTTATATTATTTTTTGAAATATTTTCAAAAATCGAAGGTAAACCAGCATTAATTAGTGGTGTATTAATTATAGAAGCCACTAACCCAATAGAGTATGCAATTGAATAAATACCTGTTTCTGTAGAACTAAAAAGTTGATTAATGATTAACCTATCAAATTGAGCAAGTGCCATTATTGAAACGCTATGCAGAATTAATGGAAAAGAAAAAGTTAACGATTCCTTGAGATGCTGAAAGTAAAATCTTAAACTACAAAAGGTTTGAATTTTTTTTAATGAAAAAACTGAAAATAAAACTGCAATTAAAATTATAGAATACGCTTTCCCTAAATAAACATTATTGGATAACAAAATAAAAAAAATGGTAGTGACTAATAACTCTGAACCATTCCATAAAATGTGAATATTTGAATATTTCTTTCCAATGTTAAAAGCTAAAATTAATTTACTATAAATCTCAAAATAAAATCTAAAAAAACTTGCAACCACAGCAAAGTACAGAATTTTAAAATTTAAGTTAAAAAAATTGACAATATTCTCTGAGAAAATTAAAATTAAAAGAATTGAAAAAAACATTACGATCGTTCCTCCAAAAAGGACAGAAGATAAAAAATCATTAAAATTTTCTTTTTGCTTTAGGTATCGCGGTTGAATAGATTGAAATATATTTAAAGGTAATATTATAATGAGTATACCATATAAACTCATAAAAACAACCATATTTCCGTAATCTGATGGATCTAGTAAATAAGTGAATATCGGAAGAGCCAAAATATTAAAAATTTTAATCAATGTCTCTCCTTTAAAGTAATGTAAAAAGTTTTTTAAATAAGGAACTTTCAATAAATTCAGATTTACAAGGTTATAATTTTAGCACACATGGTAGGTTTTTCAATTTAGGTGAGATTTTGATTGGGATTTAAAGAGTTCTTCAACAACTCTTTTTGCAGAATTTCTATCTTTATAAAAATGAAAAAAGTTAGTTAATTTTTCCCTTTTCATTTTAAATTCGTCTTTACCTTCTAAAACTTTTAACAAGTTTTTATAAAATTGATCTTTACTTCTTGTGAGAGGTCCTGGGATATAATCCTCAATATTGTCAAATATAAAACCTCTAGAATTTTTGTATTCTACCATATCCTCCATATAACACACAATTGGTTTATTTACTAATGTAAAATCAACAATTACGGAAGACAAATCTGAGATTAAACAATCGCAGGCTCCTAAAACCGGATACAAAGTAAAGCCGTTATCGTGCAAAAAATTATCATCAATTATCTTAATATTGCCCAAATATGATGATTCATATTTTGGCGCCATAGGGTGAGGTTTAATCAAACAAAAGGCATTATTCTGCTCTAGAAAAGAATTAAAAAAATCAATATCAAATCCATTTATTCCAAAAGCATTTCCTGCCTCAATACCATCAAGAGTTTTGTATCCTGTTACGCTTTTACGAAATGTAGGTAACCAAAAAAAAGTAAACTTGGAGTAATCAAATCCCAACTTTGTCAATATATCTTTCTTGTTTCCAAGAAATAATCTATCATTCCTGGGAAACCCTGTAATTTTAACACTTTCAATGGGTACATCAAACATCGTTGAGAAAATATCTTGACAATGTAAAGAAGTAGCTGCCGTTATATTTGCCATAGTTCCATTTAGGCCAATTAATTTGCCTACAGGTTTATATCCGTACCCATGCCATAAATTTGTAACAACCTGTTTTTTTGAGTAACTTTTTAAAACACTTCCATGAGTAAAAAAAATATATTTGCTTGTTACTAAATAGTATACGCCTTTAATACTTTTTGCAGGTAATACTTTAACATTAGTTTTTTCTACAATAAAATTAGAATACCTCTTAGTTGGGTTAATAAAGAAAACTGGAATTTTATAATTCTTATCTAAATAATACGCAAGAGCTACACCATTGTCTTCAAAATTAGGAAAAACTTGAATGACGACTCTTTCCTTTTTAAATAAAATTTTATTTAAAATTTGAATTAGTATTCTTATCATAAATTTTTAAAATCTATCCCTAATAATTTTTGTTTGATTGTCCTTCCATACCATGCCATGAAAAGATTTTGTTTTAAAGAAATTTTTACCATTTATTGTCATATATATCAGTAATCTTTATATACTTAAAAAATTTATATTTAGTGCTATAGAAAATATTATTATCAGATTACTTTATTCTAAATTTTATAATTATCGACATTATTAATATTCACATCTAAATTTATCCCCCACTCAAAATCACCTTTAATAGCTCTTAATACAACTAAAGCAAAATCTTTAACCGAAAGTAATTCATCCTGGTTTTCATTTGGAAATAACATTTCCCTCATTTTTGTTTTTGTCCTACCCGGGGAAATACAAATAGTTTTTACACCTTCATCATACCAACATTTAGTAGCCATTATAACTCCTGATTTGGAAGAACAATATGATGCCCAAGATCCTCTAGCTTTTGTTCCTGCTGAGGAACCTATGTTTATAATTATTGCGTTTTTATTCATATTTAATACTGCTCCACTACAAATAAAAACTCCAGTTAAATTAATATTTATAGTCTTAATTTCTTCTTCAAAGCAATTTCTATTAATATTATTTGGCTTTATATATCCAGCATTATTTATTAATATATCAACATTTCTTTCCTTAAAATATTGATTCACTTGTTTAACATCTGACACATCTAATTCTCTTTTTGAAGGTGTTAATACATTATAATCTTTTACTAATAAATCTTTTATTGCTAATGCAATATCTCCTTCTCCTCCTGTAATTACAACTGTTTTATTCATCTATTTTAATATTATATATTTTCATTATACTTTCCAATAAAATTAAATCTTCAGGATATGTTACTTTTGTTAAATTAGGACCTCCAGTTAATAACTCAGGTAATTCATTATAATATTCGTATATTACCCTAGTTTCATCTGTCATGTCATTAAAGTTCCCATTTTTATAAGCCTCTATTAACATTTTTGTATTGAAGGCTTGAGGGGTTTGAAAACTTAAACAGATATTCCTATTTGGATAATTGCAACCGTTAATTATTATTGTTTCAACCATAGGAACTGAGAAGCTAGATGAATTTGATTTACTCTCCAACAATTTAATAATCTGATTTTTAAATACCAAAGGCCTAGCAGCTTCTAAAATAACTACCTTACTGCTATGTTGTGAAAGTCTAGATAATCCATTTAAAACTGATTCTGTCCTTGTAACCCCTGCCTTAACATCAACCCCAACAATTATAACCTCATCAACTAAATCAACCACTTTATCATATACATGCTGATAAAGCTTTTTACCATAGAAATCAACAAATTGTTTTTGAGATCTAAATCTTGTACCCTTGCCACCAGCTAAAATAATTGCGCTTTTCATAGAATATTTAAATGTAAGTAAATACAATTTCACGATCTCTAATTGGATCAAATTCTACAAGAAAAACAGTCTGCCATTGCCCTAGCATAGGTTTTCCATCTTGAACAGGTATGGTTTCAGATGTTGGAAATTGCAATTGACGGATATGTGAAAATCCATTTATTCTTTCATCAATAGGAACATCTCTAATTTCAATTTTATCGTGCATATAAATTTTATTTCTCGGCGCTATTTCCTCAAGATAATTGTTAATATCTGCTAATAACAAAATCTCATTTTCAATGATTTTTATACCACATGTTGAATGACGTACAAAAATATGTACCTGTCCAATGCCTTTTTTATCTTTAACAAAATCAGATATAAGTTCATTTAAAGGAGTAAATTGTTTTTCAGTTTTAATAATAATAGTTTTCCTTGTTTTCATATATAAATTTGATTTATTTAATTTCGCTTGTATGTAGTTAAAGAAACGTTATTAAGTCCATAGCTTGTAATCATGATTTCATACTGCTATTTATAATATTTTGGATAAATTAATATTATTTTATTGATGTTTTTGTGCTTAACTATAACTTCTAAAACACCAATTAAAAGTGGCTTTTCTTTCAATTCTAAAAATTATTTTGTGTAAACCTTTACCATTCTCATACCAATACCTCACTCTAGCAAGAATTATTACATTCAAAATAATTATTAATAAAACTTATTTTTAAACCCCATTCTAATATAATCAGGTCTATTAGTGAATAATCCATCTATTTTAAACTCATCATAAAGTGAAACGGCTTTAATTGGATCAACTATTGTCCATGAATATACTTTTTTTTTCTCTGTTTTAATTTTATTTACCAACTCAAAATTCATCAAACCCATATATATTGATAATCCATCGACATTAATATCTTCAGCCATTTTTTGTATACTTTCATACTTAGTAAATTCATGCGCAATAAAATGGCAATTAATTTTATTATTTACAGCTTTAATTCTAGATATATAATCATAATCAAAACAAACAATATCAATATCAGATATCCTGCCACTTTTTTCTAACTGACTTATAAATTCAGTCAAAATCTTTTTATTAAATCTTAAATTTGAGTGTGTATACCATTTAATATCTAAGTATATTTTCTTGCCGATTGGAAGTTCATCTAAAACTTCTCTTAAAAAGGGCATTGATTGTCCTTTACCAATATCTAAATTTCTTAAAATTTGCGATGAAGTTTCTGGAACTATATAATCTTTTTGAGTAATCCTAAACGTATTTAGATCATGAAATACAACAATTGAGTCATCTTTGGTAGTCCACAAATCAACTTCTACTGCATCGGAGTATAACTCAAACGCTTTTCTGACAGCCATTATAGAATTCTCTGGTTCATAATATGATGCCCCTCGATGAGCAATTATGGAAATTGAATCCTTCATCTTTTGAGAAATTTTTTTTAAGATAAACTCCTCTAAATCAGTTATTGAATCAGATTGTGTAAGGTATTCATCCGAATCACTACAAGAAATAAAAAAAAGAAATATTAGCAGTATTTTAAAATTCATGATAATTATTAATATTATAACGCAATTTACTCAAAATAATTCTTAATCGTATATCCTCCATCTTGCAGGTACACCCCTTTGGTCATCAGGTGCAGGTCGGAGGTCATCATATCTTTTACTAAAGCAGCTAAATCATACTCGGGTACCCAGCCCAGTTTTTCCTTGGCTTTGGTAGCATCGCCGATGAGCAGGTCGACCTCGGTTGGGCGGTAGTAGCGGGGGTCAATGCGTACGACTATTTGGTTGGCTGTAGGCTGTAGGCTGTAGGCTGTAGGCTTTAGGCCATTGGATGCATTTTTAATAGCGGTTTCGTAAACAGCTTCATCAATGCTGTCGATGATACCCACTTCTTCAGCGCCTTCGCCTTCAAAGCGCAGGGTGATGCCTACTTCGTTAAAGGCCATACGTACAAAATCACGGATGCTGGTAGTTTTACCGGTGGCAATAACCCAGTCTTCGGGCTGTTCGGCCTGTAGGATCATCCACATCATGCGCACGTAGTCTTTGGCATGGCCCCAGTCGCGCTGTGCGTTGAGGTTCCCTAAGTACATACACTCCTGCATACCCAAAGCAATCTTGGAAGCGGCACGTGTTATCTTACGGGTCACAAAGGTCTCTCCGCGTATGGGAGATTCATGGTTAAACAAAATACCATTGCAGGCGTAGATACCGTAGGCCTCACGGTAGTTAACGGTAATCCAGTAGGCGTACATTTTTGCTACACCGTAGGGACTGCGCGGATAAAAAGGCGTTTTTTCGGTTTGTGGTACTTCCTGTACTTTACCGTATAATTCGGAGGTGGATGCCTGGTAAATACGCACCTTTTTCTCCATGCCCAGAATACGGATGGCTTCGAGTAAGCGAAGGGTTCCCAAACCGTCGGCATTGGCGGTGTATTCGGGCGTGTCGAACGACACATGCACATGACTCATGGCGGCCAGGTTGTAGATTTCATCGGGCTGTACTTCCTGTATGATGCGGATCAGGTTGGTGCTGTCGGTCATATCACCGTAATGCAATATAAAGTTCTGGTGGTTGACGTGCGGGTCCTGGTATAAATGGTCAATACGATCGGTATTGAACAGGGACGCTCTGCGCTTGATACCGTGTACGGTGTAGCCTTTTTTTAATAAAAATTCACTTAAGTAAGCGCCGTCTTGTCCGGTTACTCCGGTGATAAGGGCGGTTTTGGCTTTAGGCTCTTGGCTGTTGGCTGTAGGCTTTGTTGGTTGTGTCATGATTTAAATGCTTTAGGCTTTAAGCTGTAAGCTATAGGCTGTAGGCTTTAGGCTGTTTTTTTTAATGCTTTAGGCTGTAGGCTTTAGGCTTGTTTTAATTTATTACTTAAACTGTATAATTTTTTCTTGATATCATTTATCTTTTCTGAGTAGACTTCATAATTTTCAATACTTAGATAAGATAGGTCTTTCGCTAAAATAAAAAAGTATTCCAATTCATGAGCAGAACCTAAACACATCTGAAGAAATCTATTGAAGTCTTTATCGGAATCTCTTCCGCATCCTTCACTAAAATTAGAAGGAATGGAATAGGCTGCTCGTTGCATTTGTGAAATCAAGTTGTATTTTTCTGAATTAGGAAAAGCTTCA
>JAGXRT010000032.1 GCA_018335575.1 Bacteroidota bacterium | reverse complement strand
TCTGGGTCTGAACCCAATTTTGTATATACTTCAATAGTATTATTCCCTAAACTGCTAATATTAGCCTTGGTTGTAAACGTGATGGTTGCAGTTGAATTTGCCGCAACCGAAGCCAGTGTTTGTAATACTTCAGTACCTCCATTTACTTTATACCCTACCGGCACGTTGGAAATTGTTGCATTTGAATAATTGCGTACGGTGGCAGCAACAGTAACTGTTTGATAACCTGGTCTGGTAGGCGCTGTAATTGATTCTACTCCAACATTATTGGCTAATAAAGGCAATACATTAAGTGTATATTCTTCCACTTCAAAATCCTCACGAGACATCGTAACGTTATCAATTGTAGGTCCTAAATAAGGATTAAAATACTCGTTAGGTTCTCTAAACATATGAATAACTCGCATTAATTTTTCTCCAGGTGTTGTTGCTGAAGGTATGATTACCCCACCATCCAACGAGAAGAAATTTCTAAAATAATGTGTTGTTTTTGTAGATAAAATTCCATTGGTTGGTGAAGTAGTTAAACTATTAACCCAAAATGTGCCAGCACTAAACTCATCGGCTAAATTGCCATCCCCATTCAAGTCCACTACAATCATGGTAAATACTCCAGGTGTAGTGGATAAATCACGTGTAATTGGTCTTTCTGGCTTGGAAATTGTAATTTCAGGCTGATAGCGAATACCCGGATACACTGGAATTTTAATATTTGTAAAATCAGAATAAGCAGTTACCCCTGAAGGATTTACAACATTATCCCATTTTAAATTGGTTATTGCAAAACCATCAGTATTGGTATGAGCAGGTACTTTATCATTGTTGTATACCACTCTAGTTAAGGTATTATTTGCAGTATTTTCATCTACCATATCAATACCAGCTACAATAGTGAACACGCCATTTAAAGCAGATAAATCAGCTTTTGCAGAAAATGTATAAGTTCCTGCTTGATAAGCTGTTAATGATGTTAAATTTTCAACAACTTTAGTTCCTCCATTTATTTGATAAAATAATGGTATGTTATTTATTGTAGTACTTGATAAATTTTTAACACTTATAGCAATATTTTCAGTTGCTGTTTTTTTACTTATAACTGCTGGTTGCGTAAAGGCAGTTATAGCAACATCGTTTGTTGGTTTTGCCACACAACTAATGGTTGCAATCCAACCTGTATCATTTATAATAGCATCCGAAGTAAATCTAAAGGTTAATTGACCACCATCCGCAGACGATGTTATTGAAGGAGGCAAGGAGTTTCCAGTAAAAGTTCCCAATAAATTAGCTGCGGTTACGGTTGTTCCGTTATAAACATATAAGAAATCCCACCCTTCTTCTAAAGCAAAACTTGAAAAATCTACCTTAACATTACTATTGGCCGTTGATGGGGCAAAAGTTACCGTTTGCGTTAAATTATCAGCATAATTTCCAAATCGTCCTCCTGCATCAACAAACGCTACATTACAATTGGTAAAAGTTGTTGGGCCTGTTACCATAGCAATATCGGTTCCATTGTTGATTACAGTTCTTGTAATGGAATTATTATCTGCTACGGTATCTTCGGCTAAATTTACTTTTCCTACTACTGTGTAGAGTCCTGCCACAGAATAATCTGCTTTTTGAACAAATGGGTAAACAACCGATGAAAACGGATTTATTGGACCCGGAATGGTTTCTGTCACTTCTGCTCCACCATTAATTTGATATGATACCGGTACATTAGATACTGCAGCAGACGACCAATTGTACACAGTAGCCGTAACTGTTTCATTACTGGTTACTCCGGTGTTTGCAGTAAAGGCTGTAAGAGCTACATCAATATCTTTAACCTCATACAACTCAACATTATCAATAAAAACAAAATCGGTTGAGATATCATTTACTGCTTCCAAACTTAAATTAAAGTTTGTACCCGCAAAAGCTGAAATGTCATAATATAAAACTTTTGTTCCTGTAGTAGTCGTACCACCATAAACCGTTGTACCTTCATGACTTGCTAAAATAGTTCCTCCATTAACGTTTACACGGAAGAAATTTTTATTTGAAGCTCCACTCCAATTCAAAATAAACTTCAAACGCAGCGGTTTACCTGCTAAACTCGTAGCATCAATTTGACAGGCAGTTAATTTTTTGATATGATTTGGATTGTTTGTAAATGCGTTGGTTGTAGTACTTGCTACCCAGCCAGAAGTGGTTGCTGAACCCATTAATTTGGCTGCATATCGGGTAGTGTTATTGTAATAATCAATAATAGCAGATCCGGAAGTACCCTTAGTCAATTTAAAATTAGTGGTCACTCTTTCTTCAAAATCTTCTTTTAAAGGTAAGTTTACTGCTGTTAAAACCGGTGAAGAAATTGGCTCTACCGTAATGGCTCTGGCTCTTTCACTCACCACATTTGTTGCTATATCAATGGCTCTAACCGTAAACCAATTATCTGGACCTGCAGTCAGATTATTGAAGGTATGCGAAGTATTGTTTGTCTGAGTTACAACTTCCCAGTTATACCCATTTAATTTCATCACATCGTATTTTGCGCCTGCTACAGGGTTCCAGGAAAGTGTATAAAAAGAAACACCGCAATCTGCAGGAGTTATGGCAAGATTTGTAGGTTCTGCCATAATAGTGAAATTGGCTTTTGATGAATCTACTTTATTTCCACCAATAATTCTAATTTTTGCTTTTTCAACAACAGATGCAGGTACAACCCACTCATAATATCTTAATGCAGAATCAACATTGTTTGCCAATACTGTGTAAGTAGATCCTCCGTCAGTTGAATATTCGATAGTTAACGGACCTGTAATTCCGGTGGCATCCCAACGAATGATTTCAGTCATTCCAGGAGTGAATTTCTCATTTCCAATTGGATACATCAATCTCAATTCTGGAGATACAATATCATAAACAACTGAAAATTCTTGACTTCCACTTGGAATTGCTGTACCATTTACCAAAATAGTATAAGTTCCTGCGGCTGGATTCTCAATAGTTACTTGTTCTATATTATTTAATTTATCCACTCCTTGAGTCGCAACATTGGCA
Source organism: Bacteroidota bacterium (assembly GCA_018335575.1). GTDB lineage: Bacteria > Bacteroidota > Bacteroidia > Flavobacteriales > Flavobacteriaceae > JAGXRT01. The sequence goes on along the minus strand of JAGXRT010000032.1, from coordinate 101,167 downwards.
GGTTTCGAAGGGTCTAATACCCAAGGTAAAGTGGTAACCTCGTCTTTAACTACTCTAAGATCCAAATCGTTTACTAGTATTTTGGTAGCACCAGGTGTTCCCGGCATATCAGTCCAGGCTACCATCACTTTTAACATTGATACACCGGCAGGAATAGTAATTGTTTTACTATTGGTGGTTCCTTGATTTACCGTTCCGGAATAGAACCATTTTTTTCCAGTGCTTCAATCGCTCTAACTCCATTTAATTGACCAAATCCATGTTTATAGTCGGGGCCCGGATTTCCAATATCTCTGGCCGTATTACTAACCAAAGCCTTCAACATAGAGGCCAATGGTTTTTGATTGTTGTAAATTTTCTTATAACGCTCATACAGTAAAGCTAAGGTACCTGTAACACCCGGTGTAGACATCGAGGTTCCACTCATAAACTCATAGGAATTGTAATACCCTAAAGACCAAACATTGGAACCTACAGCTGAAATTTGAGGAATTAAACGCCCGTCGATGGATGGCCCAAAACTACTGGATGAACTGATGATGTCAAAATTATCTAGATTGGCTACATGAATAGCATTTTTGGAACTTTTAGAAGAAGTGTTAAACCCGCCTACACAAACTGACTGATTGTTACCATTAGAATATACGTTCAATAAATATGGAAATGTGTACATGGCATTATCATCACCACGATCATTTACAGCATATCGGTTGAGATTTGGACAGGCAGTTACGTTTATTCCATATGAATTAGATGTTAATTCAATACCGTCGTTTTGTGCAGCCCAAACACGTTCTTCATACACTGGTAAACCGTTGGACTGCGTGTTAAAGTTCCATCCAAACATTTCTGCCATTGGTGCCATACCTTTAGCTCTTGGATCTAGCAAACCTGCTCCTCCAATGGTTCCGGAAACGTGATTTCCATGTGATGAAGTTGATTCGTATTCTCTAATTGTAAGTCTACCGGTATGATCTTTATGTTGTTGTAAGTTACCATCCCAAATTCCAATTTTAACTCCTTTACCTGTTAAACCGTATCCTAAACCGGGAATAGTAGAATTTAATACGTTAGCTTTATGAGAAGTAGTGCCTGGTAAATTTTCTGATTCCATAGGAGGACCTACCAATTCAATATTTTGAACCCACTCTAAATTTGCTAGCTCCTTAATTTTATTTTTTGGTACAGATAGATACATTTCATTAAAAAATGATTTGTACTTAGGTAATCGAATGTTTTTCTGAGTTAAATCTCCTAGCATTTCATTGTAATTCGCCCCTTTAAAGTATGTTACCACTACTTTAATTATATCGGCACTTTCATAAGCGTAATCCGGAATTGCACCAGTTGCAATTTCTTGATCAATTTTGTATTCCGATTCTATTGGGATTATGGCACGTATATTAGCCGCTGGTCTGCTTTCAAAATAAAATTTTGAATCGATTTCAGCATAATACGTTGTGTTTGGTAAATAGCCCACTAGGGTAATACCTTGCTCTTCTAATTTTTGTTGCTGTTTAGCTGTTGGTATTTCAGCAAACTGTAACAGAAAATACTCCGACTTTTTCATCGGTTCTTTTAAAGATTCTTGTCTAAGCAACTCTTTTTGTTGCTTAAAATTTTCAGTTGGAGATATTTTATTTCCATTAATCGTAATGGAATAAAACTCCGTATTCACTTTTTGCGCATACGTAAATGCAGCAGCTAAAATGAAAATGAAAACGAGTAATTTTTTTTTCATTTAATAAGAATAATTTGGTTAGTTAATAGTACATCCTTAATTCCGCAATTTTTATAAATAATATTTATAATTAAAAAATAAAAATGTTGGCTAATCTAAATATTATTTCAATTCAATTAAATAATTTCATTTTAACAACTGTATTATTAACAATTATTTAACTTTTATTGATTATTATTATATTTTTAATAATTTAATCAACTTAGTGTTTTATACAGATAAAAGCACGCATTAATAATTATTTAATAATTCTGATTTACATATAAGCGCAGTTACTATACTTAATTTATTTTTTTAACATAATAAATTTTTGATATCAATTTCAATATTTTCATTAAATAACACTTATTAGTATTAAATCTAACATATAATTAGATAGATTACATTTATTAAAATTGTTAAGACATTGTAAAATATTATTATAAAATTGTACTAGAGAATTTTAGATTAACTACTGTTTTATTAAACTACTTTTAAGCATGAACCAATTACACAAAGCTTCAAGTCCTTACTTATTACAACATGCTAACAATCCAGTTTATTGGCACGAGTGGAGTGAAGAAACTCTGGAAAAGGCACAACAACATAATAAGCCACTATTCATAAGTATTGGTTATGCCGCATGCCATTGGTGCCATGTAATGGCTCGCGAGTCTTTTTCAAATGAAGAAGTTGCCACATTATTAAACGAATATTTTATTTGTATAAAAATTGACCGAGAAGAACGACCTGATATTGATCAGGTATACATGGATGCATTGCACACCTTAAAAGGGTCTGGCGGATGGCCCCTAAGTGCATTTGCCTTACCCAACGGGAAACCATTTTATGCAGGTACTTATTACCCAGTACATCAGTTTATTTCTGCAATTAAACAACTTCATCATTACTATGAAAACAGTTATTTACAAGTAGTTGAACAGGCATTAAAAATTACAAATGATATAAAAAAAAGTGAAAATTTTAAAATTGATGAATCTCAAAATTCATTAATAAATAAACAATATTTTAATTTACTTTTTAATACATGGAATGGTAGAATTGATTATTTACGTGGTGGTTTTGGTAGTGCTCCTAAATTTCCTTTAGCTGTTGGATGGCAATTTGTATTGGAATATTACAAAGCAACAAAAAAACAAGATGCTCTAAAAGCTGTAAACAATACCTTAACTGCTATGGCAGATGGAGGTATTTTTGATCATATTGGAGGAGGTTTTGCTCGCTATTCTGTTGATGCGTATTGGCGCGTACCCCATTTTGAAAAAATGCTTTACGATAACGGTCAGCTAGTAAGTTTGTATGCTAACGCTTACTTAATTGATAAAAATCCGATTTATAAAAAAACAATTGTAAAAACACTTGATTTTATTTCTGAATTATTAACCGACGAAAATGGTGGTTTTTACGCATCACTAAACGCAGACAGTGAGGGCGAGGAAGGTGCCTTTTATGTATTTACAAAAAATGAAATAACAACAAATTTTTCAGAAGAAATAGCACATTTTATAATCAATTATTTTCATTTTTCGGATGAAGGAAATTGGGAGCATCAAAAGAACACCTTGTTTACTACTTATACATTTTCATCGTATGCGGCTGCTTTTAGCAAAACGCTAGATGAGGTTACTAATTTATATCAACAAGCTATTTCTGAGTTATACAACTACAGAAAGCAACGAATACATCCTACCACTGACACAAAAATATTAACCGGATGGAATGCCTTAATGTTAATGGGGTATTTAGACAGTTATATAGCATTGGAAAACAAAACCTATTTAGAAATAGCTTTAAAAAACGCCCATTTTATAAAGGATAATTTAATAAAATCAAATAGCGGTATTTACCGAAACTTCAAAAATAACAAGGCTTCTATAAATGGATTTTTAGAAGATTATGCTCTATTTGCCGAAGCTTTAATCAAATTATATCAGACTACATTTAATGTTGAATGGCTCCATTTAAGTAAGCAACTTGTTGATTACAGTATTTCTCATTTTTATGATGAATCCAAATTACAATTTGCGTTTACATCTGACGAAGATCCTGCACTGTATATCAAAAAATATGAGTTGTTTGATAATGTAATCCCATCTTCCAATGCTGTTATGGCAACTGTATTATATCAACTTGGGTTGTTTTACGATAATCCAACTTACACTTCTATCAGTACAAACTTATTAAACCAAATGCTACCACACCTTACTAAAAGCGGGCCTTATACAGCCAAATGGGCTTCGTTAGTTGGTACTATTGCTAATGGCAGTCAAATTATTGCTATTGTTGGAGTTGATGCGCTAAATTTTGCTCTAAAACTGCAACAAAAAAATCTAAATAAATTACTTATATGCGGCGGCACTAACGAACATATCCCTTACTTGACAGGGAAATCAGTTCTCACTAAAACAGTTATATACATTTGTCAAAATAATGTGTGTTCTAATCCAATGTTTTCTGTTGATGAAGTACAAGTTTTATTAGATAATTCCTACAATCATCAATAAAGCAGTAATTAAAATCATAATACCAACTGTTGTATTAACACGCTCAATGCTAACTTTCTTTAAGAATTTTTTACCAAAAAATGATCCTAAAAAAGCAGAAAAACAAGCAATAATAATCAGTTGAGTTGCATTATTTACTGCTAATAAGTTTTCATTATTAGTAAAAAAAGAAACACCATATATACTTAGGCGTGCAATATCAATTAACACAGCCGCTGCAATTCCAGTGGCAATAAAAGCCTCTTTTGACAAGCCAGATTTTATTAAAAACATCGACCTCAATGCCCCTTGATGACCTGATAATCCTCCAAAAAAACCTGATAATGAACCTCCTAAAGGCAAGTATTTTTTAGAAAAAGTAATTTGTTGTAGTTTATTACTTAATTCAATAACGGCAAATATGAGCATTAAAATTCCGATAATTAATTTAACTAAAGTTATGTCAAAGTTTTTGTTAAACATTGATAGTGTATAAAGCACTTTAGTAGTGGTGATACTGCTTAAGGCATAAGCACCAATAAATGCAAATATTGAAGCAGGAATAGCAAACCGGATTGCCACATTTTTATCAATATAATTCTTAACCAATATAATTTTAAATAGATTGTTTGCCAGATGAACAATAGCAGTCATTGCAATGGCTATTTCAACCGGAAAAAAAAAGGCAAATGCTGGCAATAAAATGGTTCCTAAACCAAAACCCGAAAAAAAAGTCAATAAAGCCGCCCCAAACGAAACAACTGCTATCAGTACCATTTCCATATTTTAACTAATTTTGATGTTGATTAAATTTAATTTGTAAATTTATGCTAATTGCTAAGTTTTAAATTGCTTTTAATGTTAAATAATTATGAATTCTACTGAAATTATTTTAATCACCGGAGGATCTGGAATGATTGCACAATACTTATCGTGTTTACTGGAGAAAAACGGATATGAAGTCAGGTTTTTTAGTAGAACTAAAAAATCTGATAAGCATTTTGTCTGGAATATAAAAACTGGTTTCATCGATGTAAAAGCACTCGAAAACGTAGATCATATAATACATTTAGCCGGTGCAAACATTAGCACTAAACGATGGACAAAAGCCAGAAAAAAGAACATTATCGAAAGCAGAACCAAAAGTACTCAACTACTTTTTGATACCGTTAAAAAACATCAAATTAAAATAAAAACTTTTATAGCAACTTCAGCAGTAGGCTACTATGGCACTTCAAATAACGATGTATTATACAATGAAGAATCTCCCGCTGGCACTGATTTTTTAGCTAACGTGTGCACTTTATGGGAAAATGTTTCAAAAAATTTTAGCTTAGTAAATAGCAAACGTTTACTTACACTACGATTGGGCGTAGTTTTAAGTAAAAATGGTGGAGCTTTAGAAAAAATGAAAAAGCCTATTAAACTAGGCTTAGGAACTGTTTTAGGAAGTGGCAAGCAATACATGCCCTGGATTCATATTGATGATTTATGCCAGTTTATACTATACTCATTGAGAAATAAAGGCATAAATGGCACATACAATTTAGTAGCACCTGAACACATTAATAACAGCGATTTTACATCCATCTTAGCTAAAAGACTAGGTAAAAAAGTTTGGCTTCCTAACTTACCAGCATTAATACTTAGATTATTGTTTGGAGATATGGCTTCAATTTTGTTAAATGGAAATAGAGTAAGTAGTGAGAAATTGTTATCTATTGGGTTTAAATTTAAATATCCATCAGTAACAAAAGCACTTGCTAATTTAATTGAATAAAAAAATCCGGTTAAAAAACCGGATTTAAAATTATTTTACTAACGTAGCATCTTCTATGAGAACTTCATATGAATATCCCATACCAAAATCTTTGTTTAAAACTACTTTACCTTTTAAACTGATTACGTCATCAACTTTAACCTTAGCTAAGGTAGTGACAGTAACATCGTTAAGACCTTTATAACTGGTTCCATCTTGTAAATGCAGCCAGTTTTTATTCATGATATCAGGATTATACGATACTACTTTTCCAGAAATTGTAACTGTCTTACCAGCGTATTTATCTTTATTTGCAAATAAATCATGTAGTGTTATAGCATCCTTAGCTAAAACTACACCTTCCATTATTTTTGTTGAAGTTACATTTCCTGTAGTTTTGGGTGAACTACCGTGTGGATTCATGGCTCCTCCATCAGTCTTAATTTCTTCTGTTTTTGCAGTTGGATCAATTAAGTTCTCAACAAAGACAACCGATTCAAAGGTTCTGTTTAAATCCTTGCTCTCAAAATTTAACATTTCCATACCTCCTTCATAAGTGTATGTTTCGCCAACTTTTACTTCTGTTAAAGGAATTGCAATCCAATATTCTTTTTCTCCTTCTTTTACCAAAACGTAGGTATAAGCATTGGCATCTACGAACTCTTTTACAACTACTTCATGCTTATTAGAGATGGCTACATTAGCCGATTCTGCATCAACAGGAGTATAATTATCTTTATTTTTACATTGTGTTAAAACTAACAATAAAGCACTTGCAAGTATTGATATAATTGTTTTTTTCATTTTAAATTAATTTTTATTACAATCAACAAAATTACTCTTTTTAATATTTATTATTACTGATTAAACTCAGTTTTTAAATATTGGGCTATTGATTATATTTATATTTGTTTAAAATTTATGTAAATGATTGGTTATACCCAAAATCAATATTTAAATGTCAGCAATATTACTTTGCCAATAACTGCTACTACTATTAATAGAAGTTACGCAGCGTTTGAATATTTTACGCTTGTTAACGGAAAACCATTTTATGTTGACAGACACATAAACCGATTGTTTAATACGCTTAAAATTTTAAGAATAAACATTAAATACTCTTATACCGATATATTTAACATTATTAATAACTTGCTCGTAAAAAATTTAAACCCAAATTTTTCTTATAAACTTTTTGTAATTCCAGAACCATCAAAAAACTATCAACAATTTGAAAGCGAATTGTATATAATTCCGGTTAACACTCCAATTATTGCAAACAAGAATTCTGAACATGGCAATAAATTGATAGTTAAAAATTACCAACGTTTTTTACCCGAAGCAAAAACAACAAATTACATCGCACATATCTATTTGGAATATGAGGTTATAACTCAAAACGCTATCGATGTTTTATATATCAACCGTAATCGAGTTCGAGAAACATCGCGAAGCAATATTTTTATGGTTAAAAATGATGTTATTTATACTCCTAAAAGTAAAGTTTTACAAGGCATAACTAAAAGTATTGTTATTGATTTAATTAAAAAACACAAGATCGATTTTATTGAACACGATTTTACTTTTGATGATTTACTTAAAAGCGATGAAGTGTTTATAAGCAGCACTACTAGAGAGATAACAGCTATTTCTCAAATAGGCACTTCAATGATATCAGATGGTAAGATTGGTATGATAACAAAGAAACTTCAGCATCAATTTAAAAACCTAAAAAAAGGATATTAAAAAAGGCTGCAACTGCAGCCTTTATAATTAAAATCTTTTATTTTACCATCTAATAACAACGCTACCCCATGTAAATCCGCTACCAAAAGCAGCTAGAACTACTAAATCTCCTTCTTTAATTTTTCCTTCTTCCAAGGCTTCTGATAAAGCAATTGGGATTGAAGCAGCAGTTGTATTTCCATATTTTTGGATGTTGTTAAATACCTTATCGTCGCTTAATCTGAATTTGTGCTGTACAAACTGAGAGATTCTTAGGTTAGCTTGATGAGGGATTAACATATCGATATCAGTAGCTTGCAATCCATTTGCCTGAAGTCCTTCCATAATAGCTTCAGAAAAACGAACAACCGCATGCTTAAATACATACTGACCGTTCATATACGGATAATACGATACATCATCCGGATTGTTTTCTGCTAAAATATCTTCAACCCAATGATTAATATTAGGACTTAAAACAGCTAATTCTTTTGCATGAGCACCTTCCGAATGTAGATGTGTTGAAAGAATCCCCTTTCCTTTTTCTTCACTTCTGCTTAAAACGGCAGCTCCGGCGCCATCACCAAAAATTACACTCACATTTCTTCCTCTGTCATTAATTTCCAATCCACCAGAATGATACTCTGCTCCTATAACTAATACATTTTTATACATACCGGTTTTAATAAACTGATCTGCAACCGATATTCCATAAACAAAACCAGAACATTGATTTCTCACATCGAGCGCTCCAATGGTGTTCATTTCCAGCATTTCCTGTATCATAACACCGCAACCAGGAAAATAGTAATCTGGGCTAAGTGTAGCAAATATTAAGAAGTCAATATCTTTTGGCGTTAAACCTGCTTTTTCTATTGCCATTCGGGCGGCTTTAGCTCCCATTGTTGCAGAAGTATCATTATCACCTTCTGCTACCCATCTACGCTCTTGTATACCGGTTCGCTCTTGAATCCACTCATCTGTAGTATCCATTACTTTTGTAAGTGATTCGTTGGTTACTATGTTCTCTGGCACATAATAACCCATTCCTATTATTTTAGAATTGTACATATTGTTAAAGTTAGTTAATACTGCAAAAATATGAAAATTCTTTTGGAGTAAAGCATTTTAGCAATTAACGGAGCATATTTAGAATCATTATTTATTAACAATTAAATAAATCAAAATTTTTTAACATATTTATATGAAAGAAAAAATGTATTTATAAGTTGATATTTATTAATATTGTTTTACACATCAAACTCAAAAAAATATGAAAAAAATTAAAATTGTTTTTACTGTTTTATTCATTGCATTTAACCTAAATGCACAGGAAAACATAAATTACCAAAAACCCCCTAAAGAAATTCTTGATTTAGTTAACGCTCCTTTAGCTCCATCTGTTCGAATTGATGAAAAAGGAGAATATGCTGTTTTGCTTTACAGAGAAAACTTTAAAAGTATTGAAGAATTATCTGAAAAAGAATTGCGTATAGCCGGGTTAAGAATAAATCCGGTAATAAACTCAGCAACTGGACAAACCTATTTTAATGATATACAAGTTAAAAAAGTATCAGACAATCAAGTTGCAAAAATAAATAACTTACCATTAAATGCGCGAATGTCTTCATTTAGTTATTCGCCTGATCAAACAATGATGGCTTTCCTAAATACAACTGAAACCGGAGTAGAGCTTTGGATATTAGACATCAAAAATGCAACAGCAAGAAAATTAACTGATGCAACGTTAAACAACAATCTTGGCCGTTCTTTTACCTGGTTTAAAGACAGTAAATATCTTTTGGTATCGTTTGTTCCACAAAACAGAAAACCAATTTTAGACAGTGATAAAGTAGTACCAACAGGCCCTACTGTCTCTTCAAATGATGGAAGCAAGGCACAAAACAGAACCTACCAAGATTTACTGAAAAATAAAATTGACGAAACTAATTTTGAACTTTTAGCAACTGCTGAGCTTTATAAAGTTGGAATTGATGGAACAAAAAATCTATGGAAAAAAGCAACTATGTATAGAGGCATCGACTTTTCTCCAAACGGTAACTACGTGTTAATATCTGAAATGAAACGACCATTTTCTTATATCGTTCCAATGTTTAGATTTCCATATGAAGTTAACCTTTATGATAGTCAAGGTAATTTTGTAAAAAAAATACAAGAAGTACCATTAATTGAAGTTTTACCGAAAGGGTTTATGGCCGTTCAAAAAGGGATGCGCCAGTTGAATTGGAGAAACGATCAACCTGCAACACTAGTTTGGACTGAAGCATTAGATGGAGGAGATCCTGCGGTTGAAGTTCCATTTAGAGATGAAGTTTTTCAATTATCTGCACCCTTTACCTCTACTCCTACCTCTTTAATAAAAACTAAAAACAGGTTTCAAACTATTTATTGGGGCAATGAATCAATAGCCATCGCCATAGATACATGGCGTGATGATAGAAACACTAAAACCTATGTTTTTAATCCATCCAACAATCTAATAGCTCCTGTAATTATTTCTGACCGAAATTACCAAGATACTTATAGCGACCCCGGCAATTTTGTAACAAAACAAAATGAATATGCAGAAAATGTATTGGAAATAGATAAAAACAATGTCTTTTTAATTGGTGATGGGTTCTCAAACGAAGGAAAATTCCCATTTGTCGATCAGTTAAATTTAACTAGTCTTAAAAAAACACGTTTATATCATTCTAAACTAACAGATAAATTAGAAAATATTGTAACATCTTTCAATCTTAAAAAAGGAGAAATTTTAGTTCGTTTAGAATCTAAAAACGAATACCCTAATTTCTATATAAGAAATTTTAAAAATAAATCATTAAAAGCTGTTACCAAGTTTGAAAATCCATACAAAAGTTTACAATCGGTACATAGTGAAGTATTGACTTATAAAAGAGAAGACGGGTTGGATTTATCGGGTAAACTGTATTTGCCGGTTAACTATGAAAAAGGAAAAAAATATCCTATGGTTATGTGGGCTTATCCAAGAGAGTTTAAAGATAAAAGCAGCGCCGGACAAGTTACCGCAAACCCTAATGAATTTATTTATCCTTCCTACGGCTCACCAATTTTCTGGGTAACTCGTGGTTATGTTGTTTTGGATGATGCTGCATTTCCTATTGTTGGAGAAGGAACCGAAGAGCCCAACGACACTTTTGTAAAACAATTGGTTGGAAATGCAAAGGCCGCTATTGATGCAGTTGATAAGTTAGGTTATATTGACAGAAACAAAGTGGCTGTTGGCGGACATTCATATGGTGCTTTTATGACTGCAAACTTATTATCTCATTCTAATTTATTTGCAGCCGGAATTGCACGAAGTGGAGCATATAACAGAACGCTAACTCCGTTTGGTTTTCAAGGTGAAGAACGCAGTTATTGGGAAGCTCCTGATACTTATAACACCATGTCGCCTTTTATGAATGCCAATAAAATGAAAACACCATTATTGTTGGTTCATGGCGAAATTGACAACAACTCAGGAACTTTTCCTATACAAAGCGAGCGTTATTTTAATGCATTAAAAGGATTGGGTGCAACCGTTCGCTATGTAGTTTTACCAAATGAAAGTCATGGATACAGAGCTAAAGAATCTGTTTTTCACTTGCTTTGGGAACAAGACCATTGGTTAGAAACCCATGTAAAAAACAAGAAATAATGAAAAAGCCATCAATTGATGGCTTTCTTTTTTAGATTAAATTCTTTAATAATTTTACAACCTATAAATAAATCAGGGGAATTATATCCAGTACCAATAACCGATTCAAATGCCCAATCAGAAGGATAATATCCTAACCCAAAGCTTTGAGTCCAATCAAAATCTTTATGCCAGTTAGCTGTATGCTCGGTAAAAAGCAGCAATTTTTCATTTAAACTATATTGCAAATTAAACCGATAAAAGTAATTATTGGTTTTATCTACATCTTTTAAATAGCCAATGTTTGAATTTAATACCCATTTATCTGTTAGAGAAGTTCCAAGATTTAAACCCAAATTATAACCTACTGAATTACTGTTTTCATGCCCTTTATCAAAAGGCAAAATGACATCGGTTTGTAAGGCTATTTCATAGTTATCTTTATTAAAAACATTCAAATTATACAGCGCTCCAACTTTAATTACATCAAATTTGTGATGGTGTTTACTTAAAATATCAGCAACATAAGTTTCCTCTTTTGCATTTGATAAAGCTGCGTTAATCTCAATATTCTCCGAAAGACCATAGCGAAATAAAAGATTAAAAACACTCCAACTTTTGATGGTTACCGCTCCATCCTTTGCTTTAGAAAAAGAAAGTTCTGTTTCAGTTACTAATATGTTATTTGCTGTTGCTTTGGATGGCTCTATTGTTTGGCCATAAAAACTTAACGAAATACATGTTAATAAAACAGTGTAAAATAACTTCATATTATTTTTATTTAGACTGAGTAAATATAAGGCTTGAATTTTACACAAAAAATGACTTTTATCATACTAATGTGAAAAAAATTCTGTCATCTTGTCACGCTATTTTATTTGGTATTTTATTTGAGTAGCATCTAGCAAACTAAAAAAATACACAAATGACTAAAGGTAATATCAACATTAAAGCGGAAAATATTTTTCCGATTATTAAAAAATTTCTTTATTCTGATCACGAAATCTTTCTAAGAGAATTGGTTTCTAATGCTACAGATGCAACCATGAAGCTTAAACATTTAGTATCTATTGGTGAAGCACAAGTTGAATATGGAAATCCAATCATAGAAGTTAAAGTAGATCAAGAAAATCAAAAAATTCATATCATAGACCAAGGAATTGGAATGACTCAAGAAGAAGTTGAGAAATACATCAATCAAATTGCATTTTCTGGAGCTGAAGAATTTGTAGCTAAATACAAAGAAAAAATTCCAGAAAATGGAATTATCGGACATTTTGGCTTAGGATTTTACTCAGCTTTTATGGTTGCGCGTAAAGTTGAAATTATCACTAAATCGTATTTACCTGATACCAAAGCCGTTCGATGGGAATGTGACGGAAGTCCGGAATACAATCTTGAAGAAACTGAAAAATCAGAAAGAGGTACTGAAATTATTTTACACATTGCAGAAGATTCAACCGAATTTTTAGAAGCAAACAGAATTCGCACCTTACTTACCAAGTACAATAAATTCATGCCCATTCCTATTAAATTTGGAACCAAAGAAGAAACTGTTAAAACCGGCGAGGGCGATGATGCTAAAGAAGAGAAAATTACAGTAGACAACATTATCAACAATCCAAATCCGGCTTGGACAAAAGCCCCAGCCGATTTAAACGATGAAGATTACAAGCAATTCTATCACGAGTTGTATCCAATGCAGTTTGAAGAGCCCTTGTTTAACATCCATTTAAATGTAGATTATCCGTTTAATTTGACCGGAATTTTATATTTTCCTAAAATCACTAAAAACATCGATCCGCAACGCGATAAAATTCAGTTGTATCAAAATCAGGTTTTCGTAACCGATAATGTGGAAGGTATCGTACCCGACTTTTTACAGATGTTACGCGGTGTTATTGATTCACCGGATATCCCACTTAATGTCTCTCGTTCATATTTACAAGCTGATGCAGCGGTTAAAAAAATATCGACTTATATTACCCGTAAAGTAGCTGATAAATTGGTTTCTTTATTTAAAGATGATCGAAAATCATTTGAAGAAAAATGGGAAGACATCAAAATAATCATTGAATACGGCATGCTTTCAGAAGAAAAGTTTTATGAAAAATCAGATAAGTTTGCGCTGTATCCAACTGTTGACGGCACTTATTATATTTGGGATGAATTAATGGAGAAAATTAAAAGTAACCAAGTTGATAAAGATGGAACAACTGTTATTTTATATGCATCCGATAAAAAAACACAACACAGTTATATCGAAACTGCCAAAGAAAAAGGCTATGAAGTATTGTTGTTAGATTCTCCAATAGTTTCACATTTACTCCAAAAACTGGAAACATCTAAAGAAAAAATTCATTTTAGCCGAGTTGATGCAGACCATATAGATAATCTTATTAAAAAAGAAGATACAAAAATCAGTAAACTATCTGAAGAAGAGCAAAAAACCTTGCAACCTATTATTGAAGAAACCATAGCTGATAAAAACTTTACTGTTAAAATGGAAGCCTTGGATTCAACTGCCAATCCGTTTATGATTACGCAACCAGAGTTTATGCGCAGAATGAAAGAAATGAGCGCAACCGGTGGTGGGGGTATGTTTGGCATGGGCAACTTCCCTGATATGTACACTTTAGTAGTAAATACAAATCATGAATTGGTTAGCGAAATTTTAAATACTAAAACTAAAAAGAAACAGGAAAAACTGGTACAACAAGCATTTGATTTAGCACGTTTATCACAAAATTTATTACACGGTGAAGCCTTAAGCAGCTTTATTAAACGCAGTTTTGAGTTGATAAAATAACATTTTATTACCATCAATTTAAAAAAGCTTTAACAATGTTAAAGCTTTTTTTGTTTAATTTTAACCACATAATAAATATTTAATTTTTTTGGATTGAAAAATCTACTCACCATTGTTAGCTTACTGTTTTTGTTTTTTAGTCAATCAAATGCACAAGAATTTAGATTGAAAAATAACATTAAAATTGATGCGGTTGGACTAAATAAAAGGACTACGCCTTCGGAAGAAATAAAGCTAGAAAACACTCCAAAATTAGATGAAAAGTCCATTGCTGAACATACCAAAAAAATAAAACCTGAACCGCTAAAACAATTTGTTTTAGAACAACAAACTAAGGCTAAAGATATTATGGAAAAACGCACCTGGATGGGCGAAGATGTTACCAATAAGTCCATCCAGAGCAATGTTAGTTTGGGTAATGTTTCTACTAAACATAAGCAAGTAAAAATTGAATTTAGAGATTTTGGCTTAATCGATGGAGATCGTATCAGAATATATTTAAACGAAAAGGTAATTAGAACCAATGTGGTTTTAGATGGCAATTATTTCTTTGTTTACATAACTCTTGAGCCTGGTTTTAACCGAATAGATATTGAAGCATTAAGCGAAGGTAAAGTGGGACCAAATACAGCTGCGCTCAATGTAGTTGATGATTCGGGTAAATTATTGACTTCAAATCATTGGAATCTGGCCACCAATGAAATTGCTACCTTAACTGTAATAAAAAATTAAATTTGAATCTATTAAAAATATTCTTACCTTTAGTATACAAATCTAATACTCAACTCTTTGCTCCCTTTTATAATTGAGTATTAATTAAATGTATTTTTACACTCCCTTGTATTGTATAGTTTTAAAACTGTATTAGCACTTATTTTATTAACCAATAATTAGTTTAAACTATGAGAAAGCTTTACATAATTTTTTGTATATCTTGTATTTGTACGTTTTATTCTAGTGCTGTTGCTCAAACTATCTGGACTGGATCTAAAACAACATTTACTAAAGCAGACGGTGCTGATTGGACACAGGCAGCTAATCAAGATAGAATAACCACTAATGTTTGGATTACAAGAGCAAATTCTCAAGGTATTTTTAATATCGTATTAGAATCAGGATTTGATAACACACATAGAGATAGTCCAAAAGATACTGAATGGGCATTTGGGATAGCTTCAAATTACGAATCATTAACATTTAACAATTGGGCAACAACTATAAATAATTTACCTCTTTCAAACATGCTAAACCAAAACATGGTTTTACATTTAATAACCGACAATATTTATATCGATATTAAGTTTACCTCATGGTCAAGTGGCGGAAGTGGCGGAAGTGGTGGTTTTAGTTATGAACGCTCAACTGATCATACGCTTAGTAATGATGATTTTACTTTAAATGAGTCTATAAAATTACATCCAAATCCATCCTATAGTTTTATCAAGGTTTTAAATATAAATCCAACTGAAACTTACAAAATTTACAATATATTAGGTGTACAACTTACACAAGGCTCTTTAAAGCAAAGCAACCAAATTGACATTCAAAATTTAAAAAGCGGAATTTATATTCTACAATTAAACAGCGGAAAAGCACTTAGGTTTGTAAAAAAATAAGCATAAAATAAAACTGATAATTTCAAATCAACTAATAACTAATCTTTGTTTTTGTAACTTACGGTAATTTCTTATTTTAATAAAAAATTTAAAACCTGTTTACAATGCCTAAAAAAACAAAGATTATTAAACAATTATTAACTCCGTTTGAAAAGTTTCTTAAAATTGAAAGTTTTGGAGGAATCATTTTATTTTTTGTTACCATTGTTGCTCTAATCTGGGCAAATTCTTCATTTTCTGATTCTTACAATAATTTATGGAATTATAATTTTGATATTTCTATCATGAGTTTAGAATTATCAAAACCATTGATACTGTGGATTAACGATGGTTTAATGGCAATCTTTTTCTTTTTAATTGGATTAGAAATTAAAAGAGAACTTTTAGTAGGTGAATTAAACTCATTAAAAAAAGCTTCGTTACCCATTTTTGCAGCTATAGGCGGTGTATTAATTCCAATCGCACTTTTTTTTGTATTAAATAACAATTCTGACACACTCAATGGTTGGGGTATACCAATGGCTACAGACATTGCTTTTACCCTAGCAATTCTTCAACTTTTAGGAAATCGAGTGCCCATTAGTTTAAAAATATTCTTAACAGCTTTTGCTATTGTTGATGATTTAGTTGCAGTTTTGGTTATCGCATTTTTTTACAGTGCAGAAATTTCCTGGAACTTAATTGGTTTAAGCTTTATTCCGTTTTTAATTTTAATACTTTTTAATTATTACAGCTACTTTAACAAGTTTGTTGTTTTTATTTTGTCTGTTATTATTTGGTTATTATTTTTAAAATCTGGTATACATCCTACCATTGCAGGAGTTCTTATAGCATTTACAGTTCCAATTAGTCAAAAAATTGAATTTAGAAGTTATGCTAAAAAATTAAAAGAAATAACCAGCGATATCTGCACTAAAGAAAATTCGGATGTTATTTTAAGTAAGCAACAAATTTATTTAATTGATGATTTACAGGATTGGACCGAAAAAGTTCAATCGCCCTTACAACAGTTAGAACACAACATTCACAGCTGGGTTGCTTATTTAATAATTCCTGTTTTTGCATTAGCAAATGCGGGAGTTTCTATTAATCAAATCGATAATTTAGATGCCAATTTAACCCTTGCTATTGCTTTAAGTCTACTTTTTGGAAAAAGTATTGGAGTAAGTCTTTTTTCATATATCGGACTTAAATTAAAGTATGCAGAACTACCTGATGATATTAATTTTAAACAAATAATAGGGGTTTCATTTTTAGCAGGTGTTGGATTTACCATGTCAATTTTTGTAGCTAATTTAGCTTTTACCGATAATCCTATATATATTGAGTCTTCTAAAGTTGGTATTATATTAGGTTCTGTAGTTTCAGGAATTTTAGGTTTCTTTATACTTAAAATGTCATCAAAAAAACAACTTAAGTAATATGAAAATTTTTATAAACACTTTAATATTGATTTGTGTTTTTCAAGTAAAAATATGTAGTCAAACAAATACAGAAATTTTCGTATTTGATTTTTTAAAAACTAAAAACGGATTTATCATTTCAAATCCCATAAACATTTCTAACAATGATGGTTACGACAGTCAACCTCATTTCACTAAAGATTCAAATGAGGTTTTATTTTCATCCAACAATAAAGGTCAAACAGATTTGGTAAGATATTCATTGTTAACAAATCAAAAAACAGTGTTATTGAATACCCCCGCTAGTGAATACTCTCCGACCCCCATTCCTAATATTGATGCTATTTCATATATTAAATTAGAGGCTGATGGCACGCAGTTACTTTGGAAGCTTGATTTAACTAAACAAAAAGAAGCTGTTTTAATTCCAAACTTAAAAATTGGATATCATGTTTGGACACAGGAAAATGATATTGTTTCATTTGTTTTAGGAAATCCGCAAACACTTCAATATACTAACTTAAAAACCAATCAAACTCGTGTAATTGACTCTTTAATTGGCAGGTCTTTACACAAAATATCAACTACAAATCTTATTAGTTATATTAGTAAATTAAGCGATATCTGGTGCATTAATTCTTTTAATCCTGTCACTATGAGTATTAAAAAAATTATTGATTTACCTTTTAATGTAGAAGATATTACCTGGACACCTGATGGCTCTGTTATTGTTGCACATAAAAGCACCTTTTATTTATTTGATTCAACTTTAGCAGCGCAATGGATCGAAATTAAAGACACTGAAAATTTTACTATGCTACAAAACATTACGCGTATATCGGTAAGTCCGAATGGTAAGAAATTAGCAGTTGTAATTTCAGATAAGTAAATAATATGGATAGTGTTTTAACGCTCTTTTTGCTATTAACAATTCCGGTGCTACTAAAAGTTTTTGAAAAAACTAAATTAGTAAGCACTCTAAGTCCTATTGCTATAGCTTATGCTTTGGGTATACTGTTATCCTTTTCTCCCTTAAATTTTAACTTAGATCATATTCGTTACACATCAGAAATAAGCATAACCTTATCTATTTGCCTATTTGTTTTGGCTTCTAACCTTTCTAAATTTAAGGTATTACTTAAACCTGTTTTAAAATCATTTGTATTGGGCATAATAAGTTTAATTGGAGCCATCTTACTTACGTTTTATTTAATTGATTTTGAAGGGTTAGAAAAAAACAAGATTTTAGGAATGTTGGTAGGCGTTTATGTTGGTGGAACTCCAAACTTAAATGCCATTGGATACGCATTGGGTGTAACCAATGAAACGCTAGTTATTGTAAATACTGCAGAAATGTTATTAGGCGGTGCTTATTTTTTTCTTCTAATAACACTTGTAAAACCAATTCTATCTCTTTTTTTACCTAAGTTTAAATCTGCTAATTTGATAACAAACTCTTGTTATGACACCTATACTACAACTTCTTATAGAGATAAAATAACAATGATTATTTTAGCCCTTTTAGCAAGTATTTTGATATTAATTTTATCGTATGGTTTAGTTCAATTTTTATTTGGAGCAACTAATGTGCCAGCACTTTTAATAAGTTTAACTACACTTAGTGTTTTACTTTCTCCTATTTCTATAATTAAAAGAATTGAATACAAATTTGAGGTTGCCGATTTTTTATTATTGGTTTTTTCATTAGGAATTGGAATGCAAATTAACATCAATTCACTTATAACTAACGGTTTAGCAATCTATATTTTAGTAAGTTGTGTGTTTTTTGGCACTTTATTAATTCATTTCTTTTTAGCATGGATTACTAAAACCGATGTTGACACTTTATTAATAAGCTCTACTGCTGCACTTTACGGACCAGCATTTATTGCGCCAGTTGCAAAATCAATAAATAACCGCGAATTAATTATCTATGGAATTGCCTTAGGTTTACTTGGATATATTTTAGGAAACTATTTAGGCCTTGGTTTTTACTGGATTTTAAATGAATTAATAAAACCTTAGCAAATTTCTTTACCAGGGTTTTATCCCACAAACTAAACTTTATATTAAATCTTATACATCGTATTTATCGCCCCTTCTACTAAGGTTGATATTACTTATTTGATCTTCTAAAACAGGCGGAATAAATGTGCCTCTAAATATTCTGAATTTTCCTCTACACTGTAATGATTTATTGCTATTTTATTCTTTATTACTAGATTGTCAGTTTTTTTGATATTGATTTAATTAATCTATACTGATAACATTGCTTAATAACGACAACTGAAATAAATCTTTTAATTAGTCATATTCATAATAATTACTTAAAATTAAGTATATAAAACAGCAGGTGAAATACCTCCGATACACTATTTTAGGTTTCACTCAAGAAAAATTGACTCTAAAAATTGGAGTTTCAAGACAAACAATTAATTCGATTGAAACCAATAGGTATGTCCCATCAACAGTTTTAGCACTTAAACTACCTGCAATTTTTAATAAAACGGTAAATGAAATTTTTACTTTAGAAGCAAATGATTAATAAACACTAATCATTGTACATCTTATCAATTAATTCTTTGTACTTCTGCTGAATCACTTTTCGTTTTAATTTTAAGGTAGCTGTAATTTCACCCGCATCAATTGAGAATTCTTTTGGCAGTAATGTAAATTTCTTGATTTTTTCAAAACCAGAAAACTCTTTTTGGAGTTCTTCAAATCGCTTAGTAAACATTTCTTTAATTTGATTGTTTGCAATTAATTCTTCAATGCTACTAAAGCTAATCTTATGCTGATTTGCATACTCTTTAAGTGCTTCAAAACTAGGAACAGTTAAAGCTGTTACATAATTTTTCTGATCGCCAATAACTGCTATTTGCTCTATAAATGCGTCATTAACTAAAGCTGTTTCTAACTTTTGTGGTGCAATATATTTACCGCCTGATGTTTTCATTAAATCTTTAATACGATCTGTAATAATTATATTTCCAAACTCATCAATACGTCCTGCATCACCAGTACAAAACCAACCGTCTTTAAACACTTCATCAGTTTGAATAGGCTTTTTGTAGTAACCACGCATTACACCAGGTCCTTTTACCATAATTTCATCGTTTTCACCAATTTTAATTTGAGTACCAATAATTGGTTTTCCTGCTGAATTAAATTCAAACTTGGTATTACCAAATAAAGAGGCGGTAGCTGTAGTTTCAGTTAATCCGTATCCGCACTTAATATTTAATCCAAATGAATGAAAAAATGAAACAATTTCTGGAGATAAAGCGGCACCTCCACATGGCGTAAACTTAATTCTACCTCCAAAAACAGCTTTTAATTTAGACAATACTAGTTTATTGGCAATTTTGTATTTCAGCTTCAGTTTAAACGGAACCTTTAATTCATTTCTTAAATAATGGTTATGATATTCATTGCCAATTGCTAAAGCCCAATTCATTAATTTTACTTTTGTTGGCGATGCGGATTTCTTTTTATCCTGAATTGCTGCGTATATTTTTTCATAAATACGTGGGACAGTGCACATTATTGTTGGCCTCACTTCTTTTAACACCTCAGCAAACTTCTTTGGATCTGCGTTATAATAAACGGCAATTCCACTATGAATACAAAACATAACCCAACTACGTTCATAAATATGACTTAGTGGTAAGATGCTTAACGATATATCTTGATCATTAACATCCAATTCTAATTCATGTGCATGCAATGATTCTGCAAAGTTAGCGTGATCTAACATAACGCCCTTTGGTTCTCCGGTTGTTCCAGAAGTATAAATTATACTTGCCAAATCAGAAAACTGATACTCACTTTGCCTTTTCTGATACTCAAGCTCCAGGATTTCAGAAAACTCAATATCGGTAAAATCATCTAAATAAACAGAATAATCATTTTCTTCTAAAACTATATCGTTAGAAAAGGCTACAATTAATTTTAGATATTGATTTGATTTTTTAACCTCTAAAGCTTTGTTGTATTCTTCTTGTCCGCCAACAAATATCAGAGCTACTTCAGCATCATTTATGATATAATCTATTTCATTTTTAGAATTGGTTGCGTAGATAGGCACTACTACAGATCGAATACTTAAAATGGCAAGATCCGCAATTGTCCACTCGGGTGAATTTTGAGCACAAATAGCAATGTTTTGATGCTCATTAACTCCAAATTTTAATAAAGCTTTGGCTACACTATCTACTTTATGTTTCATATCAATCCATGAAATTCCAATCCATGAATTTACAAATTCGTCTTTATAGTATAATGCGTTCTTTTTCTGATACTTAGCAGTTTTTTCTTTAAAATCTATTGCAATATGTTTTAGACTCATGTCTATTTATATGTTAAAATTATTTAAGTGTGTATTTAATTATAAATGAGTAAAAATTACAATAAATATTGATTATGTTATAATTTTTATTTTCCATTTTTAACAAATCTACAAAGAAAATCAAAACGAAATTTATCTATCGAATTAAAAGAGTTTAATTCTTTAAATTATTATAAATTTTTCATTTAAAGCGATTTTTATTATTATAAAATTAAAATAAAGGCACTAAAATATCATTCCTTTAGCGTATATTATGATTATGAATGGATTATAAACAAATTCTATTATATTTTTAAACTTAATGCATTTTATATTATAACTTTAAACATAAAAATAAATGAGAATTTGGTCATTACATCCCAAGTATTTAGATCCTGCAGGATTGGTTGCATTGTGGAGAGAAACATTATTAGCTAAACACGTTTTAGAAGATAAAACTAAAGGTTATAAAAATCATCCACAATTAATAAGGTTTAAAAAAACATCGAAACCTACAGATGCTATTAATCAGTACCTAGAAGAAGTATTTACAGAAGCTAGTTTAAGAGGGTATAATTTTAATCCCGATAAGTTTACTAAAGAGTATCATCCAATTCAAATAACTGTTACCAATGAGCAACTAAAATTTGAATTTAATCACTTAGTAAATAAACTTAAAAAGAGAAATTTTGTATTGTATGAAAAATTGTTACAATTAGATGAGATTGAACCTCATCCTCTTTTTGAAGTTATTGAAGGTCCAATTGAAGATTGGGAAATTATTTAATTCATTTAAGTTTTTGTATCTTTAATACTAATCAAAACACCACTATTATGGATTTACCTAAAAGAGCTGGAAATTCACCAGTAAAAATTACTTTAGAAGCTGATAAAAAATACGCATGGTGCAGTTGTGGTTTATCAGAAAAACAACCTTTTTGCGATGGAAAGCATAAAGGCACAGCTATGAGTCCTTATGTATTTACAAATGAGGAAGAAACAACAAGACATATGTGCACTTGTAAAGCAACATCAAATCAACCTTTTTGTGATGGTTCTCACAACAAATAAAAAAGCACTGAGACCAGTGCTTTTTTAAATCTTAACTAAAAAATCAAACTCCTTTACAAAGATGTTTATACAATCTTTATTTATTCAACTAACTAAACAACGTATTTATGTTATAAAATTAGCTATAATTAGTGTTTAACTGTGTTAAAGGAAGTATAAATTTCTGATAATTAGTGTTAAATAGTTTTACTTATAAATTTCATTCAGAATTTTTGCTAATCGAACACCGGCTTTCTGTAATTGAACTCTTACTAAACCCATATGTTCATAAGCATATTCATAACTCAAATTTTGTCCTACAGTAACCGATTCATAAACTGCTGGTGTAAGTTTGTGCGTTTCAGCTAACCAATCAGCTACGGTACCTTGCTCCCAAGCTTTTAATTGACCTTTGGACATCATACTTCGATTTGATGCTAATTCTTGATAACTCATTCCAAAATGATCAATAAGTTCAGAATCCCATACTCTGTGTAAGTTAGTTCCTTTCTTAAACCATTGTAATTGAATGGTGTTTCCGCCTTTATCCTCTACCCTTCCAACATGCATAGGTTGGTGCAAATCTCCCATTAAATGTACTAACATTTTTAAGTGAAAAACCTGATCTTCCTCCGTTGAGTTTTTGTTTTTTAATATGTCGATACACGTATTTATAGCTATATAAATATCACCTTCAGGATTTTTATCAGAATCTTCATAATTTACATCAAAAGGCATATTAATATAATGCCAAGGATCTAGATGTTTAAAACGTTTATCAGATTTAATATCATCACCAAAAGTTGATACCAATGCTAAACTTTCACCCTTTAATAATTGATTTATCTTACGTTCTACAGATTTATTTAAATGTTCTTGAGCAATTGCTCCTACTGTTCGGTGGCCTGTTGCACCCCAATCAGTTGTGCCAGCTATTAAAAAATGAATTCCGAAAAGTGCCAAAAGTATAGAAATTGTTCTTTTATATAGTGTCATATTAAAATATTTTTCTGCTAATTTAACAAATAACTACCAATAAAAATTATTTTGTTATTTCAAAAATAACTAATATCTTTATAATATCATTTTAATATCAGATATTATGAATCAAGAAAAAATTATTAAAGCACAAAACGGTTATATTTGGATCGTTATTTTAATTGCATTTATTGCTTTTGGTATTTATGGAATAGCACAGTTTAACAATCCGTGGTTTATTATTTCATTAGTTATAGGTTTCTTTATATTACCTGGTTTTTTCCTTATTAACCCAAATACTTCAAAAGTTTTGCTTTTGTTTGGTAAGTATATCGGCACAGTAAAAGAAAATGGATTTTATTGGGCAAATCCATTTTACACCAAAAAAAGCATATCATTAAGAGCAAGTAATTTTGACAGTGAACGTGTTAAAGTAAATGACAAATTGGGAAATCCTATTATGATTAGTACCATATTAGTATGGCGCGTTCATAATACCTATAAAGCAGCTTTTGATGTTGATAATTATGAGAACTTTGTAAAAGTACAATCAGATGCAGCCGTAAGAAAACTCGCAAGTTTATATCCGTATGATAATTTTGAAGACGATGGTAAAGATGAAGAAATAACCTTACGTGCCAGTGTAAACGAAGTAAGCGATGCTTTAGAAATTGAATTGTCAGAACGCTTATCCATGGCAGGAATTGAAGTTTTAGAAGCTCGCATTGGGTACTTAGCTTATGCTCAAGAAATAGCCAATGCTATGCTCAAAAGACAACAGGCTACTGCCATAATTGCTGCAAGACATAAAATTGTTGAAGGCGCTGTGAGCATGGTTGAAATGGCCTTGGAAAAACTTAGTAAAAAAAATATTGTTGATTTGGATGAAGAACGCAAAGCAGCTATGGTCAGCAATTTAATGGTTGTACTCTGTTCGGACAAAGACACTACCCCTATTGTAAATACAGGTACTCTTAATCACTAAAAACTAAGGATTTAATAGTTTTATGTTTAAAATTAATAAAAATAAAATCAAATGAAAGAATACAAGTTTATACGACAAAAAGATACGTTGATAAAAAAAGATGAAGATTTTGAAGCTTTATTAAATAGCTATGCTAAAACAGGCTGGACTGTTGTAAATACATTTGTCCACCGCGGAATTCTTAAAGCAGTATTAGAAAGAGATAAAAAAGCATAAAATGTTTCCTAAAAACAGACCGATAATAAACGTACCATCTACTGAAACTAACCGATTTTTAAATTGGTTTATTGTACTATTATTAATGGTTTATATTGCTTATGTTTTTACACAATTTAATGCATTGCCAGATACTATTCCAACTCATTTTGGGAAAGATGGTGTTGCAGATTCATATGGGGCTAAAAAATCTATTTGGTTGCTACCAGGTATTGCCTTATTAATGTCAATCGGATTGAGTATTGCATCTAAATATCCGCATCTCTTTAACTATCCTGTTAAAGTAACCCATGAAAACGCATTCAGGTTGTATAGTTTTGGAATTAAATTAATACAATTTACCAGCATCTATGTTATTTTACTATTCTTTTACATTAGCTATGTGACTATTAAAATTGCAAATAATCCCTCAAGTGAAGGTCTACATGCGGGTTTTTTACCCATTATAATAGTATCCTCATTGTTATTTACTGTTTTTGTACTTTTTAAAATAAATACATTAAAATAAGTAATTATGAAAAATTCAATCTTAAGACTCGTTTTAATTTTAGCATTTATAACAAATGTTTTTTGTCAAGAGACAATTTTCAATGAAATAGATTATAACATTCCTATTTCTACAACAGAGCTAAAAGGAACGCTTTTAACTCCTGCTACTATTAAAAATATACCGTTGGTAATTTTTATTAGTGGATCTGGCTCACCCGATAGAAATGGCAATAGCGGATTTTTAATAAACAACTCACTAAAATATTTAGCAGAATCCTTGGTTAAGCACAATATTGCTTCTTATCGGTTTGATAAAAGCATCATACTTGAATCTAAAAAAGAAGGATTTAAGGAAGACAACGTACGCTTTGAAGACGAAGTAAATGAAGTTAAAGAAATAATAAATCATTTTAAGAAAAACAAATCGTACACCAAACTATACATTATTGGTCATAGCCAGGGAAGTTTAGTTGGTATATTAGCAGCAGATAAAAATGCAGATGGACTCATATCAATTGCCGGTGCCGGAAGACCTATTGATGAAATAATAGCAGAACAAATTGGCAAGCAAGCTCCTTTTTTAAAAGATGAAACCATTACGATTTTGTCAGAATTAAAAAAAGGAAAAATGGTGGAAGAATTTAACCCTATGTTAACTTCTCTGTTTAGAAAATCTGTTCAACCGTTTTTAATTTCGTGGATTAAGTACCATCCACAATATGAAATTCATAAACTTAAAATTCCTATCCTATTAATCAATGGCACCAAAGACATTCAAGTTCCGCAAAGTGATGCTATATTATTAAAAGAAGCAAATACAAATGCAGAACTTGTAATAATTGAGAACATGAATCATATTTTTAAAAGAATAGATGGAGGAATAGTAGAAAATCAGCAATCCTACACTAATCCAAACCTTCCAATAATGGAAGAATTAACACAAGCGATAGTAAAATTTATCAAAACTAATAACTAAAAATGGCTTCAAAAAAAGCATTTCCTCTACGTATAAATGAAGAATTATTAAAAGCTATTGAAAAATGGGCAACTGATGAATTTCGGTCTACCAATGGTCAATTGGAATGGATGTTGCACAAATGTTTAAAAGACGCCAAACGATTGCCTAAAAAAAATGAAGAATAAAAAACCACGCAAATAGCGTGGTTTTTTACTTAAAAATTTATTATTTTTTCTTCGGATGAACCAATTTCATTTCATCAATTAATCGGGTTGCACCGGCATATTTATCAACAATAAATAAAACATAACGAATATCAACCATGATGTTTCTACTTATTGACGGATCGTAATGCAAATCGCTCATGGTACCTTCCCAAACGCGGTCAAAGTTTAAACCAATTAAATTTCCGTAGGCATCAAGCGCAGGACTTCCGGAGTTTCCTCCAGTAGTATGGTTGGTACCAATAAATGCAACAGGAACTTTGCCGTTCTCAGCATATTTTCCAAAATCTTTTGTTTTGTATAATTCTCTTAATTTTAACGGCACTTCAAATTCGTAATCGTTAGGAATATATTTTTCCATAATTCCATCTAAATAACTTACTGGCATATAATAAACGGCATCTCTTGGTTGATATCCTCGTACTTGACCATACGTAATTCTAAGGGTACTGTTAGCATCAGGAAAAATACGTTCATCTGGAAATAATTCTAATAACGCTTTCATATACACCTTTTGCACTGCCGCGATTTGTTCAGTTATTTTGATATATTTTGGATTGATGTTGTTATAATAATCTGCAGTTAATTCTTTTCCAAATTGATAGCCTTTATCCTTATTTATTTTCTTAACAACTTCTGCTGCAGAACCAGTTAATAATTCAGTTGCACCAGCTAAACTAGTTAGTTTAGTTTTTTGATAAATGTCATTTGTCAATTTATTAAACTGGTTATTCCCGAGAGACTTTGACAAAAATTCTCTAGGAATATTGTTAGCATAAATTTCGATTAATCGTTCAAAAACCGCTTTATCTACCGTTGCATTGTAATTTTTATAAAATCCTTGAAGTCTGTTTAAAAGCTTCTCACGCGCCTCAACAAATGCTTGTTCACCTTTCTTTTCATATACTTGCTCTAGTTGATAAATCATTACAGACGCCGATAATAATTCAACATTTCTGTTAACCACTTCGCTCCAATAATCATTGGCAAAAGTTACATTTTCAGCTTCTTTGTATAATCTGTCAAATTCTGAAAGCAATCCTCCATATTTGTTTTGCAATCCTTTTTCGTTAACCAATTGCTGGAATTTACCTTCTAATTCTTTTTTAATTTCAACAGCTCCGGATTTTTGAATTCCTTGACTCTCACCTATCCACTTCTTCCAATGATTGGCCACTGATGCATATTTAGACGCGTATTGTATTTTAATTTGCTGATCTTTACGCATATAAGAATCTACAATTTTCAAAGCAGCATCGCGGACTTCAATTCTTGCTGGGTTAAATTTGTTTGCTATTTGATCAACAGCTATAGCCGGTAAGTATTCATTGGTTCTACCCGGAAATCCAAAAACCATGGTAAAATCGCCTTCAGCAACCCCATCCAACGAGACAGGTAGGAAATGTTTTGGAATATACGGAACATTGTCTTTAGAATAGGATGCTGGTTTGTTGTCTTTAGATGCGTATATTCTGAATAAAGCGAAATCTCCTGTATGACGTGGCCACATCCAATTATCAGTATCTGACCCAAATTTACCGATTGAAGATGGCGGTGCACCTACTAAACGCACATCTTTAAACACTTCGGTAACATACAATAAGTATTGATTTCCATGGTAAATAGAACGAACAAAAACATCTTGCCAAGCTTCTTTCTCTACTTCTTTTTGAACTTTTTCTAGGTTTTGAGAAATTTTAGCCAGCTTTTGTTGCTCACTCATTGAGTCATTGGTTCCTTCAAATGCTTTATTGGTTACATCATCAATACGTACAATTAAAGTAGCAATCATTCCTGGGTTTGGTAATTCTTCAGCATCAGTCATAGCCCAAAAACCATCGTTTAAGTAATCGTTTTGTAAACTTGAATGCGACTGAATGGCTCCATAACCACAATGGTGATTTGTTAATAATAAAGCTCTTGATGAAATTAATTCACTGGTACAACCTCCATTAAAATGCACAATGGCATCTTTTAAACTTGAGTTGTTAATATTGTAAATTTCTGCTGCGGTCATTTTCATGCCCAGACTTTGCATTTCTTTTTCATTTCTACCTTCTAACATTGACGGAATCCACATTCCGCCTTGTTGAGCAGAAACTTGAAATACAATAAATAAAATTAGTATTCTTAAAAGTTTCATTTGTTTAAATTTAAATTGCAACAAATATACTTAGGAAAGGGATGATTTACTAAATAGTATCGTTTTTTTTCTATTTTAGCAAAAAACCGATTAAATGGAGAATGTACCTATTATTACCGATGATGCAATTGTTTTTGGCTTATTAATGCTTTTGCTGGGTTTAATTTTTTACACATCGAATTCAACAAATAATTTTTGGATTAAATTTTACAAAGTAATGCCCGCTTTATTAATGGCCTATTTATTACCTTCTATTTTCAGTTCATTGGGTGTAATTTCTGATGAACATTCCAATTTATATTTTGTAGCCAGCAGGTATTTACTGCCTGCTGCACTTGTACTAATGACACTTAGTGTTGATTTAAAAGCTATGTTTAAATTGGGGCCAAAAGCTTTGATTATGTTTTTTGCAGGCACTTTAGGAATCATATTAGGTGGACCCTTAGCAGTATTACTAATTTCATTTTTTTCACCCGAAACTGTAGGTGGTGTTGGACCCGATGCAGTTTGGAGGGGTTTAGCAACTATCGCAGGCAGCTGGATTGGTGGTGGGGCAAATCAGGCAGCTATGCTGGAAATATACCAATACAATCCAAAAAACTATGGCGGAATGGTGTTAGTTGACATTGTTGTTGGAAATTTATGGATGGCAATAATACTAATGGGTATTGGTAAAGCTGATAAAATTGATAAATGGCTTCAATCAGATACTACATCCATCGAAGAATTAAAGAAAACTGTTAGTGCCTTTGCTGATAAGGTAATGCGCAATCCTTCATTAACCGATTTAATTATTTTATTATCAATTGCTTTTACAACCGTTGGATTCTCGCACTTAGGAGCAACATTTATAAGTGATTTTTTAGTACAAAATTTTGAAATAATTAATGATAAATCTTCTGCATTTTCATCGTTTAGTTCTCATTTCTTTTGGATGATTAGCATTGCAACCTTAATAGGCGTATTAGCATCGTTTACAAAATTCAAATCGTACGAAGGAGCCGGAGCTAGTAAAATTGGCAGTGTATTTATTTATATTCTTGTTGCTACCATAGGTATGAAAATGGATTTGTCAAAACTTTTAGATAATCCGGGACTAATTGTAATTGGTATTGTATGGATGAGTATGCATGTTGTATTTTTGATAACAATTGCCAAATTAATTAAAGCTCCATTTTTCTTTTTAGCGGTAGGAAGTCAGGCAAATGTAGGAGGTGTAGCATCGGCACCTATAGTTGCTTCAGCATTTCATTCATCCTTAGCTACAGTTGGGGTATTATTAGCAGTTTTCGGTTATATCATTGGCACTTATGGCGCTATGCTTACAGCAGAATTAATGAGAATTGTATCGCCATAAAAATTATTTTATTAAAATTAATTTACACATATTTGCATTTTACAACATTAAATAAAATCATGAAAAAAATATTCATCTCTTTATTAATAGTTAGTGTTTTTTACGGATGTTCATCTGATAATGAAAATTTGATGACCGTTAAAGGCACAATTGACGGTCTTAAAAAAGGAACACTTTATTTACAAAAAATTGAAGACACCCTGTTAATTTCTATAGATTCTATTTCACTTAATGGTGTTAACACTTTTGAATTGGAAACAGTAGTCGAAAGTCCAGAAATTTTCTATTTAACTTTAAACGCCACTAATGCACCTGAACGTATTTTATTTTTTGGAGAACCTGGTTTAGTAACTATCAATTCTAGATTTGACCGATTTGATACATCTTTTAAAATATCGGGTGGAAAAAATCAACAATTGTTAAGTAAGCATCAAGAAATGCTCCGTCAGTTTAACGACCGTCAATTGGAATTAATCGAGCGTAATTTTAAAGCTACCAAGGCTAAAAATCAATTATTAAATGCTAAAGTTCAATCAGAATACGATCAATTAATTAAGCGCAGATACTTGTATACTACTAATTATGCCGTTCAAAATGCCGATTATGAAATTGCGCCCTACCTCGCTTTAACCGACTTATACAATGCCAATATTACGTTATTAGACACTATTAACAACTCACTAAGTGATAAAGTTAGACAATCTAAATACGGTAAAAAATTAGACGAATACATTAAAAATATTAAATCGGCCAAATAAAAAGAGAGCTTTAAAGCTCTCTTTTTATTTAGATTTTAACCTAACACTCCATTCAAACTCATACCTAGAAACTTCTTCTCCATTTTCATTAATTCCCACCGATCTCATAATAATAGTTTTGCCCTCTCCAGTTTCAATTGTTTCATTTAAGGCTTGCTGAATTACATGTCCATCATTGCATGTAAATGTAATTTTACCTGTTGCTTTTTTAGAAAAACTACCCGTATGGTTTGTAACAAGCATTGATATATTCTTTTTACTTTCTCTAATTTTTTTAATTACCAATGCTCCGGTTGTTAATTCTGCAGCCATTGATTGTACTGCAAAGTACATAGAATTAAAGGGGTTTTGGTTAATCCAGCGGTGCGTAACTGTGGCCACAGCATGTTTTTGATCTATCTCCTTTAATTTTACACCACATAAAACAGCAGAAGGGAGTTTAAACAATAAAAACTTATTAAAATTTTTGGCTGTCATTTCCATATTTATAATTATTTCAGCCAAGATACTTAATTTTTGAAGTAAAATAAACATTTTTAAAATGTTAAATTTATGTTAAATTTAAGTACTTTGTATTGCATATTACTATCTTTTGTCATTATCTTTGTATAAGAATATAATATAAATGATGTATCATGACAACAAACAATGAACATACGAATGCATTTCTTATTCACTTATCAGCTTTTACCGGTTATTTTATTCCGTTAGGCAGTATACTGTTTCCTTTAATTGTTTGGAACTTAAAAAAAGATGAAAGTGAATATGTGAACCATCACGGTAAAGAAGCTGTAAATTTTAATTTAAGTTTCTTATTGTATTATACCGTTTTATTGATCACACTTTTTCCAATTCTATTTAAAACTATTTTCCAATTAGTTTCACATGTTGAACATTTAGAGCATCTTAATCATTTTGACCAAGTTCAGCAATTGTTTTCATTTGGTGGATGGTTTTCACTTTTTGGAATTGTAGTATTAATTGGATCCTTATCAATTTTTAAATTTATAATTATCATTATAGCTGCTGTTAAAGCACAACAAGGAGAATATTTTAAGTATCCGTTACGAATTAATTTTATTAAATAACAAGCTAAAGATTATCATATGAATATTGAAAACACAAAAGCGCAAATGCGAAAAGGAGTTTTAGAATATTGCATCTTATCGGTCTTACAACACGAAGATGCTTATACTACTGAAATCCTTTCAGGATTAAAAGACGCCAAAATGCTGGTAGTTGAAGGCACGGTTTACCCCTTGCTTACAAGGTTAAAAAATGCCGGCTTATTAAACTACCGTTGGGAAGAATCAACTTCAGGACCTCCACGTAAATACTACGGACTTACCGAATCTGGTAAAATATTTTTAAAAGAATTAGATGCAACTTGGGCAGAGTTGAATGAAGCGGTTACCCTTATTACTAACAAAAAATCAAATTAAAATGAATAAGACAATAAACATCAATTTAGGAGGAATCTATTTTCACATAGATGAAATGGCTTATGAAAAATTAAGACGTTATTTAAATGCCATTAATGCTTCTTTAAGCAATGACCCATACGGTAAGGATGAAATTATAGCAGATATTGAAGCGCGTATCAGTGAGCTGTTATCTGAGAAAATAAAAGACGATCGTCAAGTGGTGAATGAACAACATATTGACGAAATTATCAAAGTGATGGGGCAACCAGAAGATTATACGTTTGACGAAGAACTATTTAACGACCCTAAATATTCCTATCAATCAACAAGTGCAACAAAAAAGCTATTTAGAGATGGAGACGATAAAATACTGGGTGGGGTATCTTCAGGTTTAGGCCACTATTTTGGCATTGATGCCATTTGGGTTCGTATTTTTTGGTTGATTTTGGTTTTCGGTGCAGGCTTTGGAGTTTTAGCTTATATCATATTCTGGATTTTAGTGCCTGAAGCAAAAACAACAGCTGAAAAACTTCAAATGAGAGGAGAAGCGGTTAATTTAAGTAATATTGAACGTAAAATTAAGGAAGAATTCAATGATTTAGGCGATCGAATTAACGCTACCGGAGAACGTATAAAAAATGCAGATTACTCGAGAGCAAAATCAGGAGCTCAAGATATTATCGATACCTTGGGAAAGGTTTTAGCCACCTTTTTTATGGTAGTCGGTAAATTAATAGGAATATTAATAATCATAATTGCTTCATCTGTAATTATCGGACTAATAGTAGGTGGCTTTTCGTTAAGTACTATAGGATTTCTAGGAATTGGAAATGAGTTCGCACAATTTCCACCGTTTTTCTATAAAACCACCGTGCCTATTTGGTTACTTGTTACATTTGTATTTACTGCAGTAGCTATACCGTTTATTTTCTTGTTTATGTTAGGTATTAGAATCTTATCTAACAATGTAAAATCGATGGGAAAAACCTTTAAATTAACACTTGTTGGGCTTTGGATTGTTGCTATATTAGGTTTAATTTTTTCCGGCATTGAATATTCTTCCAAAGTTGCTTATGATGGTTTTAACACCAAAAATCATGATTTACTTTGGACATCAACTGATACATTAAACATTAAAATGATTGGTGATGATCAATACGCAGACACTAAAACCATGCGTAAAAGACACGGATTTGAAATAGTAGTTGATAATGGCGTTGAAAAGTTATATTCATCTAAAATTAAATTAGACATTGCTAAAAGCGATACTAATATGGCCTATATTAAAATTCGTAAAGAAGCCGAAGGCGATACCAGAAGCAATGCAAATCAGTTTGCAGAACAAATTGAATATAAATTCAGTTTAACCGATAGCAATTTACAATTAGACGGTTATTTTTTGTCTAATTTAGAAAATATGTATCAAAATCAAGAGGTTGAATTAACACTTTACTTACCTGTTAATTCAATAATTTATCTCGACAAATCAACCAAAACATATCTTTACAATGTAGATAATGTAGATGATATATATGATGATGACATGGTTAGACATCACTTTAAAATGACTGCTACAGGATTGGAATGTTTAGATTGTAGCGAAATTATAAAAAACAAAGATGATGACGAACTTAATATGAAAATTGACGTTAACGGAATTGACATCAGAGTAAATGAAAATGGAAAAAAATCACGCGTAAAAGTAGGTGAAAACATCTTATTAAATAACAAACATTGGATTTTAACCATATAAATTATTAAAAATACAACATGAAAACACTTGTAAAATCAATCGCACTTTTAGTTATATTTAGTATAACAACCTCATGTGTATTAACAGGCACTAAGGGAAATCAACATGTAGTAACCAACGAAAGAACGGTAACAAATTCTTTTGACGGAATAGACGTAAGTCAGGGAATTAGCGTATATGTTAGTCAAGGTGATGAAGAAAAAATAACAGTAGAAACCGATGAAAATATACAAGACCTTTTAAAAACAACAATTACCAACAACGGTATTCTTAAAGTATATTTTGATGAACCAGTAAGAAACGTAAAAACAAAGAATGTTTATGTAACGGTTAAAAACATACAATTGCTAGAGTCAACAAGTGGTTCCTCTATAACAGCAGAAGATGCTATACGAACAGAGTCAATTCAGCTAAAATCGAGCAGTGGTTCTAGCATTAGGGTTGAAGTACTTACTACAAATGCAACAAGTAAAGCATCTAGCGGATCCAGCATCAAACTGATAGGAAAAGCAACTACACTAGACGCAAGAGCATCTAGCGGATCAACAATACGTGCAGATCGATTTGAAGCATCCGAGGTAGAAGCTAAAGTATCAAGTGGCGCATCCATAGAAGTGTATGCAACCGATTTATTAACTGCAGAAGCCAGTAGTGGCGGAAGTATTGAATACAACGGTAATCCTAAAAATATTGTAAAAAACACTTCTTCGGGCGGAAGCGTACACAAAAACTAGTAATTTCTCTATCAATATTATTTATAAACCACTTGACTAAATCAAGTGGTTTTTTAGTAAATTTGATAGTATAATTAATAAACATAAAAATTTATGAACCTTAAATTTAAATTACTTTTTTTAACTGCCATACTTTCTTTTTTTAACATTATTGCACAATCAAGTATAAAAGGCAATAAAATTGTTATAACTCAGAACAGAGATGTTACAAGCTTTACCGCTATAGAGGTGATGGATGATGTTGATGTATATCTTTTTCAAGGATCTACACCCTACTTAAATGTTGAGGCAGATGAAAATCTTCACGAATCTATACATACAAAAATTGAAGGATCTACTTTAAAAATTTACCTGTCTAATAAAATTAGAAGCAGTAAAAAACTAAACATATTAATTACTGTTACAGACAGCTTAAACACTATTACTGCAAAGGGTAATTCCAATATTTATGCTGATGCACGATTAATAGTAAGATCTCTAGTATTGAACATGTATGACAATGCCGATGCTACTTTAAAACTTGATGCTGATAATTTAGCAGTAAACGGTTTCAAAAATACTGACCTTAAATTAGATGTATTTTCTATAAACACCGCTGTAAATATTACGGAATCGTGTGAACTAAAATTAGAAGGTGAGATTGAAAACTTAACTGCTGATATAAAAAACAGCAGCGTTTTAACCACAAAAGGAAAAGGCAAAACACAAACCATTACTGCAACAAATAATGGTAGTTACAAAGGCGAAAAGTTTATAGTTAACGAAACTACACTTACAATATCCTCGCGATCGGATGTTTATGTAAATACAAAAGATAAAATAAATATTAACGCTTCAGACACAGCAGAAATTACATCATTTGGAAAACCAGAATTTAACTTAATTAAGTTTGATGGTAAAGCAAAGCTGCACAAGAAATAAAATGCTAGTTGAACCAACAAAGAAGCCCTTTAAAAAAAGGGCTTCTTATTTTTGAATCTTATTCTAAAGAACCTATGTAACGTTCGGCATCCAAGGCTGCCATACATCCCGTTCCTGCAGCTGTTACTGCTTGTCTGTAATCTTTATCCTGTACATCACCGGCGGCAAAAACTCCCGGTAAATTGGTTTTGGTTGTTTTTCCTTCTGTTTTTAGATAACCCACGGAATCCATTTCTAATTGACCTTTAAAAATATCGGTATTTGGTTTATGACCAATGGCAATAAACACACCGGTTACCGGAATTACTTCTTTTTCATTGGTAATATTGTTATAAACTTTAACACCTTCAACAACTTTTTCTCCCAAAACTTCTTCAATTTCGGTATTAAATTTTACCACCAAATTTTTGGTATTAAACACTCTTTTTTGCATGGCTTTTGAAGCGCGCATTTCATCCCTTCTAACCAACATAGTAACTTTTGTGCATAAATTGGCCAAATACGTAGCTTCTTCAGCGGCGGTATCACCAGCACCAACAACCACAACTTCTTGACCACGGTAGAAGAATCCATCACAGGTAGCACAAGCAGATACTCCACCGCCTCTTAAGCGCTGTTCACTTTCTAATCCTAAATAGGATGCTGTAGCTCCGGTTGCTATAATTACTGTTTTTGCTTCAATGGTATGCGATTCATCAATTATTACTTTGTGAATTCCACCCATTTCTTTACTAAATTCCACTTTTGTAGCCATACCAAAACGAACTTCAGTTCCAAAACGTTCTGCCTGATTTTTTAAATCTTCCATCATAGCAGTTCCGTCTACTCCGTTTGGATAACCCGGAAAATTATCAACTTCTGTAGTAGTTGTTAACTGGCCTCCCATTTGCATACCAGTATACATTATCGGTTTTAAATCGGCTCTGGCAGCATAAATTGCCGCCGTATATCCTGCAGGACCAGAACCAATTATTAAACATTTAACTTTTTCAATTGTATTTGACATAATTTAATCTGATTATTTTTACACAAATTTACCCTTTTAAATCCTAAAGGAAAAAATTGTAAATAATTATTTATGATACTAAAATAACCAAATATGATTTATTTTTTTCATTTATTTATATGATTTAAATTTACAAAAACTGCAACATGGAAATTCAACAAATTAGCTCTATAGAATCAGCAAAAGCAACAGTAAACAACAATACAGGGGTATTGCTGTTCTTTTCAACAACTAAATGTTCTTTAGGAGAAGCATTAGAACCAAAAGTATACAAACTACTACAAGAAAAATTTCCAAAAATCTCATTTTATTTTATCGACATAAATTTTTCTCCGGATGTAGCAGCTCATTTTAATGTATTTGTTGAACCCACACTGTTGGTATATTTTGAAGGCAAAGAAACCATCAGAAAAAGTCGAACTATAGGAATCGATGAATTGTCCGAAAAGATTTCCAGAATTTATTCAATTTTATTCAATTAATCATTTGCGCAACTAATTAGAAATAGTATATTTGCACACACTTTTTCGGGGTGTAGCGTAGCCCGGTTATCGCGCCTGCTTTGGGAGCAGGAGGTCGCAGGTTCGAATCCTGCCACCCCGACAAATTGCCGATGTAGCTCAGCTGGCTAGAGCAGCTGATTTGTAATCAGCAGGTCGTGGGTTCGAGCCCCTCTATCGGCTCTGTAATAAAAGTCTTCTAATCCAGAAGGCTTTTTTTGTTTTAACTACAATAGCTCAGTATTTTTCCTAAATTTGTAAAGTATTTAAAAATAGTATTTATGCTTATCATTGGAATTGCTGGAGGAACCGGTAGCGGTAAAACAACAGTTGTAAATCAGATACTTCATGAACTACCTCCCGATGAGGTTTGTGTTATTTCTCAAGATTCATATTATAAAGAAACCGTTGATTTATCGTTTGAAGATCGAACAAAAATAAATTTCGATCATCCCAATGCAATTGACTTTGACCTATTGGTAGAACATGTTTCAGAACTTAAAAAAGGAAATGTTATTGAACAACCCGTATATTCGTTTATTGCTCACAATAGAACCAAAGACACGCATAAAACACATCCACGCAATGTAATAATTGTAGAAGGAATTCTTATTTTTAACAGTAAACCTCTTCGCGATTTGTTTGATATTAAAGTATTTGTACATGCTGATGCTGATGAACGTCTCATTAGACGTGTTAGACGCGATATCGAAGAACGCGGCAGGGACATTAACGAAGTTCTTGGCAGGTATCAAAGCACACTAAAACCGATGCATCAGCAATTTATAGAACCTTCTAAAACCTATGCTGATATCATTATTCCGAATGACAGGTATAACACAGTTGCAATTGATATTGTACGCACTGTAATAAGTAACAGATTGTAAATCTATGACTTACAAACAATTTAAAGATAAAAAAATTGTTAGGTTTATAACCAATAAATACTTTTTAATAACAGTAGGATTTGCTGTTTGGATGCTTTTCTTTGATCAAAACTCGTATGAAACGCATCAAATGCTCAACAAAGAAATTGAAAAATTAGAATCAAATAAAGAATTTTATACCAAAGAAATAAAACAGGACAAACAAGTTATTGAAGATTTAAAAAACAATAAAAAACTTGAGAAATATGCCCGTGAGCAGTATAAAATGAAAAAAGAAAACGAAGATCTATATTTAATTGAATACGATACCATAAAATAAGTACTATGGATTCATTCTTATTTCAAGAATTTGATGCCGTAAGTGCATCGCAATGGAAGCAAAAAATTCAGTTTGATTTAAAAGGCGCCGATTATAATAAAACCTTGTTAACCAAAACATTGGAAGGCATTACCATTCGACCATTTTACCATTCGGATGATTATGAGAAACTAACCATTCCCAATTTAAACAGTGATTTCTTAATTTGCCAAACAATCTATGTGTCTGATGAAAAAAAAGCATCAGCATTGGCAATTGATGCTTTAGTACGAGGAGCTCAGTCTATCAATTTCATTATCCCAAAAGCTATTAACAATAAATTGTTACTTCAATCTGTTATTGATCAATTCCCAACAGCAGAACTTCATTTTCAATTTGAATTTTTAGATGAAAATTATATATCAACTTTGCATCACTTTTTAATTGAACAAAAAACTTATTTTAATATCGATATAATAGGAAATTTAGCAGCAACAGGAAATTGGTTTTTCAACCTAAAAAAAGACCATGAAATTCTTAATAAGTTGTATGACATTTCTTCTAAAAACAACTGTCTCATAGGTGTAAACGCTTCGTTATATCAAAATGCTGGTGCCAATAACGTACAACAAATTGCTTATGCTTTAGCCCATGCCAATGAATATTTAAATCATTTTGGAGCTGCTGTTGCGTCGAAAGTTCAATTTCAATTTGCAATTGGAAGTCATTATTTTATGGAAATTGCCAAATTAAGAGCATTCAGGTATTTGTGGGATATATTATTAAAAGAGTATCAAACAACTGCACCTGCTATAATATTTGCCGAGCCT
The DNA here is from genome assembly GCA_018335575.1 of Bacteroidota bacterium. Lineage (GTDB taxonomy): Bacteria > Bacteroidota > Bacteroidia > Flavobacteriales > Flavobacteriaceae > JAGXRT01. The sequence continues at coordinate 62,132 of JAGXRT010000032.1, read as the reverse complement.
ACTCTTAGAAATAAAACTTTATTCGATTACAATACTAATTTGTTGCGTGCCACTACAGAATGTATGAGTGCAGTTTTAGGGGGCATAACAACTATTTCTAATGTTTCATACGATCGAATTTACAAGCATAGAAACGAGTTTGGAGAGCGTATTGCTCGCAATCAACTCTTAATTTTAAAAGAAGAAAGTAATTTTAAAAAAGCTGATACGATTGCTGAAAACAGCTATTATATCGAAACCTTAACCAAGCAATTAGCAGAAAAAGCATTAACGTTATTTAAAGAAATTGAAAAAGGTGGCGGATTTTTAAACCAACTAAAAGATGGAATTATCCAACGAAAAATTCAAGAAAGCGCCAAAAAAGAACAGGAATTATTTAACGCTAATGAGATAATTTTACTGGGTACTAACAAATACCCAAATCCACAAGACCATATGAAAGCAGCCGTTGAAATTTATCCGTTTTTACGTAAAAAATCAAGGAAAACTTTGCTTCCAACAATAATACCACATCGTCTTTCAGAATCTTATGAACAAAACAGATTAAGTCATGAAAAAGCGTAAAGACCTATCAAAACTTACCGTTAAATCTGAGCAGCAACAAAATACTAATTTTAAACACGAGAATTTTGTAGCTGGTATTCCCCCTTTTTTAAGAGGTCCGTACGCAAGCATGTATGTTAATAAACCCTGGACTGTTAGACAATATGCCGGATTTTCAACTGCCGAAGAAAGCAACGCATTTTACAGACGCAATTTAGCTGCCGGACAAAAAGGATTGTCTATAGCTTTTGATTTAGCAACACATCGCGGTTATGATTCTGATCAGGAACGCGTACAGGGTGATGTTGGAAAAGCAGGCGTTGCCATCGATTCAATTGAAGATATGAAGGTATTGTTTGACAATATTCCATTGGATCAAATGTCGGTTTCAATGACTATGAATGGAGCCGTTTTACCCATCATGGCGTTTTATATAGTAGCAGCAGAAGAACAAGGGGTTGCTAGAAACCAGTTAACGGGCACTATACAGAATGATATATTAAAGGAGTTTATGGTTCGTAATACTTATATTTACCCACCTACTCCATCGATGAAAATTATAGCTGATATATTTGCATATACCAGTAAACACATGCCAAAATTTAATTCAATCTCTATTTCTGGTTACCACATGCAAGAAGCAGGCGCAACACCGGAAATTGAACTTGCCTATACCTTAGCCAATGGATTAGAATATTTAAGAACTGGTTTAGCATCTGGATTAGATATCGATGATTTTGCACCTAGACTATCGTTTTTTTGGGCCATAGGGATGAATCACTTTAATGAAATAGCAAAACTTAGAGCCGGTAGAATGCTTTGGGCTAAAATTGTATCACAATTTAATCCTAAAAAACCACAATCAATGTCGTTAAGGACCCATTGTCAAACCAGTGGCTGGAGTTTAACCGAACAAGACCCTTTTAACAATGTTGCACGAACAACTATTGAAGCCATGGCTGCTGCACTTGGAGGTACTCAAAGTTTACATACCAATGCCTTGGATGAAGCTATTGCATTGCCAACCGATTTTTCTGCAAGAATTGCCAGAAATACCCAACTTTACTTGCAACTGGAAACGGGTATAACAGCGACTGTTGATCCTTGGGGAGGTTCTTCATACGTGGAAGATCTAACAGAAAAAATTGCACAACATGCCTGGAATTTAATTCAGGAAGTTGAACAATTAGGAGGCATGACTAAAGCGATTGAAGCTGGTATACCTAAAATTCGAATCGAAGAAGCATCAGCTAAAAAACAAGCTCTGATAGATAGTGAACAAGACATTATAGTAGGTGTAAATGCTTATCAACTTAAAGAAGAAGAGCCGTTAAGCATCTTAGAAGTTGATAATAATGCTGTTAGAGAAAGCCAAATAAAACGATTAGAAGCGTTAAAATCGTCCCGAAATTCTCAAAAAGTAGCCTTGGCTCTAGCTAATTTAACCTTTTGCGCACAATCAGGTGAAGGAAATTTATTAGATTTGGCTGTAATTGCAGCACGAGAACGAGCCACATTGGGAGAAATTTCTGAAGCTCTAGAAAAAGTATTTGGCCGTTATCAAGCTACTATAAAATCCATTTCAGGCGTGTATTCTAAAAACATTAAAGACCATAACGAGTTTAAAAAGGCAGTAGATTTAGCCAATAAATTTGCCGACTTAGATGGGAGAAGACCCCGAATATTGGTAGCTAAAATGGGGCAAGATGGACACGATAGAGGGGCAAAAGTAGTTGCAACTAGTTTTGCTGATTTAGGTTTTGATGTTGACATTGGCCCTTTATTCCAAACTCCTAAAGAGGTTGCTAAACACGCTATGGAAAATGATGTACACGTTTTAGGAGTATCATCATTAGCTGCTGGACATAAAACTTTAATACCACAGGTTATAAATGCGTTAAATGAATACGGAAGAGGTGATATATTAGTAATTGCAGGAGGCGTTATACCTAGTCAGGATTATGATTTTTTATTTAATGCAGGTGTTTCCGGAATTTTTGGACCAGGCACTAAAATAAGTACTGCTGCCATAAATATTTTAGAGCTATTATTAAAAAAAATTGATTTATAAAAACAACTTATAATTACTGCGATTATTCGATTATTATATAAGTACCTTTGTAAAAAAAAATTAAATGAGTTTATTTCTTATTGCGCTTGCTGCTATATTTTCTGTTATTAATCCGCTAGGAACTGTTCCTATTTTTGTAGGATTAACAAAAGAAAAAACAAAAAAAGAAATTAATAAAATTGCCTTGGCAACAGCCATCAATGTTCTTATTATCTTGTTAATATCCTTCTATTTAGGAAAGTTTATCTTGTTGTTTTTCGGTATCAGTTTAAACTCCTTAAAAATTGCAGGTGGATTAATCATTGCTTCCTCAGGTTTTGCCTTGTTAACGGGTAAATTTTCTCAACACAAAGGGATGAATGAAAAGAATAAAAATGCAGCTATGGAACGTGACGAAGTGTCATTAACTCCCCTAGCAATACCCATGTTAGCCGGACCTGGAACTATTTCTCTACTTATAACTTATCATCAAGAATATACTCAAGTATTGGAGCGCGGAATATTAACTGCAGCAATTTTGGTAATTTCAGTTCTAATTTATATCACTTTAAGAAGTTCTAATCTAATTATAAAAGCTTTAGGTCCAAATGGTATTAATGCGCTTTCAAGAATCATCGGATTTATTGTAATTGCTATTGGGGTTGAATATATTTTATCAACCGTTATTTTATTGTTAAAATAATTAGAAGTCTTTTTTATTGGATTTCCATACAATTCCTAAAATAGGGATTAATGACCAAATAATTAAAACAATAAAAGAAATAGTACTACCTAAATTAGTGCCAAAAAACTTTTTAAAAATAGCTCCAGTATACCCTAACAGGGCCGAAATATCGAGTTTTAACAACATTAATGTTCTTCCCAAATCAATCGGATTTAACATTACTGCTGTTAACGAAAAAACATCCAAGGGATACTGTTCAAAATAAACCAACGATATAAGAAATATTCCGTCATAAATTACTGCAAGCAGTAACCACATTAGTATAGCAACACTGAAACCTTTAATTTTATTATCAAATGATAGCGCAATAAAAAAAGAAATGGCTGTAAAGATGAAAGTTAAAAAAGTACCTACTATTATGAGCGAAATAAATTCAAAAACCTTTTCAGAAATTACTAAACCGTAAAACAAAAAGGGTATACCTAAACCAATAATCAAACTTAGCGACAACGAAATGGCCACTCCAAAATACTGCCCAAGAAATATGTTTGAACGTTTAATTGGTTGCGCTAATAACAATTCAGTAAATTCTTTAGAATCGTAATAATACATGATACCAAATATGGTTCCTATTAGCGGCACCAATACTGTTACTACATTTAATAACGTAATAATTGCATTTGATAAATTACTGTTTAATAATAATAAAACCGAACCTAATAAAAGGTAAAACACTAAGTAAATAAAACTCCACCTGCTTCTTAACAAGTCGAAAATGCTGTATTTTAATATTTTAAACATACTGTTCTTTTAAAATTGAAGCAATAGCATACTCAAAACTAGATTGCTTGGTTTGTTCTTTTAATTTGGACACTGATCCTTGGAAATAAATCTCACCATCTAAAATAAATACAACCTCATCAGAAAGTTCTTCAACAAAACTCATAATATGTGATGTTATAATGATGGTTTTGCCTTTTGCCTTTTCATTAATAATAAGTTCTTTTAAGGTAATTAAAGCTACGGGGTCTAAACCAGAGGTTGGCTCATCTAAAATAATTAAGGGGCTGTCAAACATAAAGGTTAAAACTAAATTTACACGTTGTTTGGTGCCTCCAGATAATGTTCCTAATTTCTTATTTAAAAAGGGTGTAATTCTAAACAAGTTTATTAATTCTTGGTCTCTACATTTTCTACCTCTGATATCCTTAACCATATTGATTAATTCTATCACTTTTAAGTTAGATGGAAAGTTGGCAATTTGAGGTAAATAATCAACTTTATCCCTATAATTCCATTTATGAATTACTTGTTGGTTGTTTATGGTAATGGTTCCATTTTGGGGTATAACCATCCCTAATAGCGATTTTATTAAGGTTGTTTTGCCTGATCCGTTAGGGCCTAATATCGCAAAAATACCACCTTCATTTATCTTAAGGTTTATAGTTTTTAATACTTCAAATTTGCCAAAATTTTTCTTAAGATCTTGAAATACTATCATAATACAGGTTTCATTTTAGGCTGATTATCAATTAAAAAATCGGGGGTAAAGACTGGAGTAACTTTTTCAGAAAAATCAATTAAATTTATAAATAAACTTCTTAATAAAATTATGGTTTCAGGAGTTTTATTCACAATATATGAAAATAATTTTACTGGTCTGTAAGGCACATCACCAACACCATCTTTATCTATATCGTAACCTGCATATGCACTCCAAAAGTTATTTGAAAACTTATTATCGTTCATTTTTGTATTCCATGAGACATCAAATGAATTGCTGATAAAATTATTAGACTCAAAAATATTATTATAACAGGCTCCGCGTACTTTTAAAGCCCAGCCATTTCTAATAAAATTGTTTTTACTGTAGTTGATTCTGTTAGACCCTTCTACGTTAATAGCAATGGTGTTTTCTTCAAAAATATTGTTTTTAATATCGGCGTCATTAATTTCTTTCAGTAGTAAGCCATAAGAAGCCGATCCCCAGTTTTTCATAAATACATTGTGATGCATGTCAATTTTTTTTGAAAACATTACTGCAACACCAGCTCCATTATTGATAAATTTATTGTGTGTATAAACATTATTGTTAGAAAACATAAAATGAAGTCCGTATCTTAAATTCTGGGTACTGATATTTTTAGCTATCGTACAGTTTTTTGCAAATTCTAAATAAATGCCATCTCTAACTTTTTCTATATAGTTATTGGTTATTTGCACATTACTACTGTCCCAAATGTGAATGCCATTTCCAGAGTTTATTTCGGACACTGCATTGCCAAAAATTTTATTATTTACTACTTTTCCGTGAGATGATTTTTCAAGATAAATTGCGTATAAAACATTTTTAAATTGATTGTTTGAAATGTTAAAATTCTTACTTTTTTGAATTCTAATAGCAGTATTACTGTTGGCAAAATCTTTTCCAACGTTTATAATATTGAATCCTTTAATTGTTACTTCGTTAGCCTGAATTTTAAATATATCTCCCTTTAACAAGCCATCGAGCGTTGGCATAGCTTTACCAATAATAGTTAAAGGTTTTTGTATAATTATGTTTGTTGTAGGATAAATACCGTTTTGTACAATAATAGTATCAAAAGGTTTTGCATACTCAATTGCAGTTTTTATCGATTTAAATTTACAACTATTACACACTTCAATAGTTGATGCATGAACTGATATTGTTGAAATAATCAGAAAAATTAAAACTGTAAGTTTATTTTGCATACTTTTTAAAATAGGCATTTAACTCCTCCCAATTAAACATCTTTCCTTTATTTACATTTATAAATTTTTCAGCAGAAAATTTTTCTTTAAAGGCCGCTAAATTTTCACCCATCGGGCTTTTAATAGTTTCACTTATCACAAAATATGACTCTTTAGCATTTATAAATTCATTATAATTAGTATAATCAAATACTAAAAACAGTGACGCATCTATATGTTCATTCAAATTGTTATTTACCATGCATTCTATGGCATCGTACATAAATGCCTTTCCTTTAGAATTTACAACTTCAGCAGCGAACGGCTTATCAACTATAGTCATTTTACAGAAATGACACACATCGTAACCAAAGTCAATTTCTTTAGGTTCTACTTTGCAAGATGAAAAGAATAGCATTGCACAGCATAAAATTACAAATCGTCTCATATAGTATCTTTATTATAATTCTTTTTTTGCCATAAAATAGGACAAAAATGACATTCCAATTCCAGCAAACAAAAAGTATGCTCCTGTCATTGGCAATGAAATTGCATTAAAATTTAATATGGATTTTGACCCAAGTAATGGTGGCATATATCCTTGACCTGGAATTTTAATTGCTGCATGCGGACTTAAATTGTGTCCATAATCATACAACCAAAGATAAAAATCGTACATGCCAGCTAAACCAAGTAAAATCATTAGTATTCCCCAAGAAAGATAAAGTTTCTTATTGCCAATTAACCCAACTATTACACCTAAAAATGCCATAACAAGAATTACGATAGGGAATATTTTAAATTCAGGTAAATCTGTTGGAACATCGCGCATTCCGATATAATGATTCATTAAATTAATGTTTTTTATATCGTGTGGATTGTGATCTGTAATTTTAGTTATCCAAATGTCCATACCCAAAGGTTCAGGATATTGCGGAGCTTCTAAGGTTATATTCCACAAGGGAAAAACAAATAAAGCTAAGGTAAGCAATGCTCCTACTATCATTACTAATTTTGATTTTTTCATTTTGAAGTTATTTTTTTAGTAACAAATGTTACTTTGCTTAGTGTCTTTAATAAAAAGTGGATAGTACTAAGCTACCCACTTTTTTCAGACGAAATTATTATAATTGAAATTAAAATGAACTTATACTTATTCTCCAATGGACCATTTTAGTTCAATTGCAGAATTTGCAGGTGAGACTCTAACATATCCTTGCATTTCTTGGTGTAATGCTGAACAAAAATCGGAACAATAAAACGGCCATACTCCAACTTGTTTAGGTTCCCATACTAAAGTTTCAGTTTGACCAGGCATAATTAACAATTCTGCATTATTAGCGCCAATTATAGCAAAACCATGTGGCACATCGTAATCTTGTTCTAAATTAGTTACATGGAAATACACTCTATCGCCAACTTTTATTCCTTCAATATTATCAGGAGCAAAGTGGCTTCTAATAGATGTCATATAAACATGCACTTCTTTTCCGTTACGCACAACTTTAGTTTCTGCTTCAGATTTTACAACATAAGGATGTTTGTTTTTACTTAGATCATAGTATTTTTTAGAATTCTTAATAACCTTATCAGCACTAATTCCAGCAGCGTAATGCGGCTCTCCAACGGTTGGAAAATCTAATAACAATTCCATTTTTTCACCACTGATATCAAATAATTGAGCCGATTGTGTAACTTCTGGCCCTGTTGGCAGATAACGGTCTTTCGTAATCTTATTCATTGCCAATAAATATTTTCCAGATGGTTTTCTTGAGTTTCCGCCAGGAATCATTAAGTGACCTACTGAATAATACGTTGGTTTTCTATCAACTACATCCCAGGTTCCTAATTTCCATTTTACAACTTCAGAAGTTATAAAAAAGGTTGTATAGGCATTTCCTTTATCATCAAACTCCGTATGAAGTGGGCCTAATCCGGCTTGTTGTACTACTCCGGCCTGAATATCTTCTGCATTAATAACTGGAATGTTATACAATGAAGTAGCAAATTTCTTTCCTTCGATAGCTTTTAACATTTTACTAAAAGAGTGTACTGTTAAGTTAGCAGATAATTTACCAGATCCAACAATATACTCACCTGAAGGATCAACATCACAACCGTGTGGTGATTTTGGTGTAGGTAAGAAATAAACCAATCCTGGCAATTCTGATGGATCTAACACTAAAACTTCCTTTTTCATGGTAGAAGTAGCCATATGAGTTTCTTCATCGTATACATTGTGTGCATAATTTGTTGGCATTTTCTTACCTTTTCCTGCTTTAATGTACTCCTCTGCTTTTTTCCAATTAACAGCAGCTATAAAGTCTTTATCATTTTGCGAAGCATTCACTTCAAGTAGTGTATTTGCTTCTTCTGTGTTATAGGTTGTAAAGAAGAACCAGCCATGTGAATTTCCTCTTCCAGGATGGGCTAAATCATAGTTAAATCCTGGCATTAAAATCTGGAATTCTAAATTCATCTTACCGTGAGTAGGCTCAACACTGATAAACGATAAAGCTCCTTTAAAGTTTCCTTTATATTCTTTTATTGGCATATCTTTTTGTGGAACAGGAACTGAAAAACGTGTTCCTGCAACTATATATTCAGTATTTTCGGTAACAAATGATGAACTGTGATTTCCTGCACTGTTTGGCAACTCTATAATTTCAGTTGTTTCAAAGGTTGTTAAATCAATTTTAGCAATACGTGGTGTATTATTTCCATTGATAAAAACCCAACGACCGTCAACTTCTCCAACAGTTTGAGAAATATCAGGGTGGTGCGAGTCATCCCAAGGGATAAATCCATGAGAAGTGTTTAGCATCGGTTTAGTTTCTTCATTAAATCCCCATCCTTTTTCTGCATCAACAGAAAAAACGGGTATTACTTTCAGCAATCTCCCTGAAGGAAGACCATAAACGGTTAATTGACCACTAAATCCACCAGACACAAAAGCGTAGTATTCATCTAATTCACCAGGTTTAACATAAACCTTTTCGGCTGCATTGGAAGCTAATATCCCATCTGATTGTTTTTCGCTTTTACCACAACTTGAAAAAATTACAGCAAATGCAAGAAGAATAAATGTAGATTTTAAAATTGTTTTCATTGTATTTAAGTTTGGTTAAGTTCTATTTAATTGTTCTGAAATACTCTAAAACTGCTCTTGCCTCTTCTTCAGTTAAATTTTGATTTGCCATAGGGGCCACATACTCTGCCAATAATTTTTTAGCAGCCTCATTTTCTTTGACCATTACTTCTGGATTTAAAATCATGTTCATAATCCACTCAGGTGATCTTCTTTCAAAAATACCCACTGGAGCCGGACCAATAAACCGCTCAGTTTCCTTATGACAGGCAGAACATTTCGCTTTATATATTTCTTTACCTTTTGCAGCCAAAGCTTCATCTATTTCTGCTGGTAACACTAAACTTGTTACAGGACCAATTCCTTTATCATCCAATGGATTATCAAATACTTTTTTTTCAGAGTCAGCTGATCCGGCTTTATCATTACTTTTTTTATCAGAATTTCCGCAACTTGTTATAAACAAAACTGATAATAACAAGACTAAAACATTTAATTTCATATACTATATTTAATTTATTAAATTATTAATTTATTTCGAAGGAGGTAGTAAAACGTTGTCAACTACATGTACAATTCCATTACTTGCCGGTACACTTGCTATAATTTTAGCACCTCCTACAAAAACTTCTCCGTCTTTAACTTCAACTTGTACATCTTGATTGTTAGCTTGTCCTAATTTTTTAAATTTACCTATCATCTCTTTTGATAAGTTACCAGGAGTAGCATGATACTTAATAATATTAGCTAACGCCTCCTTACTTTCAGGCTTAAGTAATCCTTCAACCGTTCCGGCAGGTAATTTATCAAATGCTTCATTGGTAGGTGCAAAAACAGTTAAAGGCCCTGCATTTACTAACACATTCTCTAATTGTGCCGCCTGTACAGCTGCCACTAAAGTTGAATGGTCTTTAGAACCAATTGCTATTTTTAATACATTGGGAGTTGTTGATTCATCTTCAATAAAAGCTTGACCTTTATTAGATTCTGATGTGCTTTCAGATTTAGACTGAGACTCTTCACTTTTTTTGTCACCTTGACAAGAAAAGAAAACAAACACTACTAAGATAGTAAGTATTTTAATCAAATTAAACAAATTTTTCATAAAGTTGATTTAGTTATAATGTTCAAATATAAATAAATATATTTATATTAAGACCTTTTTATCTTTTATTTTAAATAAAAAATAAACAGTAGCTTTTAGTTTTGTCAAACGAAACTACTGTTTAGGTACTTATATTTTCTCTAACTTAACTGTAAAATGACGCATAATTGGTGCTTCTTCTACTATTTTATATCCTGTTGTTATTTCTGATTTTTTATCAAAAACATTTTTCAGAACTGCAGCTATGTACTCCATATGGTTGTTAGTATACGTTCTTCTCGGAATAGCTAAACGAACTGATTCTAAGGCAGGATACCTGTTTTCTCTGGTTTCTGGATCTCTATCGGCTAAAATCGTTCCAATTTCAACGCCTCTAATTCCTCCTTCAATATACAGTTCTATCGCTAAGGTTTGAGCAGTGTATTGTTCTCTAGGTATATTAGGTAAAAACTTAGTTGCATCTACAAAAATAGCATGACCTCCAAACGGTTGCTGAACAGGGATGCCATATTCAACAAGTTTACTTCCTAAAAATGCTACCTGCCCTACCCTGCTTTCAAGATAATCAACTTCTGTAGCTTCATCCAAGCCAACGGCTAAAGCACCCATATCGCGCCCATTTAAACCGCCATAAGTTATGAATCCTTCGTACATAATATTGAAAACAGTTGCTTTTTTAAAAACCTCTTCATTATTCAATGCTATAAAACCTCCCATATTCACCAATCCATCTTTTTTGGCACTAATGGTCATTCCTTCACCGTAGGAAAAGAATTCTTTAACAATTTGTTTGATGGTTTTATTTTGATATCCGTCTTCTCTAGTTTTAATAAAGTAAGCATTTTCTGCAAAACGGGCAGCATCAAAGTATAAAGGGATTTTGTACTGCTTACACAGTGATGACACTGCTTTTATATTTTCCATAGAAACAGGTTGTCCTCCAGCAGTATTACACGTAATTGTAACGATGACCATTGGAATTTTTTCATTAGGATATTTTTTAAATACCTTTTCCAATGCATCAACATCTATGTTTCCTTTGAACGGATGTTGTATCGCAGTATCAAATGCTTCTTTTATGGTACAATCAATGGCTTTTGCTTTTCTATATTCAATATGACCTTTGGTGGTATCAAAGTGAGAATTGCCAGGAACTATATCGCCTTCCTTTATCAAAGCAGAAAACAACACATTTTCGGCTGCTCTACCTTGGTGAGTAGGTAAAAAATATTCGAATCCAGTTATTCTTTGAACGGTTTCTTTTAATTTTAAAAACGACGAAGAACCAGCATAACTTTCATCACCCAGCATCATTTCTGACCATTGAAACTGACTCATGGCACCTGTACCAGAATCGGTTAATAAATCAATAAAAACTTTGTCAGAACTTAAGTTAAATAAATTGTAGTCTGCTTCTTTAATCCATTGCGAACGTTGCTCTTTAGTGGATTTTTTTATAGGTTCAACCATTTTAATTTTAAATGGCTCTGCATAAGGTAATTTCATAAGTAAGTGTAATTAATTATTAATGAGATGTTTATAAAAGATAAATTGGTATTAATTTTACGCAAGAAACGAATCGCGTTCTTTAATTAATACATAAACATCAATATAAAAACAGTTTGTAAACAAATTTTCTACACTTAATTTGTTGCTAAATTAACAAAAAATTGTATCAATTAAATGATAAAACGCAGGTTTTGATTAAAATAATATGTCTATTTTTGTGTAACTTTTAATACAGTTATAAATGAAAAAAATACTTGACTTTTTGTATTCAACCCAATTAATGGCAATTTTATTTGTAGTTTTTGCTACAGCTATGGGTGTTGCAACTTTTGTTGAAAATGACTTTGGAACGCAAACCGCCAGACAATTAATCTACAACGCATGGTGGTTTGAAGCCATAATGGTAGTTTTTGTCATCAATTTCATAGGAAATATATTTACGTACAAATTATACCGTAAAGAAAAGTGGATTAATTTAATGCTTCACTTATCGTTTATTTTCATAATTGCTGGTGCTGGAATTACCCGATATATTGGCTATGAAGGAATTATTTCTATAAAAGAAGGTGAATCTTCAAATCTTCTTTACTCAGATGGAGCCTATTTACAAGTTTCAATTGATGATGGTAAAGATCAAAAACCGACCATTTTCAAGCGTTTATTGCTATCATCTGCAACTAAAAATAATGTTTCTATAAATACCAATTTTAAAGATCAGGACGTAAAAATTGAATTGGTAGAGTATTTACCTAATCTTGGCGAACGATTGGAAGAAGGCCCTGTAGGAGATGAGTATATTACATTTGTGGAGGCCAGTCAAGATGGACATCGTCATGATCAAAATATAAAAAGAGGCACCTATGAACAGGTTCACGAAACAACTGTAGGGTTTGACTCACCTGACGATGTGGATATCAATTTTAAATTAGTTGATGGAAAATTGCGAATTGTCACAAAAACAGGAGGTACATTTACCCGTATGGCCGATCAGTTTCAAGGGAAGTTTGAAAAAGATGTAGAGCAAGATTTTGAACTAAGATCTGTTTATGAAATGCAACTTCCTGCTCATGAAGGACATGATCACGGTGCTGGTGTTATGCGTTTTATCATTGCCAAACCTGTTTTTAAAGCTACTGTTAAGTATGTATCAATGACTAAAAAACAAGACAACAACAATGCCGATATGATTGTCTTGGATATTACTACTAAAAACAAAACAGAACGCGTAGAGTTAATAGGCGGACAATACAGAACTAATGAAATTACCAACGTTAAAATTGATAATTTAAACTTTAATTTAGTTTATGGTGCGCGCACTTATTTACTTCCTTTTTATGTAAAACTTAATGATTTTCAACTCGAGAATTATCCGGGTTCAGAAAGTGCTATGTCTTATGCAAGTGAGGTTACTGTTATCGATGAAGAACAAAACAACACCTTTGATTTTAGAATATTTATGAATAATATTCTCAACTATCGTGGGTATCGTTTTTTCCAATCAAGCTATAACATTACAGATACCTACGAACAAACTATTTTATCGGTAAATCACGATTATTGGGGAACATTTGTAACCTATGTTGGTTACACCATTTTATATATCTGTTTATTACTTATGGTATTGCTAAAAAACACACGTATGGGCGATTTAAGAAGACGTTTAAAAGATATAGAACTTAGAAAATCTAAATTACTAACCATTGTTCTGTTGCTTGTTTCATCTTTGATGTTTTCGCAAGAGCACATGCATAAATTAACAGATCAGCAAGTAGATGAGATGCTTAAAAAAAGCATGGTTTCAAAAGAACATGCTGACAAATTTGCGCGATTGATAATTCAGGATGCTGGTGGACGTATGAAACCTGTAAATACTTTTGCTTCTGAATTACTTAGAAAAGTTAGCAAATACGACACGTATAGAGGTTATACTGCTGATCAAGTGTTAATTTCTTTAACCATTGATCCATACGCTTGGTTTCAAGCTCCAATCATCTATTTAGAGCGCGGCAATACTAAAGTACGAGAAATACTTGGGGTTGGTGAAGAAGATAAATACGCAACTTTAGGCGATTTTTTTAATGAAATGGGGCAATACAAATTGCAAACATTACAAGAAGAAGCCAATAAAAAAGCAAACAGAAGTAAGTTTGAGAAGGACATTGTTAATATAGACAAACGCGTTAATTTATTATACTCAGCCCTAGGCGGATCAATATTAACTATTTTACCAATAAAAGACGATAAAAACAATAAATGGGTTACTCCATTAGAAGTAGATCGTTTAAATTATACCGGTAAAGATACCATCGCAGCTCAATCATTTAATTTATACGCACAATCATTAAATGATGCCATTGTTTCTAAAGATTACAAAACGGCCGATCAGTTGTTGGATGGAATTTTTACCATTCAAAAAACGTTTGGTGCCAAGGTTTATCCAAAGGAAAAACAAATTACTTACGAAATTTTATACAACAAATACGACATCTTTAAAACCTTGTTCAGTTATTATATGTACATAGGTGTATTTATGTTCTTTGTAGTATTGTTCCAAATATTCAAAAATAACCGATTTGTTACAAACCTGATTAAAGTGTGTACTGCTATAGTAGTGTTGTTTTTCATTATGCATACACTTGGGTTAGCAACTCGTTGGTATATCAGTGGAAGAGCTCCATGGAGTAATGCATATGAATCCGTAATATTTGTAGCCTGGGCAACCATGTTGTTTGGATTGATCTTTGGTAAAAAATCACCTTTAACAATTTCATCAACAGCCTTTTTAACAGCGATGATGTTAATGATTGCGCATTGGAATTGGATGGATCCAGAAATTGCTAATTTACCTCCAGTATTAAATTCATATTGGTTAATGATACACGTTTCCGTAATTGTTGCTAGTTACGGTCCGTTTGCCTTAGGAATGATTTTGGGATTAATTTGCCTTGTCTTAATGATTTTTACTACCGAAAAGAACAAAGAAAAATTTGATTTAACAATTAGTGAACTTACCACTATAAGCGAAATGGCTCTTTTAGTAGGGTTGGTTTTATTAACCATCGGTAACTTCTTAGGCGGCCAGTGGGCTAATGAAAGCTGGGGTCGTTATTGGGGATGGGATGCAAAAGAAACCTGGGCATTAATAAGTATTATGGTATATGCATTTGTATTACACATGCGATTAGTACCTGGATTAAAAGGAAGATATGCTTATAATTTGGCAACAGTTTTAGCTTTTGCATCAATTTTAATGACCTATTTTGGAGTGAATTTCTACTTGTCGGGGTTGCATTCATACGGTAGCAGCGATGCGCGTATTACGCCTAGTTTCATTTATTATTCAATAGCTGTAGTTGCAATAATATCAACATTTGCCTATTTCCAATTTAAAAAATATTATAAAAGGTAAAAAAACAACAAGCAATAATGTAACTTTGCACTTTTAAAAATATAAACTATGTTTCATAAGTATATAAAATTAGTAATTGCTCTTGCCATTGTTGTTTGGTCGGTATTTCAGTTCATCGATGGTAACATCATGAACGGTATATCATTGGTTCTCTTATCCGGAATTGTTATATTTTTTTATTTTAAAAATGAATTTATTTTATTAGCATTTTTTAAGCTTCGAAAGCAAGATTTTGAAGGTGCAAAAAAATGGTTAGCCTATATCAAAAATCCGGAAGGAGCTTTGGTAAAAAAACAACAAGGATATTTTTATTTTTTACACGGATTAATGCTCTCTCAAACTAACTTAACTGAATCTGAAAAATTATTTAAAAAAGCGTTAGGGTTGGGTTTATCAATGGATCATGATATTGCCATGGCTAAATTAAACTTAGCAGGTATCGCCATGACCAAGAGAAGAAAAAGAGAAGCAACCGAGTTATTATCTGATGCAAAAAAATACGACAAACACAATATGCTGAATGATCAAATTAAAATGATGAAGCAGCAACTAAAAAAAATATAACTCATAAAAAAAGCGACTTAAAGTCGCTTTTTTTATGCTTAGGCTTAAATTAAACCATCACCGTTTCCTCCTTATATACATTTAAATTTTCCTGAACGCCATCCAAGGTTACCCTACCGTAAACCTTTTCGCCTACTAGTACAACGGGTGTTACTCCACAGGCGCCAACACATCGTAAACTGCTAAGCGAAAACTTTTTATCTTTGGTAGTTTCCCCCACTTTTATATTGAGCAGCTCTTTAAACTCATCTAACACACGCTCGGCACCACGTACATAGCAGGCTTTACCCATACAAATATTTATAGGATATTTTCCTTTGGCGCCATCGTAAAAAATGAATAAAAAGAAACCACCCCATATACATGCGCTAAGGAAGTGTTTAGATTTTGAGCTACCACTTTTTGTACTTCTTCAGGTAAATAACCAAAGTTTTTTCGCAGTTGATATAGTAATTAAAAGGATCTTTCATTCTCTCGAAAACAATACTAAAGTCAGTTAAAGGAATATCATCATCAATTGATTTACTTACATTTTTAAATGCTTTTTGGATAGTGATATTACAATAATTGCTGCAATTTCTTACTTTGTAGGTTTTTAGGTGGAGTTTATGATGTCCCAAATTTCATCAGAATCAATATAAGATTTCATTTAAACATCGGGTGTGGCGTATTTATAATTTATTTTTTTAACAGTAAAAAGAGATAAATCATTGCTTAAACCTCTAAAAACACTTGAAATCAAGATATAAAAAAAGCCAAAAGGTGTCGTTTTGGCTCAATATATTTTCAATTATCGGTCTTATTCTAATAAACTCAAACTCAAATCAGGTTCAATTTTTACAATAAAAACACCTGAGTTTTCAAGTCCGGCTGTAGTTGTAGGTTTATAATCAAACCGTGCTGCAACCCTGTCAAATTTATACTTATCAAAACTTCCAACAGAAACTCCATCATTTAATAATCTGAACAAACTATCATATGTAACATCAAAACCTCTTATGGCATAAATTGAAGGTGGCGCTAAATATTTTTCTTTGTAATCATTTACAAATGCCTGTACTGATGGATCTTCAAAATTACTATACTCTGATGTTGGATATGTATATTCTAATCTAGCTAAATGATTATTATTTGCTCTTTCTATATTCCCCTCATTATTAAGCCTAAATAACCGTATTTGAATTGATTTATCTGCTATTCCAAAGGTATTTACAGCATCCGTAATTACTACATTATCGTCACCAACTATTAATATCCAGTTAGGTTTTGAAGGATTTAAAACCGCTTCAAATTGTTGCTTAGTTATGTATCCAGCAGTAGGTTTTAAAATTCGAACAAAATTAATCGATCCACTCGATTTTAATTTCCAAGCAATTCTATCAGCTTCACCGCTCGATCCTGGTTTATTATCCCCAATTACGACAATATTTTGTCCATTGTATTTTGATTTAATAAACTGAATCATTTTATTTTCCAGAATTTCTAAACTAACTCCGGCTTTTACCAAATTGCTTTCATTAAATTTGGAATGCTCTTTGGAATTCATGGGTGCTAAAACAAAACCGTTTGCTATATTTGTAGCCAATTTTTTAGCGCTTGATAAAAATAACGGCCCAATAAACAAGTCTGTTTTTGTTAAATTCTGTGTTTTAAGCAAGGAAACAAGAAGTTCGTCAGAACTTTCAGTGTCCAATGTCTTTAAGTTTATAATGGCTCCCTGAGCCCTTAAAGAGTCGATGGCTATTAAAGCTCCTTGGTAGAATTCGGTGGTAATATTTAAAAGCGATGAACTGTTGTTAAAATGAGCTCCTACATCTTCAATTTCATTGAGTTTAAAAGGCAACATTAAAGCTACATTAACACTTTTACCTTTAGAAAAACCTAAATTTAAAGGAGTTTTTACAGCAGCTTTGAAATTGTTATTTGCCATTTCCTTTTTAAACTCTTCAGTATCTTTAGAAGTTTGAATTACTAATTCCATCCCCTCTTTTAATCCATTTTTAAGTGTCGGATTGAGTTCTGTTAATTTTTCTTCAGAAATTTGATAACGCCTGATTAAACTATAAATAGTTTCACCTTTTTCAACTTTATGTATTATTTCTTTAGATTTTGTTTCTGTAACAATTTCTACTGCCTGATTCTCAAAATTTGTTTTTGGAATGCTTAGTACCTGCCCTTCTTTTAATCCATCAACCAAAAATGGATTTAATTTGATTAGCTCATCTATAGAAATATTAAAGCGTTTAGATAAACTGTAAAGGGTTTCTTTAGGTAAAACCGTGTAAGTTACATTATTTTGAATTGTAGTTTCTTCTAAAATTGGAATAAGTATAATAGAGTTTTCAACAGGTTTTCTGTCAATATCAGGATTCAAATCATAGATATCCCTTGCGTTTACATCAAAATCCCTAGCTATACTTCTGACAGTTTCACCTTTTTTAACAGCATACTGTTTGTACTTTTTTGTTTGTGCTGTAAGGTTTAAAACTACCAAAAACACCATTATTAAAACTACAACTTTTTTCATTTAATAGAATTTAAATTCAAAAATAAAAATTATTCCCATTCAATGGTAGCCGGAGGTTTAGAACTTATATCGTAAACTACTCTGTTAACTCCTTTTACCTGATTTATAATTTTATTTGAAACTTCTTGCAGAAATTCATACGGCAAATTAACCCAGTCTGCAGTCATTCCATCAGTAGATGACACAGCTCTGAGCGCCACAACCTTCTCATAAGTTCGTTCATCACCCATAACGCCAACAGATTGTACCGGCAATAAAATAGCTCCTGCCTGCCAAACATCATTATATAAATTCCATTTTTTCAAACCATCAATAAAAATAGCATCGACTTCTTGTATAATTTCAACATTTTTTGGGGTTATTTCACCAATTATTCTGATGGCTAACCCAGGTCCCGGAAATGGATGCCTTCCAAGCAATTCTGCATCAAGCCCCAGGGTAGCACCTACCCTTCTCACCTCATCCTTAAACAACGAACGTAAAGGTTCAACAACTTTGAGTTTCATAAAATTTGGTAATCCACCTACATTGTGATGCGACTTTATGGTTGCAGACGGACCATTAACAGATATCGATTCTATAACATCGGGATAAATAGTTCCCTGACCTAACCACTTTACGTTTTCAATTAAATGTGCTTCATCATCAAACACATTAATAAATTCATTCCCAATTATTTTACGTTTTTCTTCTGGATCTGCTACTCCTAATAGTTTCGTCAAAAAACGTGCCGAAGCATCAACTCCTTTAACATTAAGACCCAAATGCTGGTACTGGTTTAATACATTTTGAAATTCATTTTTGCGCAACAACCCGTTGTTAACAAAGATGCAATACAAATTTTTACCTATGGCTTTATCTAACAAAACAGCAGCTACTGTAGAATCAACACCACCAGACAATCCTAAAACAACTTTGTCATTTCCAATTTGCTTCTTTAAATTTTGGATGGTAATATCGATGTACGATTCCGAAGTCCAATCGGGAGTTAAACCTGCAATGTTAATTAAAAAGTTTCTCAACAATTGCATACCATCTGTTGAATGATAAACTTCTGGATGAAATTGAATTGCATATGTTTTTTCGTTTTCAATTTCGTATGCAGCAAATTCAACATCATGAGTACTGGCAATCTTTTTAAAATTAGTTGGGATTTTTTCAATGGTATCACCATGACTCATCCACACTTGTGATTTTATCTTAATTCCATTAAAAAGCGGATGCGCATCTGCAATAAAACTTAAGTTTGCACGTCCATATTCTCTAATTTTGGATGGCGTTACGTTGCCACCAGCATGTTGTGCCATATACTGAGCACCATAACACACCCCTAATAAAGGTACTTTTCCGCGGAATAAATTTACATCAATTTGAGGTGCGTTTTCTTGATGAACAGAATACGGACTTCCAGAAAATATAACCGCATTAAATGTAGTCACGTCTTCTGGCAAATGATTAAATGGAACAATTTCACAATAAATATTGAGTTCCCGAACTCTTCGGGCAATAAGTTGCGTATATTGAGACCCGAAATCTAGAATTAAAACTTTATTTTGCATTTGCAAAGATAATTAATCATATTTAGTGCGCATAATGATTAAAATTAAAATGTTATCAATATTAATTTCGAAGTTTAAATGGATGATTAATCCTCCAAAACTTTCCAAAACTGTAGAGAAAGAGTATCTTGAGTCTGCTCATCACATTGCAGCACATGTTAAACAATCCATTAACAAGGATGAAAACTCTGATAAAATAGTAATTTCTTTGGGTGAAAACTGCAACTCGGCTTGGTATATTAAGGCTGTGGGTTTAAAAAAAGCATCGTATCCATTTGACTGGATATACAGTTCTCCCGAAATTGTGCTACATTGCTTACAAGATGATTTTAAAACCTATCTGGAAAAATCATACATATTTAACACTAGAAGCGGAAACTCTGCAGGTCATAAATTTTACCATTCGAGTTTGTTTAATCATAAAAATCCTTTAAAAACAGAAGATGATTTTCAGTATTATAAACGGTGTGTTGAAAGGTTTAAAAAAGTTTTTGATTCTACCTCAGAAATAATTTTTGTAATAACTGTAATTACAGAAACTGAAAAAAGATCTGGTGCAGGTTGGGCAAAAGGCTTTGACAGAAATTTTAAACTTCCGGTAAATTTAAACGTTGATTCGTTGATGGAGTTTATGAATACTATTAAAATTCGACATTCCAATGCTAAATTTTTATTTATAGAACAAATCACAGAGCAAAATCCATCCATCGAAATTATAAATAAAAAACAGGATAATTATGTATGGATTAAACACACCTCTTTCCAACGAAATACTGGTGTATTTTACAAGCATAAAACCGATGATGCTGTTGCAAAAATTTTGTACAGTGTTTTAAAATAGGTATTACATTTTAGGTAAAAAAACTTCTGCCATCATACATCGCACACTTCCTCCACCATATTTTTCAATAGTATTAATATCACTATATACTAATGAAGCAAACTTTTGCAATTGATTTTTTTGCAGAGCAGTTAATGCATTATATGCTGTTTCACTTAATACAATTATAGATTCATTATCTTTTCCCTTAATTTCCAACATATTTCCGGCAAAGCAATTAACTTGTTGTTCTGTAATGAGAATTATTTCTTTACCACTTTGTCTTAATTGATTCAACACATTTCTACGTTCCTGTGTATCATCAATAGCATCTATACAAATAACCGCAAACTTCTCACCAACACTCATCATTACGTTAGTATGGTATATTTTTTCACGCTTTCCATTTACAGTTTGATAAGCAGTAAAAACTACTGGGTTATAATCAAAATCTTCGCAAAACTCTATAAAAAGTTCTTCATCGGAACGTTGAGATAAGGCACAATAAGCGTTTTTATTAACTCGGTCTAGAACCATACTTCCGGTACCCTCTAAAAATACCTTTTCCAATTCGGCATCGGTATAATCCATGATGTTTTCAATTACAAAACCTGCATCTTCAAGAACATCAAGCACCTCTTCTCTGCGTTCGGTTCTGCGATTTTCTGCAAACATGGGATACATTACTACATCACCCTCTTGATGAAATGAAATCCAATTATTTGGAAAAATTGAATCGGGAGAAGTTGATGCCGGCAAATCATCAATTACGATAACATTGCAACCACAATTCTTTAATTTTTCGACTAATTTATTGAACTCCTGTAAAGCCTTAGCCTGCATTTCTGCGGCTGTTGCTACATTTGATGTTTGTTGATAAAAATTGTTTACAGCTGTTTGATCATTCATCCTAAAATTAGTTGGACGAATCATCAAAATATGATTAGTAGTTTGCTTTTTAGGCATGCAATTTCTTTTTATTTGTAAACTCAACGGTATCAGTCACTTTTCTAAGTATATCAAAGGCAGTTTCTGCCATTTTATTACCTTTAGTATCCAGTAAAGGATTAACTTCTACCAATTCAAAACAAATAACTTTACCTGTTTTAACAAATTGCAGTATAATTTCTGTTACTTCTTCTGCATCAAAACCTCTGGGCACTGGCGTTCCGGTTCCGTCTGATACCAAGTCACAATCCATACTATCCACATCAAAAGAGATGTAAATTAAATCGCAATGAGCTAATCTGGTTTTAGCTTCGTCTAAACAAACGTCAAAACCTCGGTATCGCATTTCATGCACCGGATAATTTTTAATACCATTTTTAGCAATGGTGATATCTTCGGGTTCTTCGGTATCGCGTACACCAAAATATACTACTTCATCAAATGTAATTTTTGGACCTGGAATTCCAACATTTTTCATCTTGGTCCACCACGATTCGGTTTCTTTAGATATTTTATTGATCTGTAAGGATAAATTATCCAATGAAAGGGCAGCTGCCAAAGGCATTCCGTGAATATTGCCCGAAGGCGATGTATAAGGCGAATGAATATCGGCATGTGCATCAATCCAAACAACACCAATTTTTTTATCTGGAAACATAGCTTTTATACCGCTGATACTTCCTAATGCTGATGAGTGATCACCCGACAACACAATTGGAAATTTATTCTCAGCTAAATTGCGTTGCACACTTTCGCACACCCGATTGCACTGATTAATTACACTGTCAATTCGTTTAGCAAATGAATTTTTTTCTTTGTTGTAAATGGTTTCGTTTTCAGTTGGTACATCTTCAAACGGGTAATGGTTAAAGTAAAAATCTCCTTTAACAATAGCAGCAATTTCAATAGCATCAATTCCTAAATCAGAACCGCGCGTTCCGGCTCCTACATCCGATCTGTTTTTAATGATAATTACTTCTCTCATATATGTAGTTTTTACTTTTGTCAAAAATACAGCGATTTCATCACTTAAAAAAATATAAAAAAACCTCAAGTTAACTTGAGGTTTTAAATTGAGTTTTAGCGCTTATCGTTTATCAACTTCTACAAATGGACGTTTAGTGGCGCCAACATATAACTGACGTGGACGACCAATTGGTTCTTTGTTTTCACGCATTTCAATCCATTGTGCAATCCAGCCTGGTAAACGACCTACTGCAAACATTACGGTAAACATTTCGGTTGGAATTCCTAAGGCTCTGTATATGATTCCTGAATAGAAATCTACGTTTGGATATAATTTACGTTGTACAAAATATTCATCTTTTAACGCAACATCTTCTAAATGTTTGGCAATTTTAAGAATTGGATCCTCAATTCCTAACGATTCTAGGACATCA
Organism: Bacteroidota bacterium; assembly: GCA_018335575.1. Taxonomy (GTDB): domain Bacteria; phylum Bacteroidota; class Bacteroidia; order Flavobacteriales; family Flavobacteriaceae; genus JAGXRT01. The sequence continues at coordinate 39,213 of JAGXRT010000032.1, read as the reverse complement.
TCTGCTGCTTTTTTGATAATTTTTGCACGTGGGTCAAAGTTTTTATATACTCTATGTCCGAATCCCATTAATCGGAATGGATCATCTGGATCTTTAGCTTTTAAAATGTATTTTTCAACATCGCCTCCATCTTTTTGAATAGCCTCAAGCATTTCAATTACTGCCTGATTTGCACCTCCGTGTAGTGGACCCCACAATGCAGAAACTCCTGCAGAAATGGATGCAAATAATCCAGCATGAGATGAACCTACTACGCGAACCGTTGCTGTAGAACAGTTTTGCTCGTGATCTTCGTGTAAAATAAGTAATTGATCCATGGCTTTAACAACTGCAGGATTCACAACATATTTTTCAGTTGGAATTTTAAACATCAAACGCATAAAATTGGCGGTATAATCCAACGAATTATCAGAATAATTTAATGGTAATCCTTGCGAGTTTCTATAAGCCCAGGCAGAAATAATTGGAAACTTACCTAAGGTTTTACAAACCGCGTTATATATGGCCTCTTTTGAGTTAACATTAACCGGAATCGGATTAAATGCTGTTAAAGCACTGGTTAATGCTGATAATACGCCCATAGGGTGCGCACTTCTCGGAAAACCATCTAAGATGTTTTTCATTTCTTCGCTAATCATGGATTCTTTCTTGATATCAGCTTTAAACTTTTCAAGTTCAGCTTTGGTTGGTAGTTCACCAAAAATTAATAAGAATGCAACTTCAATAAAAGAAGATTTTTCAGATAATTCTTCAATGGTATAGCCTCTGTACTGAAGGATTCCTTTTTCTCCATCTAAAAAAGTGATAGCACTTTTACAAGAACCGGTATTTTTAAATCCAGGGTCAAGTGTAATAATACCAGACTGACCTCTTAATTTTTCAATGTCAATGGCAACTTCGTCTTCTGTTCCAACTAAAACAGGTAACTCGTATTTTTTGCCATCGTACTCTAATATAGCTTTGTTTGACATAAGTAATTGATTAAAATTTTGTTTGTTAAATTATTTTCAAAGTTATTGAATAACTGTTGAATTTACTGCAATTAAAGATACAAAAAAAGCTAGATTTTCATCTAGCTTTTCTGTTATTTTTAAAGACTTTTTAAGGTTTTACTTTAAACGCTTTTAACTGTGGAAAATAGGCCGTATCTCCTAACTGCTCTTCAATTCGTAACAGCTGATTATACTTCGCCATACGATCACTTCTTGAAGCTGAACCAGTTTTAATCTGACCTGTGTTTAACGCTACCGCTAAATCTGCTATGGTGTTGTCTTCAGTTTCTCCTGAACGATGCGACATAACTGAGGTAAATCCTGCGTTGTGTGCCATGTTAACAGCTGCAATAGTTTCTGTTAACGTACCAATTTGGTTTACTTTAATTAAAATTGAATTCGCTGATTTTTGTTCAATTCCTGTTGCCAATCGTTCTACATTGGTTACAAATAAATCATCTCCCACAATTTGTACTTTATCTCCTACTTTAGCAGTTAATAAATTCCATCCATTCCAATCGTTTTGATCCATACCATCTTCAATTGAAATAATCGGATATTTTTCACATAAAGAAGCTAAATAGGTCGCTTGCTCTTCAGAAGTTCTTACAGCTCCTGTAGGGCCTTCAAATTTGGTATAATCGTATTTACCATCAACGTAAAACTCCGATGCAGCAGCATCTAATGCCAGCATTATCTCATCTCCGGCTTTGTAACCTGCTTTTTCAATTGCTTTTATTACTGTATCTAAGGCATCTTCTGTTCCGCTAAATGTTGGTGCAAAACCTCCTTCATCACCTACTGCTGTACTTAAGTTACGATCGTGTAAAATTTTCTTTAGGTTGTGGAAAATTTCAGAGCCCATCTTTAAAGCTTCAGCAAAAGTAGAAGCTTTTACCGGCATAATCATAAATTCCTGAAAAGCAATTGGAGCATCAGAATGTGAGCCTCCGTTAATAATATTCATCATAGGAACAGGTAAAGTATTGGCACTTACACCTCCAACATAACGATATAATGGCAATTCTAATTCATTTGCTGCTGCTTTGGCCACTGCTAATGAAACTCCCAATATTGCATTGGCCCCTAATTTAGCTTTATTAGGCGTTCCATCTAAAGCTATCATTGCTTTATCAATATAATTCTGTTCAAACACGGATACACCAAGTAATTCTGGCGCAATAATTTCATTTACATTTTGAACTGCTTTTAACACACCTTTACCCATGTAATCTTTACCACCATCGCGCAATTCAACCGCCTCATATTCTCCTGTTGATGCTCCTGATGGAACAGCAGCTCTTCCTAAAATTCCGTTTTCTGTAGTTACATCTACCTCAACAGTTGGATTTCCTCTTGAGTCAAAAATTTGACGTGCGTGTAAGTTTATTATAATGCTCATTTTAATTGATTTAAGTTTATTTTTTGAAGTGCTAATTTACGAATTTGATACCTATTTTAAATTAATTCACACCAAATTAATACTAAAACGATTTCAACTTAGGTATTGATATAAATTCAATTAGTTAATTAAAAACTACGTATTCTTTTACTTATTTTTTTGAATATTTTCAATAAATTGATCAAACAAATAGGATGAATCGTGTGGACCTGGACTGGCTTCTGGATGGTACTGAACAGAAAAACAATTTTTATATTTCATACGCATACCAGCTAAGGTGTCATCATTTAAGTGTAGGTGCGTAATTTCTAAATCAGGATGAAGTTCTACTGCTTGTTTATCAACTACAAATCCATGGTTTTGAGAGGTAATTTCACCTTTTCCAGTAATAATATTTTTAACAGGGTGATTAATACCTCGGTGTCCGTTATGCATTTTAAGTGTTGGTATCCCATTAGCTAACGCAATTATTTGATGACCCAAACAAATTCCAAACAATGGAAGATTTTGATCTATAATTTGTTTTGCTACTTCTTGTGCATTTGTTAAAGGTTCTGGATCTCCAGGACCGTTAGAAAGAAAATAACCATCGGGGTTAAATGTTTGCATTGTTTCAAAAGTGGTATCGAACGGAAACACTTTTATGTAGCAATCGCGTTGAGCTAAATTTCTGAGTATATTTTTCTTGATGCCTAAATCCAATGCAGCAATTTTGTATGTGGCATTTTCATCTCCCACAAAATAAGGTTCTTTTGTTGAAACTTTGGAAGCTAATTCAAGCCCTTTCATGCTAGGAATTTGTTTTAATTTTTCCTTAATTTCATCAAGCTTATCTAATTCACTAGTAATAACGGCGTTCATGGCGCCATTATCTCTAACGTACTGTACAACTGCTCTTGTATCCACCTCGGTTAATACAACCAATCCTTGTTGTTTTAGCCAATTAAACAACGAATCTGTTGCCTTAACTCTTGAAAAATCTGAACTAAAATTACGGGTAATTAAGCCGGCAATTTTTATTCCTTCCGACTCCATTTCCAGTTCACTTATCCCATAATTTCCAATGTGAACATTGGCTGCAACCATTAGCTGCCCTTTGTAAGATGGATCTGTAAAAATTTCCTGATACCCAGACATACCGGTGTTAAAACATACTTCTCCAAATGAAGTTCCTTCTATTACAGCTTTCCCTATAAACTGGGTTCCATCTTCTAATAATAAAATTGCTTTTACTAAATTTTTATATTCCATGCTTTTGTTTGAGTTACAAATTTAAAAAAAAGGATAAACTTTTTGAGTTTATCCTTTTTATATGTTTACTTTTTAAAAACCATTTACTCTGCCGCTGGCGCTGAAGGAGTTTCAACTGCAGTTTCGGTAGTTTTCTTTGCTCTACTTCTTCTGGTTTTAGCTGCTTTCTTAGTTCCTTTCGGATTGTAATTTGGATTGTAATCTACCAATTCTACCATTGCCATTGATGCATTATCTCCCTGTCTGTTACCTAATTTGATAATCCGTAAGTAACCTCCTGGTCTGTCTGCTACTTTTTGCGAAACCTCTTTAAAAAGCTCTGTAACAGCATATTTGTCTTTCAAATAGCTAAATACTACTCGTCTGTTATTGGTAGTATCTTCTTTAGATTTAGTAATTAGTGGCTCTACATATACGCGTAAAGCTTTTGCTTTTTCTACCGTAGTATTAATACGTTTATGCAGTATTAAAGAACAGGCCATGTTTGCTAACATTGCAGCTCTGTGGGCTGTTTTTCTGCTTAAATGATTGAATTTTTTACCGTGTCTCATTTTTCTTGTCTTATCTTAAACCAAAGGTTTATTTATCTAATCTTTATCCAATTTATACTTGCTTAAATCCATTCCAAAGTGTAATCCTTTACCATAAACCAGTTCATCTAGTTCTGTTAAAGATTTTTTACCGAAATTACGGAACTTCATTAAGTCGTTTTTATTAAACGATACCAAATCACCTAATGTTTCAACTTCTGCTGCTTTTAAACAGTTTAAGGCTCTTACAGATAAATCCATATCAACTAATTTAGTTTTCAATAATTGACGCATATGCAATGATTCTTCATCGTATGCTTCTGTTTGAGCAATTACTTCAGACTCTAATGTTATTCGCTCATCCGAAAATAACATAAAGTGGTGAATTAATATTTTAGCGGCTTCTGTTAACGCATCTTGAGGATTGATTGACCCGTTGGTAACAATATCCAACACTAATTTTTCGTAGTCAGTTTTTTGTTCAACTCGAAAATCCTCAATGGCAAATTTTACATTTTTAATTGGAGTAAAAATAGAGTCGGTAAAAATAGTACCAATTGGCATTCCAGACTTTTTGTTTTCTTCAGCAGAAACGAACCCTCTTCCTTTTTCGATGGTCATTTCCATTTCTAATTTAACTGATTTCTCAAGGTTACAAATCACTAAATCTGGATTTAACACTTGGAAGCCAGCGATAAATTTTTGAAAATCACCTGCGGTTATTTGTTCTTTTCCTGTTAATGTTACTGAAACCGTTTCGCGGTCTGTATCATCAATTTGTTTTTTTAAGCGTACTTGCTTCAAATTAAGGATAATTTCAGTTACATCTTCAACAACTCCACTTATAGTCGAAAATTCGTGTTCTACACCACTAATTCTGATCGAAGTAATGGCATATCCTTCTAAGGAAGATAACAATACTCTTCTTAAAGCGTTACCGATTGTTAAACCATATCCTGGTTCTAACGGTCTGAATTCAAATCTACCTTCATAATCGGTAGAATTAATCATGATAACTTTATCGGGCTTTTGAAAATTTAAAATTGCCATAGTTTTGACTGGTGTCTTAGTTATTATTTAGAGTACAACTCTACGATTAATTGTTCTTTAATATTTTCTGGAATTTGAACTCTTTCAGGCGCTTTTAAGAAAGTTCCTTGTTTTCTTTCGTCATTCCAAGTTAACCACTCATAAACGTTATTTCTATTTGCTAATGAGTTCTCAATTACTTCAAGAGATTTTGATTTCTCTCTAACTGCAATAACATCACCATTTTTCAACGTGTAAGAAGGAATGTTTACTACTTCACCATTTACAGTTATATGTCTGTGGGTTACAATTTGACGGGCAGCTCTACGTGATGGAGCTACTCCTAATCGGAATACCACGTTGTCTAAACGCGATTCGCATAATTGTAACAATACCTCACCGGTAATTCCTTTGCTAGCTGATGCTTTTTCAAAGATGTTGCGGAATTGACGCTCTAAAATACCGTAAGTATATTTTGCTTTTTGTTTTTCTTGTAATTGAACTGCGTACTCAGATTTTTTTGCTCTTCTTCTTGAGTTACCGTGTTGTCCTGGAGGGTAATTTCTCTTTTCGAATGATTTGTCTTCACCGAAAATAGCCTCACCGAACTTACGCGCAATTTTTGTTTGTGGTCCTCTGTATCTTGCCATTTTTACATTTTTTAATTGAAAGGGATTATGAATTCAGGCGTAAATCCTTCGATAATCTAACTCCTTCCTAAAAATTCATTAATTAATTATATTCTTCTTCTTTTTGGTGGTCTACAACCATTGTGTGGTAGTGGAGTAACATCTACTATTTCGGTTACTTCAATACCTCCGTTATGGATTGATCTGATTGCAGACTCTCTTCCGTTTCCTGGTCCTTTTACATACACTTTTACTTTGCGTAAACCAGCTTCAAAAGCTACTTTAGTACACTCTTCTGCAGCAACTTGTGCAGCATACGGAGTGTTCTTTTTAGAACCTCTGAACCCCATTTTACCAGCAGAAGACCATGAAATTACATCGCCCTTTTTATTGGTAAGAGAAATGATGATATTATTGAAGGATGCCGTGATATGTGCTTCACCGGTTGCTTCGATAATAACTTTTCTCTTTTTTGATGTTGTTTTTGCCATACTATTTCTACTTATTATTTAGTTGCTTTCTTTTTATTAGCTACAGTTCTACGCTTACCTTTTCTAGTTCTAGAATTGGTTTTAGTACGTTGACCTCTTAATGGTAATCCAGCTCTGTGTCTAATTCCACGGTAGCATCCAATATCCATTAAACGTTTAATGCTTAATTGAACTTCCGAACGCAATTCACCTTCAATAGTGAATGTTCCTACTTGCTCACGGATGTGACCAATTTCGTCATCAGACCAGTCTGATACTTTTTTGCCTTCTTCAACTTTAGCAGCCGCTAAAATTTCTTTTGCTCTGCTTCTGCCAATCCCATAAATATAGGTTAAAGCAATTACCCCTCTTTTATTTTTCGGGATGTCTATACCTGCTATTCTTGCCATAATTATCCTTGTCTTTGTTTAAATCTAGGATTCTTTTTGTTTATTACATATAATCTGCCTTTTCTACGCACAATTTTGCACTCGGCACTTCTCTTTTTTACTGATGTTCTTACTTTCATCGTTTCGTCTTTAATATCTATAAGTAATTCTAGCCTTTGTTAAATCGTACGGACTCATTTCAAGTTTTACCTTATCACCAGGTAACAACTTAATATAATGCATACGCATTTTACCTGAAATATGAGCCGTTACAATATGCCCGTTTTCAAGCTCTACTCGGAACATAGCATTAGATAATGCTTCTGTAATGGTTCCGTCTTGTTGTATTGCTGATTGTTTAGCCATATTATGCTACGCTTTTACGTTTAGTACCAGTTTTCATTAGACCGTCATAATGACGATTTAACAAATGTGAATTAATTTGTTGAATTGTATCTATTGCCACTCCTACCATAATTAACAGTGAAGTACCGCCATAGAACAATGCCCATGATTGTTGTACTCCAAATTTAACAACAAATACTGGAAAAACTGCAATTAATGCTAAAAACAGTGATCCAGGTAAGGTAATTTTGGATAAAATGGCATCTAATTTATCAGCTGTCTCTTTACCAGGTCTGATTCCAGGTATAAAACCACCGCTTCTTTTTAAATCATCGGCCATTTTATTGGTTGGAATTGTAATTGCTGTATAGAAATAACTGAAAATGATAATTAGCGTTGCAAACAATAAGTTATATCCTAGTCCATTAATATCAACAAAACTTTGAGCTATTGCTCCAACAGTTTCAGATGATGATGCACTCACTAATGCAGCCGGCACAAACATAATTGCTTGTGCAAAAATGATTGGCATTACTCCGGATGAGTTTAATTTTAACGGAACGTATTGTCTTGCACCTGCAATATCCTTTATATTACCTGCAACTGTTCTTCTTGCATATTGAACTGGAATTTTACGTACTGCTGTTACCAATAATATGGATAATAAAATAACAACAAACCAAATTATAACTTCAATAAGTACCATAATTAAACCTCCGTTTGATTGTGTTACTCTTGAGGTAAACTCCTGTACAAATGCACTTGGAAAACGGGCAATAATACCCACCATAATCAATAAAGAAATACCATTTCCAATACCTTTATCAGTAATTTTCTCTCCTAACCACATAGCTAACACTGTACCGGTGGTAAGTAATATCATAGAAGAAAACCAAAACATTGGTCCGGTTCCTAACAAGAATGCACTTTGAGGAATTCCTAAACTCGGTAAACTAGCAATATAAGCAGGTCCTTGTACAGTGGTAATAGCAATTGTTAACCAACGTGTAATTTGGTTGATACGTTTTCTGCCACTTTCACCTTCTTTTTGTAGTTTTTGTAAATACGGAATTGCAATACCCATTAACTGCACAACAATGGAAGCAGAAATGTAAGGCATAATACCCAATGCCATAAACGAGGCACTGGCAAATGCACCACCCGTAAACATATTTAAAATGTCTAAAAGGCCACCTCCACTAGCTTTGCTTTCTAATTCAGCTAATTGAGCAGGATCGATTCCCGGTAGTGGAATTTGCGCAGCAAATCGATACACTACCATAAAACCAATGGTAAGAAGGAGCTTATTTCTAAGCTCTTCTATCTTCCAAATATCTTGTATGGTTTTTATAAAATTTTTCATTCAAATCAGAGCTTAAAGGGTTACTACTTCTCCTCCAGCATTTTCAATAGCAGCTTTAGCAGTTGCAGTGAATTTGTGGGCAGATACTTTAAGTTTAGCTTTTAACTCTCCTCTTCCTAAAATTTTAACTAAATCATTTTTCGTTGCTAAACGATTTTCAACAATTAAATCAAAAGTTAATTCATTGGTAAGTCTACCATTATCTACCAACTCTTGAATTTTATCTAAATTGATACCAACATACTCTTTACGGTTGATGTTAGTGAAACCAAACTTAGGCACACGTCTTTGCAAAGGCATTTGTCCGCCCTCAAATCCTACTTTTCTAGAATATCCTGAGCGCGATTTAGCTCCTTTATGACCTTTAGTGGCAGTACCACCTTTACCTGATCCTTGGCCTCTACCAATTCTTTTCTTTTCTTTCTTAACAGATCCTTCTGCTGGTTGTAAGTTATTTAAATTCATACTGAATATTATTAAATTTCTTTAACAGAAACTAAGTGTTTAACTTTATTTACCATTCCGAGGATAGCTGGAGTAGCTTCATGTTCTACTACCTGATCAATTTTACGTAAGCCTAACGCTTCCAAAGTCAACTTTTGTCTTTGTGGACAGTTGATCTTACTCTTTACTTGTGTTACTTGTATTTTTGCCATCGTATTATTGATTTTATCCTTTAAAAACTTTTTCTAAAGAAATTCCTCTTTGTTGTGCAATTAACTGCGCACTTCTCAATTGCAATAAAGCATCAAAAGTTGCTTTAACTACGTTGTGCGCGTTAGATGACCCTTGTGATTTTGATAATACATCATGTACACCAACCGATTCTAATACGGCACGTACGGCACCACCGGCAATTACCCCGGTACCATGAGCAGCCGGTTTTAAAAACACTTTTGCTCCTCCGTATTTACCTTTTTGTTCGTGTGGTAATGTTTGATCAATAATCGGAATTCTTACTAAATTCTTTTTTGCATCTTCGATAGCTTTTGCAATTGCTGAAGCTACGTCTTTAGATTTTCCGTGCCCATGACCTACTACACCGTTTCCATCACCAACTACTACGATTGCAGAAAACCCGAAAGTTCTACCTCCTTTAGTTACTTTGGTAACTCTGTTTACAGCTACTAAGTGGTCTTTAAGCTCTAATCCACTTGGTTTTACGCGTTCTACGTTTTTATAATCTTGAAACATATTATCCTAAAATTTTAAACCAGCTTCTCTTGCAGCGTCTGCTAAAGCTTTTACTCTACCGTGATACAAATATCCATTTCTGTCAAAAGCACAAGAAGTGATTCCTGCGTTTACAGCTTTCGTAGCTACTGCTTTTCCAACAGCTACGGCTTGCTCTAATTTGTTGCCTTTAACTTCAATTTCTTTATCTCTAGATGATACTGCTAAAAGCGTAGCTCCAGCGTTGTCATCAATTAATTGAGCATAGATTTCTTTGTTGCTTCTAAATACTGAAAGTCTAGGAGTTTCAGCAGTTCCGAAAACAACTTTTCTGATTCTGTGCTTAATGCGTGTTCTTCTTTCAAGCTTTGATAATGCCATAATACAATAAATTATGCAGATTTACCTGCTTTTCTTCTTAATTCTTCTCCTACAAATTTAACTCCTTTTCCTTTGTATGGTTCAGGTTTGCGGAATGAACGAATCTTTGCCGCAACTTGTCCTACAAGTTGTTTGTCAAATGAAGTTAATTTAATGATTGGGTTTTTACCTTTTTCACTTACAGTTTCTACAGTTACTTCTTTTGCAACTTCAAAAATGATGTTGTGAGAAAAACCTAAGGCTAACTCTAAACGGTTTCCTTGGTTACTTGCTCTATATCCAACACCTACCAACTCTAAGTTTAAGGTAAATCCAGTTGACACTCCTTGAATCATGTTACTGATTAACGCTCTGTAAAGACCGTGTTTAGAACGGTGGTCTTTAGCATCCGAAGGTCTTTCTACTGTAATTACACCATCTTCGATTGTTACGGTAACATCTTTTATTTCTTGAGATAATTCTCCCAATTTTCCTTTTACGGTAATGATGTTATCGTTTAACGTAACGGTAACGCCGTTTACAATATTAATTGGGTTTTTTCCTATTCTTGACATCTTTACTAATTCTTATATTAATAAACGGTACATAATATTTCACCACCAATATTTTCCTGACGAGCTTGTTTGTTGGTCATAACACCTTTAGAGGTAGATACGATTGCAATTCCAAGTCCGTTTAAAACACGTGGCATTTCTGAAGCGCCTGCATATTTACGTAAACCAGGTGTACTTACACGTTCGATGTGTTTGATAACCGGTTCTTTCGTTAATTTATCATATTTTAAGGCTATTTTGATGGTACCTTGTACTTTGTCATCATTAAATTGATAGCTTAAAATATATCCTTGGTCAAATAAGATTTTCGTAATTTCTTTCTTCAAATTTGAAGCAGGAATTTCTACGATTCTGTGACCTGCGCTAACAGCATTTCTAACTCTTGTTAAATAATCTGCGATTGGATCTGTATACATATATTTAATTTTGCGGTTTTGGTTTTTAACTATTTGTTAAACCTGAAACCAATTATTGATTTACCAGCTTGCTTTTTTAACTCCAGGAATTAAACCTTGGTTAGCCATTTCACGAAACGTAACACGCGAAATCCCAAAAGTACGCATATATCCTTTTGGACGACCTGTTAATTTACAACGGTTGTGTAATCGTACAGGTGATGCGTTTTTAGGAATGCTTTGTAACGCCTCATAATCTCCGGCTTCTTTTAACTCCTTTCTTTTAGCAGCAAATTTTGCAACTAATTTTTGTCTTTTCGCCTCGCGGGCTTTCATTGATTCTTTAGCCATTTCTTAGTTCTTTTTAAATGGTAAACCTAATTCTCTTAAAAGTGATTTTGCTTCATTATCGGTATTGGCCGATGTAACAAACGTAATATCCATACCAGAAATTTTATTGATTTTGTCAATATCAATTTCAGGGAAAATAATTTGTTCTGTTACTCCAAGGTTATAATTACCTCTTCCGTCAAAACCGGTAGTGTTTACACCATTAAAATCTCTTACACGTGGAAGTGAAACAGTTACTAAGCGATCTAAAAATTCGTACATTTTATCACCTCTTAGGGTAACTTTTGCACCAATAGGCATTCCTTTACGTAATTTAAAGTTTGCCACGTCTTTTTTAGAAATGGTTGATACTGCTTTTTGTCCTGTGATTTTAGTTAATTCTTCCACAGCGTGGTCAATTAACTTTTTATCAGCCACTGCAGCTCCAACGCCTTTGCTAACCACAATTTTCTGAAGTTTTGGTAACATCATTATGTTTTTGTATCCAAATTCTTCTTTAAGAGCTGGAATTACTCTACTCTTATATTCTTGCTTAAGTCTTGGTATATACGTCATCACTATATCGCTTTATCTGATTTTTTAGAAAATCTAACCTTTTTACCGTCTTCTGTGCGGTAACCTACTCGGGTAGTTTTTCCATCTTCCACTAACATTAAATTAGAAATGTGAAGAGGAGCTTCTTTTTTAACAATACCTCCTTGCGGATTGCTTGCGCTTGGTTTTGTGTGCTTAGAAATCATGTTAACTCCTTCTACTATAGCTTTGTTATCTGCAATTAAAACTTTAACTACTTTACCTTCTTCACCGCGGTGATCTCCAGCAATAACTCTAACTTTATCTCCTGATTTGATCTTTAATTTTGTCATCTTTTCAAAAATATTAAAGCACTTCAGGTGCTAGTGAAACAATTTTCATGAATTGCTTTTCACGAAGTTCTCTTGCTACAGGTCCGAATACACGGGTACCTCTCATTTCTTCTGCTGCGTTTAATAAAACACATGCATTATCGTCGAATCGAATGTATGATCCGTCTTTTCTTCTTACTTCTTTTTTAGTACGAACAACAACTGCTCTGGATACTTGACCTTTTTTAACGTTTCCGTTTGGTGTTGCGTCTTTTATGGTAACAACAATTTTATCACCTACAGAAGCATAACGTCTTCTTGTTCCTCCTAAAACACGAATTACTAAAGCTTCTTTGGCTCCAGTGTTATCCGCTACTATTAATCTTGATTCTGTCTGTAACATAATTATTTAGCTCTTTCTAGGATTTCAACTAATCTCCAACGTTTAGTTTTACTTAAAGGACGAGTTTCCATTATTTTAACGGTATCACCGATATTGCAATCATTTTTTTCGTCGTGTGCAACATATTTCTTTGTTTTCAACACGAATTTACCGTACATAGGGTGTTTAGCTCTGGTAACTTCAGATACTACAATTGACTTGTCCATCTTGTTACTAGATACTACCCCAATTCTTTCTTTTCTAAGATTTCTATTTTCCATCTTTACTGAAAACAATTAATGTAATTCTCTTTTTTTTAATTCTGTTGCTAAACGTGCAACAGTTTTTCTAATGGTTCTAATTTGCATTGGTTTTTCCAATGGTGAAATGGTATGAACCATTTTCAGTTCAGCATAGTTTTTCTTGAATGCTTCAAGCTTCTCTTGCAAATCGGCTATAGATAATTCTTTAATTTCTGATTGTTTCATTTTTGTCTCAATTAAGCATTATCGTAATCTCTAGCAACTATAAATTTAGTTTTAACCGGAAGTTTTTGTGCAGCTAATCGTAATGCTTCTTTAGCAATATCATACGATACACCTCCAACTTCAAACATTATTCTTCCAGGTTTAATTACAGCTACAAAATATTCTGGAGCACCTTTTCCTTTACCCATACGAACCTCAAGTGGTTTTTTGGTAATTGGTTTGTCCGGAAATATTTTAATCCACAGCTGTCCTTCTCTCTTCATATAACGAGTTGCAGCAACACGAGCGGCTTCAATTTGTCTAGAAGTAATAAATGTTTGCTCTAAAGATTTGATACCAAATGTTCCGTTGGAAAGTTGGTGACCTCTTTGAGAAATACCAGATAAACTTCCTTTGCCTTTCTGTACTTTACGAAATTTAACTCTTTTAGGTTGTAACATAACCGTCTAATTTTTAAAATTATTTTTTACGACGTGGTTTATTTGATGCCGGAGCATTACCAGATTTGGTTTGCTTTTTAGCTAACCCAACCAACGGTGATAATTCTCTTTTACCATAAACTTCGCCTTTCATAATCCACACTTTTAAACCTAATCTTCCATAGGTAGTGTGTGCCTCAGCCTGTGCATAATCAATATCTGCTCTGAATGTAGAAAGTGGAATTCTTCCTTCTTTCATGTGCTCAGAACGTGCCATCTCTGCACCGTTTAAACGACCAGAAATTTGCACTTTGATACCCTCTGCGTTCATACGCATTGCGGCTGCCATTGCCATTTTAATTGCTCTTCTGTATGAAATTCGGCCTTCAATTTGACGAGCAATACCTTGAGCAACGATAATCGCATCCAACTCTGGGCGTTTAATCTCAAAAATATTGATTTGAACTTCTTTACCCGTAATTTTCTTAAGCTCTTCTTTTAACTTATCTACCTCTTGACCGCCTTTTCCGATAATAATACCAGGTCTTGCAGTAGTGATAGTAACGGTTATAAGTTTAAGCGTACGCTCAATAATAATTCTGGATATGCTTGCTTTTGCCAGACGAGCACCTACGTACTCTCTGATTTTATAATCTTCAGCAATTTTATCGCCATAGTCATCTCCACCATACCAGTTAGATTCCCATCCTCTGATAATTCCTAAACGATTTCCTATTGGATTTGTTTTTTGTCCCATGCTATTCGATTAATTACTGGTTAAATTATTTGATCCTAACACTATAGTTACGTGGTTAGAACGCTTTCTGATTCTGTGCGCGCGACCTTGTGGTGCTGGGCTTAATCTTTTTAACATTCCTGCTCCATCTACAGTGATTTCTTTTACAAGTAATCCGGCATCTTCAATATTTGCATCTGCATTTTTAGCTTGCCAGTTAGCAATTGCTGATAACAACAACTTTTCTAAATTTACTGAAGCTGCTTTTGGATTGAATTTAAGTATTGCTAAGGCTTTTTCTACTTGAACGCCTCTGATTAAATCTGCAACTATACGCATCTTTCTTGGTGATGTAGGACATCCGTTAAGCTTAGCAAAAGCAACCTGCTTTTTAGCTTCTTTTCTTTGATCAGCTTTAATTTTCTTTCTTGCTCCCATGATTCCTACTATTTTTTACCTTTATTTTTTGCACCCGCATGTCCTCTAAACTGACGAGTTGGTGAAAATTCACCTAATTTATGTCCTACCATATTTTCAGTTATATATACCGGAACAAATTGACGTCCGTTATGTACTGCTATAGTTTGTCCTACAAAATCAGGAATAATCATTGAAGCTCTAGACCATGTTTTAACAACAGTCTTCTTTCCTGAATCTATATTTTCTTGAACTTTTTTCTCTAACTTACGAAATACGTAAGGTCCTTTTTTTAATGAACGTGCCATATCTCAATTATTTTTTTCTACGTTCTATAATATGTTTATTACTTGCTTTGGTTCTAGAACGAGTCTTATATCCTTTTGCAGGGATTAAGTTTCTTGATCTTGGATGACCTCCAGAAGCTCTACCTTCTCCACCACCCATTGGATGATCAACAGGGTTCATGGCTACTGGTCTGGTACGTGGTCTTCTTCCTAACCAACGGCTTCTACCTGCTTTACCAGATACTAACAACTGATGGTCTGAATTTGATACTACTCCAATAGTAGCCATACACGTATTCAAAATCATTCTCGTTTCACCAGAAGGTAACTTTACAGTTACGTATTTACCTTCTCTTGCCATTAATTGTGCAAATGAACCAGCACTACGCGCCATAACGGCACCTTGACCTGGTCTTAATTCGATACAAGAAATGGTTGTACCAAGTGGAATATCACTTAAGAACATAGTGTTTCCGATCTCTGGAGAAATTCCTTTTCCGGAAAGTAATGTTTGTCCTACCTGTAATCCATTTTGAGCGATGATGTATGTTTTTTCACCATCGGCATAATGCAATAATGCAATAAATGCCGTACGATTTGGATCGTACTCAATAGATTTAACAGTAGCTGGGATACCGTACTTATTACGCTTAAAATCGATAATACGGTAATTTTTCTTATGACCACCACCTGTGTAGCGCATAGTCATTTTCCCTTTGTTGTCTCGACCTCCAGATCTTTTATTCGGAACTAATAAACTTTTTTCCGGCTTATCAGTAGTAATAGTGTCGAAGCCATTTACTACTTTAAATCGCTGACCTGGTGTTATTGGTTTTAATTTTCTAACTGACATTATAGTATCGTTTCGTATTAAATATTGCTATAAAAGTCAATATTTTGACCTTCTGCTAGTTCAACAATTGCCTTTTTGTAAGCACTAGTTTTCCCCTCCACTAAACCTTTTTTAGTGTATTTGGTTTTGCGAACCACTGGGTAATTCATTGTTCTTACTTTCTCTACAGAAACTCCATAAGCTTGCTCTACAGCCTTCTTAATTTCAATTTTATTTGAGTTCTGATCAACAACAAAAGCATAGCGGTTATGTAACTCACTATGACTTGTAGCTTTTTCTGTAATAATAGGTTTAATTAAAATACTCATCTTACTCCCTATTTATTTAAATTAGATTCAATTCCTTCTAATGAACCTTCAAGTATTACTACTTTTTTAGCATTCATTACACTGTAAGTGTTTAATCCTGAGTTGCTTACAGTCTTTACACCTTCTAAATTTCGTGATGACAAATATACATTATTATTTGAATCACTCAATACAAATAAGGACTTTTTATTTTCTAACCCAAACGCCTTTAAAACATTAACAAAACTCTTAGTTTTTGGAGTTTCAAAATTGAAGTCTTCCACCACTAAAATATTGTTGTTTTTAGCTTGTAAACTCAATGCAGATTTACGTGCTAAACGCTTTAAATTTTTGTTTAATTTAAAAGAATAGTCTTTTGGTCTTGGACCAAAAACTCTACCACCACCTCTAAATACAGGAGATTTAATACTTCCTGCACGTGCGGTACCTGTACCTTTTTGTTTTTTAATCTTACGCGTACTACCAGCAATTTCTGCTCTTTCTTTAGCTTTGTGCGTACCTTGTCTTCTGTTTGCCAAAAACTGCTTTACATCTAAGTAAAGTGCATGTTTGTTCGGCTCTATTGCGAATACCTCGTCAGACAATTCAACATGTCTACCGGTTTCTTTTCCTGTGATGTCGTAAACTGCTACTTTCATTATTTCTGAAGAATTACGTAAGAATTTTTATGACCAGGAACACATCCCTTAACTACTAGTAGGTTTTTTTCAGCTACTACTTTTAAAACGCGTAGGTTTTGTACCGTAACACGTTCACCACCCATTCTTCCTGCCATACGCATTCCTTTGAATACTCTAGAAGGATATGATGAAGCACCTACCGATCCCGGAGCTCTTAACCTGTTATGTTGTCCATGCGTTGATTGCCCAACACCGGCAAAGCCATGTCTTTTAACAACTCCCTGAAAACCTTTACCTTTTGAAGTTCCGATGACATCTACAAATTCACCTTCTTCAAATAAATCTACTGAAATGGTATCGCCAAGATTGTACTCTTTTTCAAACCATTTAAACTCAACTAGTTTCTTCTTACTTGTAGTGCCAGCTTTTTTAAAGTGACCTTGCAACGCTTTTGTAGTGCGTGCTTCTACTTTGTCATCGAAACCAAGTTGTAACGCTTTATACCCGTCTACCTCTTCGGTTCTGACTTGGGTAACCACACAAGGACCAGCCTCAATAACGGTACATGGGATGTTTTTCCCATTCTCGTCAAAAATACTAGTCATGCCGATTTTTCTTCCTATTAACCCAGACATTTTATATTTATTAATTTGTTTATAATACTTGTTTACATCGATAAAAAACCCTTATTCAGGGTTCTTTATCAAACTTTTATTTCTACTTCAACACCGCTTGGAAGTTCTAATTTCATTAAAGCATCAATCGTTTTGGATGACGAGCTATAGATGTCTAATAAACGTTTGTAAGAACTCAATTGGAATTGCTCTCTTGATTTTTTATTAACGTGTGGTGAACGTAATACAGTAAATATTTTTTTGTGGGTTGGTAATGGAATTGGACCATTTACCACAGCACCAGTACTTTTTACTGTTTTCACGATCTTCTCGGCAGACTTGTCTACCAACATATGATCGTATGATTTTAATTTTATTCTGATTTTTTGACTCATCGTATTATTATTATGAGATTAACCTTTAGCTTTAGTAATCACAGCTTCGGCGATATTGCTTGGTGCCTCGGCATAGTGTGAAAATTCCATAGATGATGTAGCTCTACCTGAAGACAATGTTCTTAGTGTAGTTACATAACCAAACATTTCTGCCAGTGGAACCAATGCTTTAATAACTTTAGCTCCAGCTCTGTCATCCATGTTGTTAACCTGACCTCTACGTCTGTTTAAGTCACCAACAACATCTCCCATATTTACTTCTGGTGTTACCACTTCTAGTTTCATTATTGGCTCTAGTAATACAGCACCGGCTTTTCTTGAAGCTTCTTTGTATCCTAATTTAGCTGCTAATTCAAACGAAAGTGCATCCGAGTCTACTGGGTGGTATGAACCGTCTTTTAACGTAACTTTCATACTATCCATGGTAAAGCTTGCTAAAGGACCGTTTTGCATAGCAATCTTGAATCCTTTTTCAACAGCAGGAATGTATTCTCTAGGCACGTTTCCTCCTTTTACTTCATCCACAAATTGTAATCCAACAACACCTTCATCTGCAGGTCCAATTTCAAATACGATATCACCAAATTTACCACGACCCCCTGATTGTTTTTTGTAAACTTCTCTGTGAGCTGATACTTTTGTTAAGGCTTCTTTGTACTCTACTTGAGGTTGTCCTTCGTTTACTTCAACTTTGAATTCACGCTTTAAACGATCAACAATAATCTCTAAGTGTAACTCACCCATTCCTGAAATAATTGTTTGACCAGAAGCTTCATCTGTTTTAACTTGGAACGTTGGATCTTCTTCTGCTAATTTAGATAAGGCCATACCCATTTTATCAACATCGGCTTTGGTTTTTGGCTCTACAGCGATACCAATTACCGGAGTTGGGAATGACATTGACTCTAAAATAATTGGATGTTTTTCATCACATAAGGTATCACCTGTTTTGATGTCTTTAAATCCAACTGCAGCTCCAATATCTCCCGCTTCAATTCTTTCGATAGGATTTTGCTTGTTAGCATGCATTTGGTAAATACGTGAGATACGTTCTTTTTTCTCAGAACGAGTATTAAACACATATGAACCTGCATCTAACGAACCAGAATAAACTCTGAAGAATGCTAAACGACCTACATACGGATCAGTAGCAATTTTAAATGCCAAGGATGAAAACGGTTCGTTTACACTTGGTTTTCTATATTCAGCAGCTTCTGTATCTGGGTTTGTTCCTTCAATTGCTTCAACGTCTACTGGAGATGGTAAATAACGCATCACAGCGTCTAACATCGTTTGTACACCTTTGTTTTTAAATGAAGAACCACACATCATTGGTATGATACTCATATCAATGGTTGCTGCTCTTAATGCTGCAATGATTTCGTCTTCTGTGATTGAATCTTCATCTTCGAAGAATTTCTCCAACAGTTTCTCATCATATTCTGCAACTGCTTCAATTAATTGAGCTCTGTATTTGGTAACATCATCAGTTAAGTTAGCCGGAATTGGAATTTCTGTAAAGGTCATTCCCATATCCTCCTCATTCCAGATGATTGCTTTTTTAGAAATCAAATCAACCACTCCTTTAAAGTCAATCTCTTCTCCGATTGGCACTTGAAGTGGCACAGGATTTCCTCCTAACATTTCTCTAACTTGGTTACAAACATTAAAGAAGTCAGCTCCTTGACGGTCCATTTTGTTAACGAATCCTAATCTAGGAACACGGTATTTATCTGCTTGTCTCCATACAGTTTCAGACTGAGGTTCTACTCCATCAACCGCACTAAATAATGCCACCATACCGTCTAATACACGTAATGAACGCTCTACCTCAACGGTAAAGTCTACGTGACCAGGAGTATCGATAATATTGATTGAATAGGCTTCACCTTTATAAGTCCATTTACAGTGGGTAGCAGCAGAAGTAATGGTAATACCTCTTTCCTGCTCTTGTTCCATCCAGTCCATTGTTGCTGCACCATCGTGTACCTCACCAATTTTGTGACTTACTCCGGTATAATACAGGATACGCTCGGTAGTTGTAGTTTTACCGGCGTCGATATGCGCTGCAATTCCAATATTTCTTGTATATCTTAAATCTCTTGCCATTCTAATTTAATTAAAATCTAAAGTGCGAGAAGGCTTTGTTTGCTTCTGCCATTTTATGGGTATCCATTCTTTTCTTAACTGCTGCACCTTCTTCTTTTGCTGCTGATAGAATTTCACCGGCTAATTTGTTTGGCATTGATTTTTCGTTACGTCTACGAGCATATAATATCAACCATTTCATCGCAACTGATATTTTACGATCTGGTCTAATTTGCATCGGAATTTGGAAGGTAGCACCCCCTACTCTACGGCTGCGCACTTCAACTTGTGGCATTACGTTAGAAAGGGCATCTTTCCAAATTTCAAGTGACGTTTTTTCTTCGTCTTGTTTTCGTTGTTCTACAATGTCTAATGCATCATAAAACACTTTAAAAGCTACAGACTTTTTACCATCCCACATTAACATGTTTACAAAACGTGTTACTAACTGGTCGTTAAATTTAGGATCTGGTAAAAGAATTCTTTTTTTGGCCGCTCTTTTTCTCATGTCTTTTCTTTAAAAGTTTTTAAAATTACTTTTGTTTAGGGCGTTTAGTACCATATTTAGATCTTCGCTGATTTCTACCGTTAACTCCGGCAGTATCTAACGCACCACGTACAATGTGGTATCTAACACCTGGTAAATCTTTTACCCTTCCGCCTCTTACTAATACTATCGAGTGCTCTTGTAGATTGTGCCCTTCACCTGGGATGTAAGCATTTACTTCATTACCATTTGTTAAACGAACACGCGCAACTTTACGCATTGCTGAGTTCGGTTTTTTTGGTGTTGTAGTGTAAACACGCGTACATACCCCTCTTCGTTGTGGGCAAGAATCTAAAGCAGCCGATTTGCTCTTCTTAGTCATTTTGGCTCTTCCTGTTCTTACTAATTGTTGAATAGTTGGCATACTAATTTGTTGTTTATTACTTGTTTTTCTTTTAACTCTCGTATTTTTAAAGAGTTTGCAAATTTAGAAATAATTTTCACTTTAAACAAACTCCTAAGAATTAAATTTTTAAAAGTTATTGAAATGCTCAAAATTTGTATCTTTCCTATGTATTTTAACTCATAAATTTGTGTTTCAAAAAGCATTTTTTACACCATATATATATATACTAATTTTTTTCTTTGTTTTTTATCCAATAAAAGCACAAGAAATTCAGTTAAAACTATTTCCAACAGACAGTATTTCTAAAAGATTGCTAAACAACTTTAAATACGATACTGTTTTTTACAATGCTAAGGAAGTTGAACATGAACTTGACTCTATTAATTTACTCGCACAAACAGAAGGATATCTCAATTCGTATTTTGAGCGCACAAGTAAAAACGACCATACCGTTGCATACAATTTTACAGCTGGTAAGCAATTTACTTCAATAAGCGTATTGATTGATGAAGCCTTACCAATTTCTATACGACAAAAATTTAACATAGAACTAAACGTTGTTGAAGTTGCCACGGATATGCTGGAAACTATTGTTACAGAAATTCTTAAACATTACAACGCTTTGGGATATCCTTTTGTAACGGTCCAATTAAAAAACCAGGCTATTAAAGACAACAAACTTGTCGCTTTTTTAGAAATCAAAAAAAACAAGCTAAGATCCATTGATAAAATAATTATTGAAGGTTACCCTGATTTTCCTACAGCTTTTATTAAACATCAAACTTCCTTAAAAAAAACCTCTGTATATAACCAGCAGAAATTAATAAACGCCAGTGCAGCACTTAATAAACTCTTATTCGTATCAGAACTAAAACCGCCAGCAGTATTGTTTACCAATGATTCTACTCAAATCTTTTTATATCTTCAAAAGAAAAAAGCGCATCAATTTGATGGTTTGCTAGGTTTTAAAACTGATGAAAACAGCTCAAAGCTAACGTTTTATGGATATGCCAATGTATTATTCAATAATCTTTTAAATAAAGGTGAACAGTTTTCCGTTAAATGGAATGCGGCTGGTATGGACAGAACCAATTTTTTATTAAATACCAAGTTGCCTTACCTTTTTAATTCGCCATTTTCTTTGGAGGGCTCCTTTGAATTACACAAACAAGATTCTACCTACTTGGTTACAACAGTTAATACAGGTCTGTCATATCAACTAAATGCACACCAATTAAAAACTGTTTATCAAGCGCAAACATCCAGTCTTTTAAACACAACTAATAATTCGAGTTTAGCAGCCTTTAAGAAAAACTTAATAGGCATTGGGTATTCTTATGAACTTATAAAACCTACAAGAATTTTTAGTACGATATGGGAAACACACTTTAATGCCTATACTGGTAGCAGAACTGTTGAAGGAACTAAAACAAACCAACAACAATTAGAGATGTTCGTGAATTATACACATGAACTAAATAATCGGAATTATATTTTTGTTCAGAACCAATCCAAAAAAATTATAAGCGATGATTATTACACCAATGAATTGTACTTCATTGGTGGAGCAACTACTATTAGAGGTTTTAACGAACAGCAAATTCGGGTAGCTGCCTATAGTATTTTAAATTTAGAATACCGTTTTATAACAGCTAATGATTCTTTTCTTTACAGCATCTCCGATTTTGGAATTGTAAAAAATCAGGTTCAAAATACTAATGATGCATTGGTTGGATTAGGACTAGGTTATGCGTTTAAAATACCCAATGGATTTCTATCGCTAAGCTATGCTATCGGAAAATTTCCCAGAGATTCCTTTGATTTTCAGAATGCTAAAGTGCATATTACTTGGAAACAAACTTTTTAAAAAAAAGTTACATATTTTTCTCGCAAACCATGAAATAATTTTTACAAAATATTCAGTAAACTTAGTAATATTATTTCGATTATGAAATTTAAATAGCGTTTATACTTTAATTTAACATTAACCTAAAAAAAAAAGCTCAAATAGTTGTTTTATTAACATAAATTTAAGATTTTTGAGCTAATTAATTCAAATAATTATACAATGAAAACAAAGTTTAATGGTATTCTAGCGCTATTATTAGCGTTATTTGTGCAAATTTCCTTTGCACAAGAAAAGACTATAACTGGTACTGTTTCAGACGAATCTGGTCCATTACCGGGAGTTAGTGTTTTAATTAAAGGCACCACAGTTGGAGTCGCCACAGATTTTGATGGAAAATTCTCAATTAAAGCTAAAGTCGGCGATGCGTTGATGTTTAGCTATGTGGGATTTGAAACTCAAACAAAAGTTGTTGGATCTACTAACGTTATTAACGTAACATTATCTGGAACACAAGTTTTAGATGAGGTGGTAGTAACTGCGCTCGGAATTTCTAAAGAGAAAAAATCTTTAGGATATTCTACTCAACAGGTTGGTGGTGATGAAGTTGCTCGTGTTAAAGATGCAAACTTTATGAATTCGCTATCTGGTAAGATATCTGGGGTTGAAATTAAGTCGAGTGGTACAATGGGTGGTTCTACGAATGTTGTAATACGTGGTAACAGCTCATTAACAGGAAATAACCAAGCATTATTTGTAGTTGATGGTGTTCCTTTAAGCAACAATAATACAAATAGTATTAATCAACAAACAGGTAGAGGTGGTTATGATTATGGTAATGCTGCATCAGATATTAACCCAGATGATATTGAATCAATCAATATCCTTAAAGGGGGTGCTGCTTCTGTATTGTACGGATCAAGCGCAGCTAATGGTGTTGTAATTATTACTACCAAAAAAGGTAAAGCAAAAGATAATCAATTAGGTTTGACTGTAAATTCTAGTTATTCAATTGGTAATTTTGACCCATCGACCTATACTAAATATCAAAAATCGTATGGTGCAGGATATGGTGCGTATTATGGAAGTACTGGTTATTTTGAAGATTATGATATGGATGGAGATGGTTCATTAGATTTAGTTACTCCATCTACTGAAGATGCTTCTTTTGGAGCCGCTTTTGATCCTAACAAATTGGTTTACCAATGGGATTCGTTCTATCCTCAATTACCAGATACGTATTTAAAACCAAGACCATGGTTAGCCGCTAATAATGATCCTACTTCATTCTTTGAAACATCAGTAACTGCTATTAATAGCGTTTCGTTTGATGGAGCAACTGAGAAAGGAACCTATCGTTTAGCATATACTAATTTTGATCAATCAGGTATCTTACCTAACAGTTCAATCAAAAAAGACATTTTTGACTTTGGAGGATCGTACAATTTAAATGATAAAATTAGCGTAAATTCTAAAGTAACTTATTCTAGAATTAAGGGTAAAGGTCGTTATGGTACAGGTTATGATTCTAAAAACCCTAACCAATCATTCAAACAATGGTATCAAACCAACGTTGATATCCAAGAACAAAGAGCTGCTTATTTCTTGACACGTGAAAACATAACTTGGAATACAAATTCACCTTTTGATTTAACTCCAATTTATTTTGACAACCCTTATTGGACTCGTTACGAAAATTATCAAAATGACGAAAGAAATCGTGTAAACGGTCACATTACATTAACATATAAAGTTAATGATTGGTTAGATGTTATGGCCAGAGGTACGTTAGATACTTATAATGAAATTCAAGAAGAACGAGTAGCAGTAGGAAGTGTTGACGTATCAGAATACAGCAAAGGTTTAAATAGTTTCCAAAATAACAACTATGACCTTTATTTGAATTTTGATAAAAACTTTATGGCAGATAAATTAAACGTAAGAGGTACTGTTGGGGCAAATGCTGTAAGAAGTAAAGCTAATAATATTTTTGCTGCAACTACAGGTGGTTTAGTAGTTCCGCGTTTATATGCATTACGTAACAGTAAAGAATTATCGGTTGCACCAGGAGAATACGACGCTGAATGGGGTAGAAATTCAATATTTGGAAACGTAAGTTTAGGTTATGACAACTACTTATACCTAGAGGGATCGTACAGACATGAAAAAGCATCTACCTTACCTAAAGATGATAATAAATTTGATTATTATTCAGTTTCAACAAGCTTCCTTTTCTCTAAATTTATTGAAAGTGACGTAATTACCTTTGGTAAGTTAAGAGCAGGATATGCAGAAACAGGTAATGCTGCTGACGCCTTAAGAATTTACGATACGTATTCAAACATTGGTAACATGGGTGGAAATCCGTTATATTCATTACCGGCATCTAAAAACAATGCAAACCTAAAAGATGAGTCAACCAAAGAAAAAGAAATTGGTCTTGAAATGAGATTCATCAACAACAGATTAGGATTTGACCTTTCTGCTTATGACAAATCATCCATAAACCAAATTATGTCTGTGTCTGTATCAAATGCTACAGGGTACGATTCAAAATGGGTTAACTCTGGTGAAATTACCAACAAAGGGGTTGAATTAAGTTTAAATGCTACTCCAATTAAAACAGCTGATTTTTCTTGGGATGTTAATTTAAACTGGAGTAAAAATAAAAATAAAGTAGTTTCATTGTATGAAGGGGTAAATCAATTACAATTAGCTTCTGTACAAGGTGGAGTTTCTATTAATGCTACTGTTGGCCAGCCTTACGGTTCAATTGTTGGTTATAACTACGTTTACAACGAAAAAGGAGAAAAAATAGTTGCCTCAACTGGTTACTATCAAAAATCTGCTTCAAAAGAAGTTATTGGTAATGTAAATCCTGATTGGATAGGCGGTATCAACAATTCCTTTAGATATAAAAACATTAACTTCAGTTTCTTAATTGATGTTAAAAAAGGAGGAGACGTATTCTCATTAGATACTTGGTATGGTTATGCAACCGGTATATATGCTAATACTGTATTTATTAATGACTTAGGAAACCCAGTAAGAAATACTTTAGCTAATGGTGGTGGAGTAATTTTACCTGGAGTTTTAGCTGACGGCACACCTAACACAAAACGTGTAAGAGCTGATTACTATGCAAACCCTTGGGGATATGCTCGTGCAACTAATGCAGAACATACTTATGATGCAGGTTTTGTTAAATTAAGAGAAGTCGCTCTTTCTTACGATTTCCCTAAAGATGTACTCAAAAAATTGCATGTTAGCAATTTAACTTTGACTGCTATTGGTAAAAACTTATGGATTATTGATAAGAGCACTCCGTATGCAGATCCTGAAGCTGGTTTAAGTTCTGGAAATATTCAAGGATATCAATCTGGAGCATACCCATCTGTTAAAGAGTTAGGTATTAACCTTAAAGTTCAATTTTAAAAAGTAATTTAATTATGAAAAAATATATATTAATAGCTTTTGTTTTATTAGGTGCTGTTTCATGTACTAATGACTTTAGTGAATGGAATAAAGACCCTAAGCAAGCTACCGAAGTTCCTGCAAGCACCCTGTTCAGCAATGCTGAAAGAAACTTGGCAAGAACTATGAAAACCCATAATGTTAATATAAACATATTTAACAATTTGGCGCAATATTGGTCTGCAACTACATATCCAGATGAAACTCAATACAGACTTGGTACGCGCGACGTCCCAGGACGTTTCTGGAATGCTTTGTACAGAGATGTATTGATAGATTTTAAAGAAGCTAAGAAAATTTTAACTGCTGAAGGCGCTAATATAGCACCGGCATTAGTAGCTAAAAATAAAAACCAATTAGCTGTAATTTCAATTCTAGAAGTATACACATTTCATGTTTTAGTTGATGTATTTGGTGATGTACCATATACTGAAGCGCTTGACATTGATAACCCGCTTCCAAAGTACGATAACGATACAGATATCTATGCTTCTTTATTTACTAAACTTGATGCTGCAATTGCTGATTTAAATCCAAGCTCAGGTTCTTTTGGATCAGCCGACTTCATCTATAACGGAAATGTTGCATCCTGGAAGAAATTTGCAAATTCGTTGAAATTAAGAATGGCTCTTAGAGTTAAAGATGGAGGTAAAGTTGCATCAGCTGTAGCTGGTGGTGTATTTACATCCAATGCAGACAATGCTGCATTTAAATTTTTATCATCTTCTCCTTATGCTAATCCATTGTGGGAGAATTTAGTAGAAAGCGGACGCTCTGACGTAGTCGCTGCAGATACATTTGTAAACATTATTGTTCCGCTAAATGACCCTAGAACCCCTGTATATTTAGGAGATAATAAAACTCCATACATAGGTGGGCCTTATGGCGCAAATAACTCTTTTGTTGCATTTACACATTTAGGGGACATTTTTCACAAACCAGACTTTGAAGGTGTTATCCTTGACTATGCAGAGGTTAAATTCTTATTAGCCGAAGCCGCAGCAAGAGGACTAGGAGGTGTAACGGGTGCAGCAACCCATTACAACGAGGCAATTACAGCTTCTATTAAGTATTGGGCACCATCAGCAGATGCTGCTGCTTATATAGCACAACCAAGTGTAGCTTATGATGCTACAAATTGGCAACAATCAATTGGAATGCAAAAATACATTGCCCTTTATTCCCGCGGTTTTGAAGCATGGTCTTCTTGGAGAATATTTAAATATCCAGTATTATTAGCTCCTGCAGAAGCTGATGCAGCTGCTGAAGGTAAAGTTCCTGTACGACTAACTTATCCGGCTGATGAATCTCAAAGAAATGGAGATAACTACAAAGCTGCCAGTACGGCTATTGGAGGTGACAAGTTTACAACCAAAGTATTCTGGAACCAATAATATATTGTTTTATATTGCTTAAAGACCCTCATGTTTGAGGGTCTTTTATTTTTGTATAGAAATTGAAAAAAAGTCAATAATATTGTTGTTAATCAAAATGTATTGACTTGTGTGCGAGGTGATTGAGGGCTATGTAAGCATAGCGATACCGCTACCTATCCTGCCACTTTGTGGGGTACTGGTGGGGCTACTGGTGCTAATCCAGAAGTTGATCATGCTATTTGGTTAGAAGACCCTGTTGGAGATTATTATGTAACTATTTTAGATTGGGGTGAAGGAGTAAACTTTAACTATACCTTTAAATTGTTACATCCAAACGGTACTATCCAAACTATTACAGGCACTTTTGATGGTACTAATTATCCATATACATATTTTGTAGGACCTGCATCTTGGGGAAGTCCAAAAGCATATAAAATCCTTAAAGTTGTAAACGACGGCACAAAATTTGTCGTAACAAAACTGTAATTAAATTTAGTTTTATTAAAAAGGGTTGTAGCTACAACCCTTTTTTTATTATCTATATTCTGGTCTAGCTAATTTTAATTTAGTAACTTTAATACAATCAAAATATAATAACATGAAATCTTCAACTATAACAGTAATACTTTTACTTTTTTTTTCAACATTTTTATACCCACAACAATCTTGCAAAGTCTTACTCAAAGATATAACAGAAGAATATTTAGGTGAATGCAAAAAAAATTTAGCACATGGAAAAGGTACAGCAAAAGGATTACACACCTATAAAGGTGAATTTAAAAATGGGTACCCACATGGCCACGGAGTAATGATCTATCAAGATGGTTCTACCTACACAGGACAATGGAAAAAAGGGGAACGCAATGGTGAAGGAACATTAGTATCAATTGTTCAGGGAAAAGACTCTATTGCAGATGGCATTTGGAAAAACAATGAATATCTGGGCAAAAAGGTCGTAAATCCATACGAAGTAATAAGAAAAACATCGGTTCAACGGTACATTATTCGTAAAGCCAGCGATGATGTAAATAAAGTTACAATTACCATTAAAAACGGCGGAAACTCATTTCCGGTTCCCAGAAATATTCTAAGTTCTAGCGGTACTTTAAATATATTAATGGGTAGAGCGGTTTTTGAAAACATTACTACCTATCCTTTTGAATGTGAAATGCGGTACTCTGTACCTACTAAATTTGGGGGTTCTAATTACGACGCTGAGTTTAACTTTAAAATCCTAGAAAAAGGTAATTGGATTGTTGAAATTTATCATTAATCAAGATTACTTGCTGCACAGATTAAATTTATTGGCTCCTACTCCCCTCTTTATACACGTTAACACCGCTCTTCAGCCAGTGTTTAAGGCACAATGAGGGTTGGTAGTTAAGATAAAACCGTTTAATTCTTTTTACCGATAACTGGCTGCGGTCTTTTTCGGCCACACCCTTAAAACCTATCCGATACTTTCCTAAATCGCCCAGATCTACCATCTTGCCATCGGCCAGATGTTGCTGTAGCTTCCCACCTAAAGCTATTAAAACGGCATAAATATCAGCCCTACTCAGGGTAGATTCCTGACTAATTTCGTAACTGATGGTTTCCAAATCTACGGTACCGGTGGTAACTGCCTGCATGATGTGCAGCACCTCCGATGATTGCTGAATGGTGTTCTTGCGTTGTGTAATGCGGTAACGTATAGACATAATTAACAAGTTTTAATTAGTAGTTAAATGGCAGTTTGCGGTACCTTTTTGTCAATGATACGGTACACTTAGAACAAACTTCAGCATAAATGTACAAATAGTTGTACAACTTTATTACTTTTTTTGTACAACTTATATATAACTATTGTACAACTTTTTTATAAAACTTCATGTTCGCTTTCCTATTTTAACCACAACAGCTACCTCAATCCTGCTGAAGACAGCGCCAACAAAACCAAAAAAGATTTTTATAATCAGACATTCCTACATAAATCTAAATTTAGGATATAAAAAAAGCGTTCCGAAGAACGCTTTTAATATATAGCTTTATAATAATTAGCTAGGGTTTTGTACCATTTTAGGGTTGGCATTTAACTCTGCACGTGGAATCATAAACTCCCAAGTTATATCTCCTGCAGGTACATTAAATATACCGCCAACTTGCGTATTGTTGTGGTTTGTACCGGTATGATCTCGTTTCAATGGAGCATTGGTACGTTTTAAATCGAAGTATCTAAACCCTTCTCCCCATAACTCCATACGTCTGTGCAACATAATTTCATCAATTAAGGCTTGACCAGTGTTTACTGATTTAACAGGAACATCCGTTCTTCTCATCAAATTTAAACTGTGTAAGGCGTTTTGAGCTAACACATCTTCACCATTACGGGCTCTTGCTTCTGCTTCTATTAAAAACATCTCAGCCGCTCTCATATTAACGATATCAGCTACAGAGCTAGAAGGATCTTTAACCCAGAATTTGTTACTCGCTGCAGCAAAACGGTTATAGGTTACACCGCTAGCAAATGACATATATGATGGGTAATTATCCGCAGTAGAGTTGGTAGTTGCTACTACAGTTCTTCTTACATCGGTTGAAGGAAACTTCGTATACAAATCGGAATATACTGACTTCGGATGCGTTCTAATGTGTGAAGAACTAAAGTTTCTTGAAATATAGGCATGGAACGAATAAAAGAACATGGTTTGATCTGAAAGCACATTGCTTCCCCATATCCACTCTGGGTTACTAATATCATTAAATCCTTGTAAAAACTGGGTAGTAGACATTAAAGCAATTCCAGTGCCTGTTCTTGCACTTGCAGCATGCGTAGCTGCATCTACCCACTTACCTTGTGTTAAGGCAACACGCGCTCTTAAACCATTCACCACATTCAAATTAAGGTGTGATTTATTGGCACGGTTGTACCCTGTTAATAAAGTAGCCGCATCGTTTAAATCTTTGTTGATTTGGGTATACACTTCTTCAACGGTATTGCGGGCCATTCCTTCTTCAGAAGAAGCCAACATTATAGGAACTCCTAGTTGATTGTTTGTAGTTCCTGCAACATAACGTTTTCCGTAAAATTGTACAAGGTTAAAGTGTGCCCAACCTCTATAAGCCAGAGCTTGACCTTTAATTCTATTTTTTTCTGTAGGATCTCCAGATGCATTGTCAATCTTATTGATAATTAAATTAGCATCATTTATAATTCTATAGAAAAAATAATACGGATACGAAGCCATAGAACTGTTTTCATTTCTATGATCAACCCATTTATGAGTCCCTCCAAACCATGAGGTGTTGTTAGAAGTACTAGGATAAGCAATATCCTCTCCTAAATGATCCGAAAGTAAAAAGATACCTCCCAATCCACCTTCGGCTTGTGTACTTCTATGCTGAGAGTACAACAAACGGTGAATTCCGTTTAAGGATGCCCAGGCATTTTTAGTGGTTGCAATGGCATCATCTGCACCTACAGCATCTGTAGGCAGTGTATCCAGGTAATCGTCACTACATGAAGCTAATGACACTACCATTAATAAAATTCCTATTTTTTTAACTATATTTTTCATATCGTACTGATTTTAGAATGTTAAGTTTAATCCGGTAGATATAATACGAGACGGTGTATAGGTATAATCGGTAGTTCCGGCGAAACTACGTTGTACATCCAATCCACGTCTTGAAGCGTCTAAATAAAGATTTTCGCCACTGATATATATTCTAGCATTTACTAAGCCCCAATCTTTAGCCACATCTTTAGGTAAGGTATAGGTTAAGTTCATCGATTTTAAACTAACAAATGAAGAACTTGTTAGCCAACGGTCTGATGCTGCACTGATATTGGTAGACTGTGCTGAGTCTAAACGCGGCACATCGGTTATATCACCCGGTTTTTGCCAACGTTTGAAAATATCTGGGTGCCAAGCTTGACCTGTTGATGATCCTCCGTGCATTAAGTTAGCATAGGTTGAATCATATGAATAACCTCCAAACTGATAGGTAACTAAGAACGATAACGTAAAGTTGTTATAATTAAAGGTATTGGTGATACCTCCCATTACATCTGGTATAGAAGATCCTACATAATGATACTGTGCATTATTAGGATTGGTAGTCATTAACACGCCATTAATGGTGCGCTCGCTGGCTCCAGGGGTTCTGGTTTCATCAAATTTGTATAACGAAAGTCCATCTGCTGGGTCTACACCGGTCCAATCGCGTAACCAGTAATCGTATAATGATTGTCCTGTTCTTAATTTTTTTGTACCTGTTATAATTTCATCATAATACTTAGTACCATCATCATTAATTTTATCACCCGGTAATTTGGTAAATTCATTTTTAATGGTAGAAGCATTAACATTAAGATTCCATTTAAAGTTGTCTTTTTTGATGATATCCGATGATAAAGTAATTTCAACACCTTCATTAAACAAGGTTCCAGCATTTTTAGTTACACTACCAACTCCAGCTGTTAACGGAAGTGGCACATCAAATAATAAATTATCTGATATTCTGTGATAAAACTCTACCGATCCCTCAATTCTGTTTTTGATACCGAATTCTACGGCAACATCAAAACTTTTATTTGCTTCCCATGATAATACATCATTAGGTAATGACTGGAATACAAAACCTGGTTCATTGGCATTGTTTCTACCTAATTCATATAAAGCCTGGTTGGCATACAATCCAATACCAGCATCATTTCCAACTTCACCATACGATCCTCTTAATTTTAACTGATTAAACCAATTAGAATCTTTCATAAAGTTTTCCTGATCAAGTCTCCATGAAGCTCCTAATGACCAAAAATCACCCCAACGTACCTCTTCGTGAAATTTAGAAGATCCGTCTTTACGATAGGACCCCGAAAGATAATATTTGCTGTTGTAGTTATAATCTAAACGTCCAAAATAACCTTCGGTGCGGTATTTATCTTCATAGGATGTTAAGGTATTAGTGGTAGTAAAGTTTATTAATTCTGAATGTCCATCAACAATTAATCCCTGACGGAATCCGTAAAAATAACGGTAGGTATAATCCATATTTTCATGACCTAATAAGGCATTTACATTATGGTTACCAAATGACTTGGTATAATTTAATAACTGGTTTATGTTAACTGTTTTAGTTAGGGTGTTAGTTCTTCCTCCGCGACCGGCAGGATTACCATCCCCAACAAAACGGTTGTCGTAACGTTCAAAATTGTAATTTCTTGAATCAACACTTACATTGGTAGTAAATTTAAAATCGTTTAAGAATTTAAATTCAAAATACGTTTTACCAAAAATAGTATTGGTTCTGGCAATACGATCATTTAAGATGGTTTCATAATAAGAATGTCTACCGTTTTGAATAGGACGGGAAGTTTCCATCACTTTTTTACCATCGGCATCGTATTGTACCAAACCGGTAATCGGATCGTGTTTGTGTAACGGATAAATAGGACCCATTAATCGAGCAGTGAAGAATGGGTTAACAAAGGCTGTTCCGCCGCTTTCTGCTTGTAATGATTTGGTGATGGTACCTCCTAAATTTAAACCGGTTTTAAACCATTCGGTTGCTTGATTATTTACATTAATACGACCTGTATACCGTTGGTAATCAGACTGAACAGCATATCCTTCTTCATTTAAGTATCCTAACGACACATAATAATCAGTTTTATCGGCACCTCCTTGGTATACTAAATCGTAATTACTACGCTGACCCGTACGGTATAATGCTCCTTGCCAATCCATATCTTCCGGATACATTAATTTAGCTGCAGGATTCAGCACACCATCCGTACCAATTAAATTCAACCCTGATTTATCAAACGGGTTGTTTTGCAATAACTGATGAATGTCTGAATAGGTTGTAGAAGTACCCGGATAAATTTGCAATCCACTTGAATTACGAGGATACGTGCCACTGGCAATACCGTTGGCATTATCGATGGTAAATAGTGGGGCTGAAGTTCTAAAATACAAACTATTACGGTAGGATTCCCAAGCTAACGGATAGTATTCATACGCATTTACTCTTTCATATTCTTTGATACCCGGATTTGAAATACCGCGGTTGATACTTAAGGATGTTTGAGAAAATCCTTTCTTACCCTTTTTAGTGGTAATCATAATTACCCCATTGGCAGCTCTGTTACCGTATAAAGCAGTAGAGGCAGCATCTTTTAAAATGGTAACATTCTCCACATCCCCCATATTGATGGTAGATATTTCACCATAAAATGGCGCACCGTCTACTACGTATAACGGAGCACTTGAAGCATTAACTGAACCAAATCCACGGATACGGATATCCTGACCGGCACCTGGCTGACCACTACCTGAGGTTACAATAACACCGGCAGAATTACCTTCAATAACGCGTGATAAATTGGTCACAGGTTTTGTTCCCATTGTTTCAGAAGAAATTTTTGTAGCCGAACCAGTAAAATCTGCTTTTTTAGCAGTACCATAAGCCACAACAATAACTTCTTCCAATGCCAATGCACTTTCTTTTAAAGTAACATTAATAACATTGGTAGCTCCTACTGTAGCAGTAGCAGTTTCCATACCCACAAATGTAAATTGGAGCACGTCTCCTACATTTGCCTGGATGGAATACTTACCATCAAAATCAGTCTGAGTTCCTTTGGTGGTTCCTTTAATTACCACACTTACTCCTGGCAATGCACCCGAATTATCGGACACTTTACCAGAAATTACTTTTGTTTGGGCAGTAGCTAGGTTTAGTCCGAAAACTAAAAATAAAGCCGTTAGCCAAAAAGTAAATTTTCTCATAGATAAAATTTAAGTTAATAATTTGATTTATTGATTTTTATACAGTAGTTACCTGAATGATAATTCTGTATAATTCGCGAATATATTGTTTAATTTCATTCAAAAAACAATTTAACAAAGAGGGCGCCGCAGTAGTGCTGTAAAACAGCTTCTAAATTATAAGTACAAACAGTATAATGGTTATTTTTTTGCTTTTAATGTACTTTTTTAAAGTTTTAATTATATTTTTCTCATGTTTTAGAAGCTTTTATTGAATAACTTAAATATGTTAATTTTTGTTTAATTTTTTGTTAAAAAAAAGCGTTCCGAAGAACGCTTTTTACAATCTAATTAATTCAATTATTTATTAACCGGTGTTGGCTCAAATAAATCAACCAAACCAGGGAAATTTTTGTTAGCATTAATTTCAACTTGTGGATACAAAAATCGTTGTGGTATTTTTGTAGCTCCAACACCCTTAATTGGCACGCCAATAGCGTTATTGGTTCTTCTCACATCGTGGAACACCTGAGTTTGTCCTAAAAGAGAAATGTATTTTTCTTCTAAAATCTGTAACAATAAGGCATTTCCTGTAGCTGTAGAAGCTGGGAAACTTCCACCGTAAACTGAAGCTAATTCAGTACGAACAGCATTAAATGGAGTAAGCCCATCACCACCGGTTCTGTAAGCTGCTTCTGCTTCAATTAATTTAGTTTCAACAAATGAGATAATCGGGAAAGAAGCATCTACTGCAAAAATTCCTCCAGAACTAGTTCTTGGCTCGGTACCAGTAAAATAAATCGCTCTTCTTTGAGCATCTCCTGGTGTTGCCAATAATCTTGGTGTTGTTCCAGAAACTAACTTATATAAATGAGAATTCTGACCACTTAACATTCCTGATCTTAACTCAGCTAAAAACTGAAAATACATATTCTTTTGACCTACTGTACTCGTGTGATTGGATAATAAGTCTTCCGTTCTACTAGATATACCTAATTTTGCAAAAGCCAAAGCATTAGGATAATCTTTAGCTACTAAATAATAACGTGCTTTTAAAGAGTTACCAACCTTAGCCCAAGTAGCGCTATTGCTTCTATAAACAGGAGCTCCAAAAAGGCTAGCTACAGTTGCAGTTCCAACATTTGCAATTCCTTTAGTAAATAATGCTTGAGCACCATCTAGAACAGCTTTTTGACCGTCGTACATTGGATTTGGGTACTTTACATAATCTCCAGCCTCAATGAATGGAACATTACCCCATAAACTAGCAGCTTCTGCAATTAACATACCTTGTACAATTTGCGCTACACCTTCTAGCACTTTATTACCAGTTTTAACTGCATCTTGTTCTGCTAATTTGGCCTGACCATAACCTGAAGCATATAAATCAGTCCAATCATCATCATAATCACCAGCAGTAGTAACATAAGTGTTTAACGAAGTATACTGTCTATCAATACCTGATAATTGATCGGTGAAAATAGATGATGTTCTACCTGCCTGTGATGAAAATAGTTTAACTACTTCCATATTAGCTTGACCAATTAACATACTTCCAGGTGCAGAAGTAAAGTTATTTGGGTTTTCATTTATTCCGTCTGTAAAGTCACTACAAGCAACAAAGCTTATAGTTAATAGAAGGAAAAATAATAGTTTTATTGTATTTTTCATGACTATAATGTTTTAAGTTATTAAAATCCTAGTTTTAAGGTAAATAAATATGATTTTGTACTAGGATTACCAAAATAATCTAAACCACGTCCTTTAGAAGGACCAGTTAAATTAGAGTCAGGATCATATCCTTCAACATCTGTCCACAAAGCTAAGTTTCTACCGGAAGCACTTACTTCTACACTTGTTAAACCAGTTGATTTAAGGTATTTAACAGGCAACGTATATGCTAATGAAATTTCTCTAATTCTTGTCCAAGATGCATCTTCAACAAATTGTTCTCCTACTGGACCGAAACCTCCTCCGGTTCCCATCCACCAGGTTTGTGTTAATGCTACTGGGCCAGCACCAAAATCTTGAACGTGACCTCTAAAGGTTGTTCCAGCAGGAATTACTACACCAGCAGATGTTTTAATATCTGACGGCGCAACTGATTCATCTCCTGTAGATTTCCAAGTACCGTAGTTAATCATCGCCCCTTTAGTTCCAGACCACATATCATTTCCTTGAGAAGTTTCTAATTGCGCTGATAAGGTAAGTCCTTTGTATGAAATAGTAGTTCCTAAACCACCCATCCAATCTGGATTTGGATCACCAAGAACAGATTCAGCTGGCGCTGCAGTTGGGAAGCCATTTGCATCTAAAATTAATTTACCAGTTGCGTCTCTATTCCATGCTACACCCCAAAGAGCACCCATAGGTTGTCCTTCAACTACTCTTGAGGAAACTCCTGTAAATCCGGCTAAAAATACTGACTGAACACCGCTTAAGCTCTCTACCATGTTTTTGTTTTGAGAGTAGCTCATGTTCATATTCCAGTTAAAATCTCCTTTTGAAATTAATTTTAATCCTAAATCAATCTCAATACCTTTGTTGGTTATTTCTGCCGCATTTGCTAATGTGCCACCAAAACCTGTTGATGGAGCTACATCTAAATTTAAGATAGCATCTTCAGTAGTTCTGTCATAATACGTTAACCCTAAGGTTACTTTGTTTTGTAAAAATCGTAAATCAGTTCCGATTTCAAATTCTTTTACACGCTCTTCTTTTAATAAAGGATTTCCTAACGTTAAGGAACGGGCAAAAGGATTTCCATACACTGATGCATTTAACACATCGCCCCAAGAAGATGCGATGTTAGTAGCAGCATATGTAGTACTTGTTGAATAAACAGCTGGTTCAATACCAATTTCACCATAGGTTGCACGGAATTTTCCAAAACTTAAGAAATCGCTTTCAAAATTTTTAGAGAATAACCATCCTAAGGATGCACTTGGATAAAACGTATTAGCCTCTAATGAAGATGGTCTTTCATATCTTCCTGTTAACTCTAATAATAACTGATCGTATATGTCTGCATTTAACACTACATAACCTCCAGATTTTCTAGACTCTTCCTTATAACTAGTAGCATTGGTGTTAGCTGCTGTTGAGTTAGAGAAAATTCTTAAATCTCCCACAAAAGGATTTACAAAGGTAGAAGACGTACCAGAAATTCTTGCATATTCTTTTCTATCAAGAGTAGCTCCTAAAATCCAATTTAATTTAACAGCATCTGTTAAATCATAATTGGTTTGTAAAAACACGTTGAAGTTTTGAGTTTTTTCCTGAATATCATCCTGACCGTAGAATCCGTTGATGTTACCACCTCCTGAATGAACAGGGAAGTAAGTCTCTCTATGGTCTGTATAGTAATCTAACCCATAACGCGCAGTTAATTTCATATTCTCTCTAATATTCCAATTAAATTCTGGAGCAATAGTAAAACGCTCTACTTTATTTGGATTATCTTGTTCATTTAAAGTCCAACCTGGATTGTTAAATACACTGGTTAAAGGAATTCCTAAATAGTTTCTGTATGCTCTTTGTGTATCTCTTGTTGGAGTGCCAGAAGCATTATAATGTACTCCTTTGTAATCGGTATTGTCAAAATCTAGTGGATTTCTTAAATAACTTAAGTACAAACCTTCAACGTTAGATCCAGTTTGGATACGATCAGATTTAACTTTAGCATACGAAGTATTAAATTTAACTGTTAAATCATCCGTCAATTTAGTAGTTTGATTTGCTCTGAGTGTTTGTCTTCTGTAATTAGAACCAGCGTTGATTATACCCTTTTGATCCCAGTCAGAGAAACTTAAGAATGTACTTGAATTCTCAGCACCATAATTAATGCTTACTGATTTATCCCATGTGAATCCATCACCAAAAACCTGATCTCTGTTTACCTTATTGTAATTAGTTTTATCGTTTTTAGCAGTTATAGGGTAGTAAATCTTACCAGTTTGGTACGATTCAAATCTTAAATTACCAACAGTTACAGCATCAGGAGCTCCGCTACGTAATGATACTTTATCTCCAAAAGAGCGTAAGCCATTTGCTTGCCAAACGCCGTTCAATCCTTGACCAAACACTTGTTGCTTTTCAAACTCAACATTAATTTTATCAATAGCAATTGAATTTCTAACCTCAATGCTCATTTTTTTAGCACCAATTTTTCCAGCTTTAGTATTGATGATAATTACACCATTTGCAGCACCCGTACCCCAAACAGCAGCAGCAGCCGCTCCTTTTAATACAGTTACGTTTTCAATATCATCCGAGCTTAAATCATTTAAACGTGATTGTTGGATAACACCAGCTGTACCACTACCAATATTAGAGTTTGCAATCGGCACCCCATCTAAAATAATTAAAGGCGAAGCATCTCCTAAAATGGTATTCTGACCACGAATTTGCATATAAGCTCCAGAACCAGGATCACCAGTAGTTTTAGTAATTCTAAGTCCAGAAGTTTTTCCAGCTAAAGCTTGAATAACACCAGATTCACCAGATTTTTGAAGTGATTTGGTGTCAACTGTAGTAGAGGAACTTAAATCGGCGTCTTTTTTCTTAACAACACCTAAAGCTGTTACAACAACCTCTTCCAATGCCAGTGCACCTTCAGCCATTTTTAGGTCAATTACATTGGCTGCTCCTACAGTTCTGGAGGCTGTTTCCATTCCTACAAATGTAAACTGGAGTACATCTCCAACATTGGCAGTTAAGGAATACTTACCGTCAAAATCTGTTTGAGTCCCTTTGGTGGTTCCTTTAATTACCACACTTACTCCCGGTAGTGGCCCGCTTGCGTCGGTCACTTTTCCGGAAATTACTTTTGTTTGGGCCGTTGCTAGGTTGATTCCGAAAACCAACATCAATGCAGAAAGCCAAAAAGTAAATTTTCTCATAGATAAAAATTTAGTTAATAATTTATTTAATTAGTTAATTGTTTTTACTTTTTTCACCTTGAATAACTAACGTGAACACAAGTAAATTCGTGCTAAAATACATTTTTTTATCGCTTTTTAACCTTCTTCAAATTATCTTAGTTAAAAATTGAATTTTATTTAAAATTATACCAAGAAATTATGTTAAATATTTATTATAAATACAATTTTATAATTTTAAAAGCTGTGGGTTTTAGCTAAAAAATCTTTAATTATCCTTTTT
>JAGXRT010000031.1 GCA_018335575.1 Bacteroidota bacterium | reverse complement strand
TTTACGCTGTCGATTTTCTGTTTTCTCAATGAACTTATGCTTCCTCTTTCCTGTCAATCTCCGTCCTTATCCCTTAAAGCGGGTGCAAATGTAAAACCTTTTTTTTAATCAAACAAAATAAAAATTAACTTTTTTATTTTATTTCCAAAAACCCTACACCTGAAAAGAACTATTCCTAATAAACCCACAATACCTCACCTCATTTGCGAGTGCAAACCTACAACCTTTTTCATTATACAACAAACATTTTCTAAAGGTTTTTTGAAGAAAAAATCATTATTTTTTTAGTCATCGGATTTTCAAATAATTACATTCTTAAAAAAAACATTTTTTTTGAATTATTAGTAATTTTTAAGCAAAATGAATTCATTTTTTTAGAAAAAACACCCTTTAAAAAGTTCAATTTTAGCTTTTTTCATAAAAAATCGGCATAAAATATTAGAAAAAATACCTTTGTATATATTGTATAAAATAAATTGTCAACAAATTAAGGAATCTATATCTTTGCAACATAATTATTATATATGATACAAATTACATTTCCTGATGGCGCAGTAAGGTCGTATGAAACAAATTCAACACCCTATAATATTGCTAAAAGTATAAGCGAAGGATTGGCAAGAAATATCATTTCTGCAAAATTTAATGAAACTACAGTAGAAGTAAGTACTCCATTAACTACCGATGGCAGTATTGCATTTTATACCTTTAATGACAAAGAAGGTAAAAAAGCTTTTTGGCATTCATCAGCGCATTTATTGGCGCAGGCCATAACGCATTTTTATCCTAATGTGAAATTAACTATTGGTCCGGCCATTGAAAACGGATTTTACTACGATGTTGATTTAGGTTCAGAAACGCTATCCGAAAAAGATTTTCAAACCATCGAAGATAAAATGATTGAGTTTGCACGTGGAAAATTTGAATTTAAAATGCGTTCAGTAAGTAAAAAAGATGCCTTGGCCATGTATACGCAACAGCAAAATGAATACAAGGTAGAGTTAATAGAGAATTTAACCGATGGAGATATAACTTTTTGTGATCATGCAGATTTTACGGATTTATGTCGCGGAGGACATATACCGAATACCGAACTCATTAAAGCAGTAAAAATTATGAATGTCGCCGGTGCCTATTGGAGAGGTGATGAAAAAAACAAACAACTTACACGTGTATACGGTATTTCTTTTCCAAAACAAGCACAATTAAAAGAATACCTCGAATTATTAGAAGAAGCCAAAAAGAGAGACCATAGAAAATTAGGAAAAGAGTTAGAACTTTTCACGTTTTCATCCAAAGTGGGTCAAGGGTTACCGTTGTGGTTGCCAAAAGGAGCTGCATTAAGGGACCGTTTGGAACAATTTCTAAAAAAAGCACAGAAAAAAGCTGGCTATGAAATGGTAGCCACACCACATATTGGCCAAAAAGAATTGTATGTAACTTCTGGGCACTATGAAAAATATGGAGCCGATAGTTTCCAACCTATTTTAACTCCTAACGAAGGTGAAGTGTTTTTATTAAAACCGATGAACTGTCCACATCACTGCGAAATCTACAACAACAAACAATATTCATACAAAGATTTACCAAAACGTTTTGCCGAATTTGGTACTGTTTATCGCTACGAACAAAGTGGCGAATTGCATGGTTTAACGCGTGTAAGAGGATTTACCCAAGATGATGCTCATATATATTGTACACCCGATCAGTTAGATCAAGAATTTAAAAATGTAATTGATCTCACCTTATATGTATTAAATGCGTTGAGTTTTAAAAACTTTACAGCTCAGGTATCTTTAAGAGATAAGGAAAATAAAGAAAAATACATCGGTAGCGATGAAAACTGGGAGAAAGCTGAAAATGCCATCATCAACGCAGCAAAAGAGAAAGGATTGGATTATGTGGTAGAATATGGTGAAGCTGCATTTTACGGACCTAAATTAGACTTTATGGTGAAAGATGCCTTAGGCAGAAGCTGGCAATTAGGAACGATACAAGTTGATTATAATTTACCAGAGCGTTTCGATTTAGAATATAAAGGATCAGACAATCAGATGCACAGACCGGTAATGATTCACAGAGCACCTTTTGGATCGATGGAACGGTTTATAGCTGTACTATTAGAACATACCGGAGGAAATTTTCCACTTTGGCTTACACCTGAACAAGTTATCATACTGCCAATCAGCGAAAAATATGAAAATTATGCCAAAAATGTTTTAGAATTCCTAGAAAATTCCGAAATTCGCGGCCTTATTGATTTAAGAAATGAAAAAACCGGCAAAAAGATTAGAGATGCCGAAGTAAGTAAGATTCCTTACATGATAATTGTAGGTGAAAATGAGAAGAATGAAGGAACTATATCAGTAAGAAAACACGGAGGTGAAGATTTAGGCACCTTATCAATTGAAAGTTTTGTAACTTTATTGCAAAATGAAGTTTCAGAAACACTGAATCAGTTTAACGTTTAACTAAAAATAAAAAGTCATAGCAAGAACAGACAACAAAGAAGCTGCTCACAGAATTAACAACGAAATTCGTGTACCTGAAGTTCGTTTAGTGGGCGATAATGTTGAAATGGGTGTATACCCTATTCAAAAAGCAAAACAAATTGCTGCAGAATTAGAGTTGGATTTGGTAGAAATATCGCCAAATGCCAATCCGCCAGTTTGTAAAGTAATTGATTATAAAAAATTTCTTTACGAACAGAAAAAGAGAGATAAAGCAATTAAAGCCAACGCTACTAAAGTAGTGTTAAAGGAAATACGTTTCGGACCGCAAACCGATGAACATGATTACGAGTTTAAAAAGAAACATGCCGAGAAATTTTTAAATGAAGGAGCAAAAGTAAAAGCCTATGTTTTCTTTAAAGGACGTTCGATCATTTTCAAAGAACAAGGTGAAATATTATTACTGCGTTTAGCTCAAGATTTGGAAGAGTATGGTAAAGTAGAACAACTTCCAAAATTAGAAGGAAAGCGAATGATTATGTTTATCACACCTAAGAAAAAATAATATATAAGCAAGATAAATATAGAGGAGAGATGCCAAAATTAAAAACAAAATCCAGTGCAAAAAAGCGTTTTAAGCTTACAGGAACTGGAAAAATCAAAAGAAAGCACGCTTATAAAAGTCATATTTTGACTAAAAAATCGAAAAAGCGTAAATTAAAATTAACACATACAGGTTTGGTTCACGAATCAGATATGAACAGTGTTAAAATGCAATTAACTTTAAAATAAGTTATTGCCGAGTTAATTATTAACCATGGAGTAGCGCCAATCAAGTAACAGTAAAAAATGTTCGCCTACTACAAAAAAATGAAAGAATTATGCCAAGATCAGTAAATTCAGTTGCTTCAAGAGCTCGAAGAAAAAAGATATTGAAGCAAGCAAAAGGGTACTTCGGACGTAGAAAAAATGTTTGGACAGTAGCCAAAAACGCGGTTGAAAAAGGAATGGTTTACGCCT
The DNA here is from genome assembly GCA_018335575.1 of Bacteroidota bacterium. Taxonomy (GTDB): domain Bacteria; phylum Bacteroidota; class Bacteroidia; order Flavobacteriales; family Flavobacteriaceae; genus JAGXRT01. The sequence goes on along the minus strand of JAGXRT010000031.1, from coordinate 31,438 downwards.
ACCGTGACCGTAAAAACAAAAAAAGAAGTTTTAGAGGATTGTGGATTCAGCGTATTAACGCTGGAGCTCGTCAATTCGGTATGTCTTACTCTCAGTTTATGGGTAAAACCAAAGCTAATAACATCGAACTTAACCGAAAGGTTTTAGCCGATTTAGCAATGAATCACCCAGAAGCTTTTAAAGCTATTGTAGATAAAATAAAATAGATTAATTAACACTTGCTTATATATAAAAGAGAACCCAATCAATGATTGGGTTTTTCTTTTTTAAATCTATAAACATTATTTATATTGAGTATATTTGCTCACTAAAATATAATTAACATGATAGTTTGGATAATATTTATAGCTGCAATACTTCTTTTCTTAGCCCTTGATTTGGGCGTTTTTAACAGAAATCCACATGTAATTAGTACTAAAGAAGCATCGATATGGACAGCCATTTGGGTTAGTATGTCATTCTTGTTTTCCATTGTAATTTATTACCTCTACAATAATGGAGCCATTGAAAATGTCGATAAATTAAGTCCGCTAAATGCATCAGTAAAATACATTACAGGATATTTAATAGAGCTATCATTAAGCGTGGATAATATTTTTGTTATTGCAGTAATTTTTACATCGTTTAACATCCCTTTAAAATATCAACACCGAGTATTGTTTTGGGGAATTTTAGGAGCTATTGTTTTTAGAGCATTGATGATTTTCTTTGGCGTAATGCTTATCAACAAATTTAGTTTTACTACCTATGTTTTTGGAGTGTTTTTATTGCTTACAGCTTATAAAATGGCTTTTTCAAAAGACGAGCAATTTAATCCTAAAAAATCTTTTATTTACAGACAAATTAGAAAATTTATACCTATTACAACTCATATGCAGGGCGAAAAGTTTTTTATCAAACTTAGACATATTACTGCGGCAACACCACTTTTTATCGCATTGGTTATTATTGAGTTTACTGATATTTTATTTGCCATAGACAGTGTCCCGGCTATTTTAGCCATTACTTCTGATCCGTTTTTAGTGTTTAGCTCTAATATTTTTGCTATTCTTGGTTTGCGATCGATGTATTTCTTCTTATCAAACATGTTAACCAAATTTTACTACCTTAAATACAGTTTAATAGCCATATTAACGTTTGTAGGTATTAAGTTAATTTTAGCACATCATTATAAATTTCCAGAATGGTTTTCATTGACATTTATCGCGCTATCTTTATTAATTGGAATTTATATATCCTTAAAACGTGCTCCAAAAGAATTGAAAGAGTTTGATACAAAATAAAAATTCTAAATAAATAATAATAATAGTTGTATCTGATATAACAATAATTCATAAAAATAGATTCTAAAATATTTTGTATATTGATACTGTTATTCAGTAATTTAAAAAATACTATATATGAAAATTGTTAATTTCTTAATCGGTGCAATACTTCTAGTTACTTTTATAAGCTGTTCTAGTGATTCTACAGATGATGTACCACAAATAGTGTCGCCAGAGAATGTACAATCCAACGCAACTGCAGGTACATGGCGAATTACACTTTATATGGATGACAATAAAAATGAAACCAGTGATTATACCGATTATATTTTTACGTTTAATGCCAACGGATCTGCAACAGCGGTCAAAAATGCTGTTACTAAAAATGGAAATTGGTCTACTTTTAGAGATGATGGAAAAGTTAAATTTCTAATAAACTTTGGCGATTTGCCTCCTTTGGATGAAATTAGTGATGATTGGGATGTATTGGAAATTACTTCAAACAGAATAAAATTAGAGGATACCAGTGGCGATGGTTCTAAAGATTACCTAACTTTTGAAAAGAATTAAATAAAAAATCCCGATTAAAATCGGGATTTACTTTTAAAAAACATCTTCACCTAAGGATTTCAGTTTCTCCGTATTTTCGGCCATTTTGAGTTCTTCAATAATCTTTTGAATATCACCGTTAATAATACTGCTCAAATCGTATAAAGTAAGTCCGATTCGGTGTTCAGTAACACGTCCTTGCGGATAATTATACGTTCTGATTTTAGCTGATCTATCACCACTAGAAACCATCGATTTACGTTTAACCGAATCTTCTTCGAGCTTTTTATTTAATTCCATTTCATATAATCGTGAACGTAAAACTGTTAATGCTTTTTCGTAATTCTTGTGTTGTGATTTTTGATCCTGACACTGCGCAACCAATCCGGTTGGTATATGCGTTAAACGAACTGCCGAATACGTGGTGTTAACCGATTGCCCTCCGGGACCAGAAGCACAGAACAAATCCTTTCGCACATCTTTCATGTCTATTTGCACGTCAAACTCTTCGGCTTCTGGCAACACCATAACAGTAGCTGCACTGGTGTGTACACGTCCTTGCGTTTCTGTTTGAGGAACACGTTGTACACGGTGAACACCCGATTCAAATTTTAAATTTCCATAAACATCTTCGCCCGAAACACTAAAAATAACCTCTTTAAAACCTCCTGATGTTCCCTCGCTTATATCCACTACTTCTGTTTTCCATCCTTTATCCGCACAATATTTTGTGTACATTCTGTACAAATCTCCGGCAAAAATACTGGCTTCATCACCACCGGTTCCGGCTCTAATTTCCATCATCACATTTTTAGCATCTTCCGGATCTTTTGGAATTAACAAAAACTTAATTTCTTCTCCCAAAGCTTCAACCCGCTCATTAGCTGATTCGAGTTCCATTTTAGCCATCTCTACCATTTCGTCATCTCCCCCATCTGCAATTATTTCATTGGCTTCTTCAATATTGGCCAATAAAGTTTCATATTCATTAGCTTTTTCAACAACAATACCTAAATCTTTATACTCTTTACTGTATTGAATATATTTTTTTTGGTCTGAAATAATATCGGGTTGGATGATTAAATCGGCCACCTCATCAAATCGTTGTTTTACTAAATGTAATTTATCTAACATGGTATATGTTTTTTCTGGAATGCAAAATTATGAATTTTTAACGGATAATTTGTTATCTAGCATTTATGAAAAAAAGACCCATCGATTGATGCATCTTTTTAGTAATCTTATTCAAACAAAAGTTTAAATCCGGTAGAAATGATATCGGATTTTAAGCCATCTGATCGATCGTAATGTTGGTATCGCACATCCAAACTTTTAACCGTAAACCGATATATTTTGGCCAATCCAGTAGGCTTGGAATACCTAAACCCAAAACCGAACTGATTGCTGTCGTATGCTGATAAGTCATAATCGGAAGTGTAATAGGTATTGGTTGATACATGCACTTCTTTTGGTGCAAAATAATCGGCAGCCGATTGTTTATAGTATCTGTACATAGGATATAAGGTCCAGTTCTGATTTATTTTATAAGGTAATTCTACGCTTAGAGTATGTCCTGTAATTCCCCAATCATCATAATAATACCGATAGTAAGTACGTAAAGTTAACGACGAATTGAGGTAATAATTTAAACGCATACCTAAGGGTAGTTTAAACCTACTGTTTGGTAAGCGTTCTGTATCATCACCCAATTGAAATTCATCTATAAAAAAATCGGGTTTATCTGCAAAGTATACCCGTTGAAACGGATTGGCTAACATTCCGTCTTGTTTTACTACATCAAAAAACAAAGATCCTTGTAGTTTTTGCGATAAAATCTGAGAAAATGCCAAGGAGGCCGAGTATGAATTTCTTTTTTTATCCGGATCAAAATAAAAATTTGATGGATTGTAATTGGTGCTATTTCCCGGTAATATCTCTTGAAAAATCGGATCGTTTAAACCATCCAGTTTAAATGACTCTAATTCGTATGGATATCTGGGTTTCCACGTATCTAAATAAACTTGACCGCTTAAACTGATTTCGGAATTTTTTTCATTAAACAGTTTAGCTAAACTTCCTCCAAAACCGATGGAAGAATAATCAAATTCTTGTGCATAAGCCGCATGAACGCCAATTATAGTATTTCTATCCTTACTGTTATGTGCATATCCTGCAGAAAATGTTGCTAAAGCATCTTGCTTTGATGCACCTGAAGATGCTATCCAAGGGCTCGCCACCAGATTTCCATGTTGCTTTTTACCATCAAATGGGTCAACATTACTGGAAGAAGCCGATGTATATGCAGAAATCCCGGCATCAACAGTTAAAACATCATTCATGTTTAACGGTATGTTAATTACGATAGCTGATGCAGCATCCGTTAATTCTTCTGTGCCTTCACCACCGCTAACGGCCGCATGTTTTCCGTCTTGTTTGTAATAACTAAACAGTAAATCTATTTCTGGTGTTTCCAACACCTTTTTTTGAAAAGTTGATGTTTCTTGGGCGTACATTACACCTATAACAAAAAACAATATTAAAGCTAATTTATTTTTCATGATGTTATTTGTTATTAATTACAACCACAACCGCCGCCTGATTTACCTCCATTTGCTCCGGCTGCAGCCTCACGGTATACTTGAAAATTGACTTCAAAACGTTCTAAGGATGAAGCAGAAAGCTTCATGTCAGGATCGTTTATGTACACTTTTTGATATTCTTTTACCACGGTACACGATGATAAACCAAAGATTATCATCAACAAAAACATCCATTTTTTCATAAGTAATTATTTATTGTTTTTTAATAGCTATATGGAATACACCTGTTTGAAGAATATTATTATTTTTATTTTTATCAAACATGGCTTTTTCATATTAATATTCGTTTAGTTTAATATTTGTAGACGTATGTATTTTATTATCAGCATCAATAATAATACATTCTATTCCATTTAATTGATTTATAAAATCCATACCAGACTCTAATCCCATTACAAAAACTGCGGTTGCCAAGGCATCGGCCAACTCAGCACTTTCACTAAAAATGGTTACACTGTTAAGCCCCACAACCGGATAACCGGTTTTAGGATTAATAATATGTGTATATCGAACGCCGTTTAAGGTAACATATTTTTCATAATTTCCCGATGTAACCACGGCACTGTTTTCAATGGGTAACCACGAAAAAACTTTTTCTTTGTTAAGCGGATTTGTAATACCAACCTTCCATAAATCGCCATTGGGTTGTGTTCCCCACGAATTTAAATCGCCTGACGCATTTATAATTCCTGCTTTTACCCCTTTTTCTATTAATACTTGTTTAGCTTTATCAGCCGCGTAACCTTTACCAATGGCTCCAAAACCAATTTTCATTCCTGCTAGCTTTAAAAACACGGTTTGTTGTGCTTCGTTTAATTCTATGTTTTGATATCCAATTTTTTCAACCGATTTTTGTATTGCTGCTTCGGTAGGGAGTTTTTGCATACTGCCATCGTATTTCCAAACTTTATCGATGGAAGCAAAGCTAATATCAAATGCTCCTTGAGTTAATTTCGAGATCTGAATGCTTCGCTTAATTAATTCGAACAATTCTTTGTCTACTTTTACAGGTTTTATTCCAGCGTTTCTGTTAATTGCTGATGTTTGAGATTTTGTATCCCATTCAGAAATGAGTTTTTCAATGCGCGTAATTTCTTCAATTGCTAGGTTGATATACGAGTTGGCTTCTGTTTCATTTGGTGCAACTACGGATAAATCAAACCTACTCCCCATAAGTTTTACAACTTTTGTATAAGAAGTATCTTGAGCCACGCTTTCTGCCGATAACATCAACAAAAAAAAGCCTATAAAAAATCTCATGTTACTTTATGAACGATTCTATATGTTTTATATACTCTTTTGGTGATATATTTTTATAACCCGTTTCACCTATTACTTTTCCGTTTAGATCAAAAATTACAACTAAAGGAAAATACCCTTTCTGATTGTATTTTTCTGCTAATTTTTCGTTATGGGCAAGTTGTTCTTTTGTAAATGAACTCGATTTTTTTCGAGGAAAATCAGCTTTAACTAAGACTAGGCTTTTAGTAGCATATTCAATAAACTCTGTTGATTTCCAAATTTGATTATCTAACTTAATACAAGGAGCACACCAATCTGAACCTGAAAAAACCAATAATAATGTTTTTTGCTCTTTGGAAGCCAAGGTCTTAGCCGAATCAAAATTTAAATTCCATTGCTGAGCAAAGGATATTGCTGATAAGTTCAACAATAAAAATACAATTGCTAATTTTTTCATGGGAAGAATTTTAATGTACTTTAAAGGTACGATTCAATAACGTAAAAAAACAATCAATCGTATAAGTTTACTCTATTATTGTAATTTTTTTAATAATAGCCAAAAATGCCAAAAGGAGAATTGATGGTAAGTTTCTTGGATGCTGATTCTTCAACATAACCAATAATTTTTGCATCAACCTTAAATTGATTAGATATTTCTATAATATCGAATGCTATTTCTTTTGGAACGTACAATTCCATTCGGTGTCCCATATTAAAAACCTGATACATTTCTTTCCAATCAGTATTTGATTGTTCTTGTATCATTTTAAACAAAGGTGGAATATCAAATAAATTGTCTTTTATAACGTGCAAATTATCAATAAAATGTAAAATTTTAGTTTGGCCGCCACCGCTGCAATGAACCATTCCGTGAATTTCTTGTGATGTGTATTTTTCAAGTATTTTTTTAATTATCGGAGCATAAGTTCTGGTAGGAGAAAGTACTAATTGTCCTGCATTTTTATCAGTTCCTATTACCTTTGAAAGTAATCCCATTGCCCCAGAATACACCAAACTTTCTGGCACATTGGTATCAAAACTCTCTGGGTATTTTAAAGCAATTTCTTTTGAAAAAACATCATGTCGTGCTGATGTTAAACCGTTACTACCCATACCGCCGTTATATTCCTTTTCATAAGTTGCCTGACCAAAAGAAGCTAACCCAACAATTACATCGCCCGATTTGATATTGGCATTATCTATTACCTGATTTCTTTTAATCCGAGCTGTTACAGTCGAATCAACAATAATTGTCCGTACCAAATCGCCAACATCAGCCGTTTCTCCACCTGTAGAATGGATAGTAATTCCATGGTTTTTTAAATCGGCTATTAACTCTTCAGTACCATTAATAATAGCTGAAATAACTTCTCCTGGGATGTTGTTTTTATTGCGTCCTATGGTTGATGAAAGTAAAATATTATCGGTTACTCCTACGCACAATAAATCATCGATATTCATTATTAACGCATCTTGAGCGATGCCTTTCCAAACCGATAAATCACCAGTTTCTTTCCAATATACATATGCCAAAGATGATTTGGTTCCTGCGCCATCAGCATGCATTACCAAACAAAAATTTTCATCATTGGTTAAATAATCGGGAACAATTTTGCAAAATGCTTTTGGAAATAACCCTTTATCAATGTTTTTGATAGCATGATGTACATCTTCTTTAGTAGCAGAAACACCTCTCAAATCGTATCGGTTATCAGATAAATTCATTTTTCTTGGATTGGTTCTGCAAAGGTAGTTTTTTGAGGCAAAAATTAAGAATTATAATCCAACTAATTGACTTCGGCGCTCCATTAAAACAACATCGCGCCAGTTGTTGTCAAGTTGTCCAATTTGTTCGAAAACACCTACAACTCTAAATCCGAAGTGTTTGTGAAGGGCAATACTTGCTTTATTTTCAGGGAATATTTTAGCTTGTAACATCCAAATAAAATTAGATTCTGCTTCATGTATTAAGGTTTCCAAAAGTTTTTTACCTACACCTTTATTTCTGTATGATTCTGCAATATAAATACTGATTTCGGCCACCCCTTTATAGGCCGGAACATTTGAAAAAGGCATTAAGGCTACCCAACCTACCACTTCTTTGGCATCTAAAACCACAAAACGGCAAATGGATAGATGCTGTGCATCCCATTCATTCCAGTTAGGTGCTTCGGTAGTAAATGTGGCATTTTTGGTGGCAATTCCTGCTTCAAAAATGGCTTTAACAGCAGGATAATGTTTACTGGTTAAAGGTACAACTTCCATGTAACTGATTAAATATTACTTAAAGTTAGGTAAAATTTACATTAAATTGATTTAATCTCTTATTAATTTAAGCAGTAAGTTTTCGTATCATTCCATTAAAAATAATTAGATGGATGGGATATAATGAATACCAGTAGAGTCTTGCTGTTATACCTTTAGGTCTAAAAGTTGCTGTTTGCCATAGCCTATTGTTTATAATTTTAAATTCTAACCAGGCTTCGCCGGGTAATTTCATTTCAGCAAATAATAACAACCTGCCCTCTTCTTTGCTGGCATAAATTACTCGCCAAAAATCTAAGGCATCGCCAGTATTAATCTCAAAATCATGTGTTCTGCCCCTGCGTAAACCTACACCTCCAAACATTTTATCGATTAAACCTCTAATTTCCCATAAAAAATCGCCAAAATACCAGCCTGTATTACCTCCTATTTTCCAAATTTTATCAATGGTAGTATGTATGTTTTTAATTTTTCTGGATCTTTTATCAATATAACAACCGTGTACTGGAACTTGAATAAAATCTGAAACCTTTAAATTTTTTCTACTGCTTATCACGGCATCTTTCCAACTTGATAACACTTGCTGATCTTGAATTTTTTTAAACGTGCGTTTTAAGGCTTTTTCGTACGATAGGGGTTCTATTCCAAGCAACTCATTAATGTTGCTTTTTCTACACACCACTTCTACTTTCATACTGTCAACAAGCGCAGATGCCAATTTATACGAAGTAGATGTAATAAAAAACAACCAATACGATGATAGTTTTGGAGTCATAAAAGGTAATGTAACTATCCTTCTTTTTAACCCCCTAACCTTGGCATATCCCAACAACATTTCTTTATACGTTAAAATAGTAGAGCCTCCAATGTCAAAATTTTTACCAAACGTTCTGGAATTCATTAAACATTCTGACAAAAATGAAATTACATCTCTAACAGCAATTGGCTGACACTTAGTGTTTAACCATTTTGGCGCAACCATGATGGGTAATTTCTCAGTTAAATCGCGAATAATTTCAAAAGAAGCGCTTCCGGAGCCAATAATTATTCCTGCTCTTAACGAAGTAAATTGATACGATCCTTTAAAAAGCTCTAATTCTACTATTTTTCTCGAAAATAAATGTTTCGATAAATCAGTATCATTTACAATTCCGCCTAAATATATAACATGTTTTGCAGCTGTTTTATTTACAGCAAGCCTAAAATTAGAAGCAGATTTTAGCTCTAAGGTATCGTAATGCTGTGCACTTGCCATAGAGTGCATGAGATAATATGCCGCATCTATATCGATTGGAATATTTAAAAGGGACGACTCATTTAAAAAATCTAGCTCTAAAATTTCTATGTGTTCTTTTAATGATTCGGGAGGATGAAACCTGTTTTTATCGCGGACACAACAATAAACAAAATGTCCCTTATTTACCAATACGGGCAACAATCTTTTACCAATATAACCTGTTGCGCCTGTTAAAAGTATCTTCATAAACTACTGTTTAAAACCAATATTGTATAATTTAACACCGCTGCAAAACTTACCCAAAGTAAATAGGGTATCATAAACCACAAGGTCTTTTTATGGATGTTGTAAAACGCGACAGTGATATATAAAATCATGGCCCATAACACTATAATAACATAAAAAGCTCCCTCAATTTGGTGGAAATAAAAAAACACTATGGACCAAAGTGAATTAATTATTAGATGGAGTCCATAAAATTTTAAGATAGAACTTACTTTTTTATTCTTTTTTTCAGTCCAAACTAAAAAAGAGGCTATCCCCATAAATGTATACAACGTTATCCATACCGGACCAAATATCCAGTCTGGAGGATTCCAACTTGGTTTTTGAATATATAGGTACCAGGAGTCTATAGATGATGCAGTAAAAAACCCTCCGATTATCCCTGCTAATTGGGCTATAAGAATGGCAAAAATTAAGGGCAAAGTATATTTAGGCACTAAAGCCCCTGTGTTGTTTCTGTAGTTAAGGTAGGCTTTATTCGTGCCCCATTTTATTTTTGCTGCCTTATCTAACAATGGGATGCCACTGATGAATAGCAATAATAAGGTTATAAAAACTGGACTAATAAGGCTAATTAATTGATTTTGAAATGAAAGTGAAGAATAAGTAAATAAATAAATACCATACCATACTAGTAATTCACCCAAATAATTTGGATGTCTTATGTACTTATAAAGTCCGGTAGAAATCCATTGTTGATGGTTTGCGGCACTACTTTTAAACGTATATTTTTGAAAATCAGCAATCGTTTCAATTAATAATCCATTTAACCAAACAATAAAGCCAATAACTGAAAGAATTGATATTTCAACTTCTGGCGTGTCTAAATAATAAAGTATCGGAATTGATATTAAAAAAACACTGAGGCCTTGCAGCATCCAAAATTTGGAGAATGACCAGAAATTTGAACGCATTTCATCAAACCGCACATCTTTCTGCATCGTATTTATCCGTATAAACAAAAATCCACCCAATCTAACAGCCCACATCAGCACCATCAATAAAGCAATTATTTTTTCGAAAACTACTTCATTGCTTGTAAAAGCAATTACAGCTAACAACATAAATGTTAATGCATACGTAATATCTGTTAATTTATCGGTTTGTTTGTAATAAGCTATTAAAAAAAACAAGGTGTTTATGCCCATTGATAGTAGAAGATAGTATAGCATAGGAAATAATTTAAGATGTTTAAATATACAAATCCTATCCATTAAAAAAAAGGCTGCCAAAAGGCAGCCTTTTTATAATAATACAAACTACTTTTAGTGGTTTTTAGTTTCTTTATAAACAGATACAAAAACGACAGATAAATCTGAATCGTTTAAAATCATAGCATTGTATTCAGCAGGAATTTCATCATTTTTTAAAGTTTCCTTTTTTACCTTAAATTTTACTTCGTATACGGCAATTGTATTTTCATCAGACTGCTTGCTAAGAAACTTGTATTCTTTTTCAAAATGAGCCAATAAATCTTCACTTGGAAAAGTCTCATTCATTTTTCTAACGGCATTAAGCGTATTGTCATTAACTTTTTCTTTGCGCTCTTTAACTGTATATTCCTTTTCAACAGTAAACGATTCTACCGTTAAAAACTTATCACCGGCAGAATGGTTTTTTAAATAGCTGTTAATACTATCCGTTACTTTTACATCGAACGGTTTGTTATCTTGACATGCTATTAAAATAAATCCAATAATCAGGATGCTTAAGTATTTTTTCATAAAATGTTATTTTAAATTGATTACAAAATTACATATTTGATGGCTGAAAAAAACTGACTTCTATCATTAATTTTAGAAATGATGTGCGTCTTTTTTTAATTGACTAAAATTAAATAGTTTTTCAACCGATTTATCCTGAATACTTAGTAATCATTTTTAACAAATCGACTTTGGACACTGGTTTCGACAAGTAATCTGTACAGCCAATTTCCAGGGCTTTTTCGCGGTCTGCCATTAGTGCATAGGCTGTAAAGGCAATTATGGGTATGGTTTGATTGGTTTTTCTGATTTCGATGGTTGCATCCATTCCATTCATAACCGGCATGTTAAAATCCATTAAAATAATATCAATGTTTTGATTGCTATAGAAGGTATCAACAGCTAATTTCCCGTTTTCGACATGGATTAAATTAAATCCTTGATCTTCTAATGCAGCCTCTATGAAATAAAAATTAGATTCTTCGTCTTCGGCTACCAAAATATTCTTAATACTGCTTCTTACATAAACCGTTTGTTGTTCAGTTTCTTTAATGATTTCTGAACGTTTTACTACATTACTTGGAATGGTAAAATGGAACGTTGAACCCTTGTGGGGTTCTGATTCTACCCAAATGGTTCCACCAAATAACTCTACTATTCCTTTACTGATAGAGAGTCCTAGACCCGACCCCTGTTTTACTTTTTTTATCTCATTATCTGATTGTCCAAAGCGCTCAAAAATTAACTGCTGATCTTTTTTATTGATTCCCACACCCGAATCTTTTACAAAAAAATGCAGCACTTCTTTTTCTAACTGATAACCAAATTCTACAGTGCCGTTATGGGTAAATTTTAGAGCGTTTTCTAACAAATTGGATAACACCTGAGAAAGACGTGTTTCATCAGTACAAACATAGCTATCGGTGTCTTTGAGGTGCTTATGTGATTTTATTGTTGTATTAAGGTTTTTAGGCGAAATCATAAATTGATGTTCGAGCTGATCAATTAATTTATTCAAATTAAATTCTGATGTTTCAAGACGCATTTCGTTGGCATCAATTTTAGAGATATCAACAATGTCATTTATAAGATTCATTAATCGTTTACCGCTTGAGTTTATTATTTCATGATACTTCACTTGCTTTTCCTCAGAAATTGCCTTATCTATTAATAAATCAGAAAAACCAAGAATAGCATTCATAGGTGTTCGAATTTCATGACTTAAATTGGCTAAAAACATGGCTTTTAACCGGTTGTTTTCTTCGGCTTTATCTCTAGCAATTTTTATTTGATTTTCCTGAAATACGCGCTCAATAATGATTCCTATTTGATTGGCTATATTTTCCAATACTTCAATATCATTATTTGTAAATGCATTTTCATCTTCGTAACTCTGTACTACAATAGCACCTCTGGATTTTCCGTTTAAAATAAGCGGTACCCCCAACCATACTTTTGAAATTACACCAACTACATCAATTGCTTTTTCCTGTGCAAGTTTTCTGGTTTCTGCTTCTTTTATAAGATATGATTTTGAATCCTTAATTACCATACCAGTAAATGTCTTACCGGCAGGAAAATTTAAAATATTGTCTTTCTCGTCTTCATAAAAAATACGGTCAATAGTATCATCCGATTCATTGTAGAGCGCTACATAAAAATTTTTGGTATTCAACAAATTCGATAATTCTTTTTGTATAAATTTTATAATCTCTTTTAAATCACTTATTGTGTGTGAAGCATTTGAAATATTTGCAACAATTTGCTGAATTTTTTCATTTCTTACCCGCTCAGTAATATCGCGTTGAATACCCATAAAGCCAACTGTCGTATTAAGTTCGTCTATAATAGGATCAACCGAAATATCTACATGTAAGAGTTCTCCATTTTTCTTTTTATTTATAAAGTGGTAATTTTTTATGTTTTGTTTATGTTGTAGCGTATTCCAGAATTTTTTATAAAGCTCGGAACTTTGTAAACCGCTTTTTAAAATTCTTGGGGTATGTTTTCCTATCAGTTCATCAGCAGTATAACCATATAATTTAGTAAATTCAGGATTAACATAGGTAAAAACACCATTGGCATCTGTCATAAAAATAACATCGCTGGAGTTATCAATGGCTTTACTCATTTTCAACAAACTTAATTCATTCAATTTTCGCTGAGTAATATCTTCCACTACGCCATCAAATCGTATAATTTCACCATTTTCATCGCGCACAGCTCTTGCGCCTTCGGTTACATAGATGATGTCTCCATTCTTAGTTATCCACTCTGATTCGAAACCCTTTACTTCACCAAATGCAATCATTTTATCTATAAACTCTCCTCTTTTAGCGAAATCTTTGTAACTTCCTTTGGTAATATCAATGCTTAACAACTCTTTTAATGAATTGTATTGTAGCATTTTTACCAAAGTATCATTAGCCGATATTACTTTTCCTTTGGGTGTAGACTGATATAAACCCACCGTTGCGTTATTAAAAAGACTCTCGTATAAGGATTTACTCTCATCTAATTCTTTTTGAATGTTTTTAGTTACCAAGACACTAATAACATAAAATCCAATGAGGCCTACAACTAAAAACACCAAATGTGCATATTGATAGGAAGTTAATAAATCTAAGTGATGATTGTAAAATTGATACACTAAAAAGTACAATAAAAATACAGGCAGAAGTGAGGAAACAATTCTGTTTGAGGGATTTTTTGATGAAAAATAGCTCAAAGGCCAGAGATTAAACTGTATCCATTGGAGTTGTACCAAGCTTAATAAAAATAAACAAAATGCTGTAGGAATTGCCAATGAAAAAATATCATTAATATAGATATCGTCATAATTTTCTACATAGGCAAGTATAAAGAAAATAGTGAAAAGCAGTTGCAGGTATATTAACAATTTCGTTAAAAAAATAAACCGAGCTGTAGTGCTGTTTTTAATCAGCAAAAAAGAACTATTGGCCATTATAATTAAACTTGCAGCCAATGGTGAAATTTCACCGGTTATACCTTCTTGGTTAAATCTGGCAAATACTATTTTCTCAAAATCCCAATTAAGAAAATAAAAATAATCGACTATGCTAAAAATTGCCAGTAAAATTGCGGTAACGGCTATAGAATTAGTAACTGCAAAAAACTGTTTAGGTTTATGTATATATTTACTTGAAAAGGCAAAACAAGTTAATAATATAAGTATGGCTGCCATAGGTGCAATTGGAACATAAACAGCTTTTATACTGCTGAATAAAATCCAATTATTATACCAACCTAAAAGTCCAAGTAAAGCGATTAAAACAACTATTACAATGAGCTTCAGCGAAATATTCTTCATACCTACCAATAAATTAAACTTAAAATAACTAAATAATTTAAATTAGTTTTTTAATTATTTAAAAGTAAAAATAATTTATATATAAAAAAGTGGTAAACAAAACATTTTACTTTATTGGTATGAATTCTTTTAGATCTAACTAAAAAAGCTATTTACATATAGCATATGCTAATATTTTCCATTATAATAAGCATATTCACTTATTTTGACTAAAATTTTTCACTATAAGGTAGTATTTGGAAACTATTTTCAATTATAAAAAGAAACAATAATAAATTGTTAAGTGAATAATCGTTCAACTGCTACCTTATCAATAAGGGTATATTGACAAAATTTATTTATAGCTATCATTTGTTCATCTTCTTTTTAAAAGCAGGCTTTGATTTTCTTTACAAGATAACGACTATGATAGTAACTTTAATCAGCAATTTTTTAACCTATTTTCAAAGAGGTCATACTTAATGAACCTCCTACTAATTTATCGTTAAATAATAGAATGGAATCCTCTTTTTGTTGTAATCCTAAAGTATAGATTAATGGAAGGTAGTGATCTGGTGTTGGAATAGCTAATTGAAAAGCTTTACTTGCATTTTTAAAATTAATTAAGGGTTGTATATTTTGATCTAAAATCAATTGATTAATAGTTGCTTTGGTTTCTATAGCCCAATCAAATCCATAATTTTCTTTGTCAAAATTTTTCCAATCAACAAGTCTGAGGTTATGAATTATATTACCACTACCAATAATTAATACACCTTTATCCCTTAGAGCGCTTAATTTTTTTGCTAACTCAAAGTGATAAGCAGTTTCTTTAGTATAATCAATGCTCAATTGTATAACCGGTATATCGGCCTTTGGATATAGATGCTTCAAAACACTCCAGGTTCCATGATCCAATCCCCATTCCTCATCCAATTCTACCTTAACAGGATTAAGAATATTTTTGGTTTCCATAGCTAAACCAGGACTGCCATTGGCTGGATAATTAACATTAAATAAGGCTTCAGGAAACCCTATAAAGTCGTGAATGGTTCGAGGCTTTTGCATAGCTGTTACAAAAGTTCCTTGGGTATACCAATGCGCAGAAATAACTATAATAGCTTTAGGTTTTTGTAAAGTAGCAGCCACTTGGTGAAAACCATTTGTAAATTGATTTTCTTCTATAGCATTCATCGGACTTCCATGACCCAAAAATAAGACCGGCATCTTGTCTGTCAAAGAATACGTATCAACTAATTGATTTAACTGATGTAAGGCTTTCATTTGGTTCGAAGTATGTTAACAACGTTTAAGTAAATATTGAAACACAGACCATGCATTTTATAGCCTGTTTTTCAATAAAGAAAATTAAAATTCTAAATCAACCACTAGATCAAAGTCGTTGTTGATAGCCTTGTCTTGTAAGTTATCAAAGAAACTTGCAGAGCCGTATCGTATATCATACTTTGTTCTATCAACTTTAAGGGCCGCATTGGCTCTATTCCCTACTACAGAAATATCAAAAGAAACCGGATTTGTTTTCCCTTTTATGGTTAAATTAGCAACAACACTGTAGGTGTTTTTTCCAGTTGATTTCACTTTTGTAATAATTAATGAGGCGGTATTAAATTTTTCTACACCAAAAAAATCATCCGATTTTAAATGACCTTCTAACTTCTCTTTATATTCTCCGCTTAAATCGGTACATACCAGTGATGTCATATCAACTATAAATTGCCCTCCTGATAATTTACTTTTATTGAAAATTAAGTACCCTGACTTAAAGGTTAAGGTTCCTTCATGAGAACCGGTAACTTTATAACCCTTCCAAGCAATTTTACTTTTCTCTAATTTAATTTCCTTTTTTTCTACAGCGGTAAATGAGACCAAAATAAATGCAAGTACTGCCATTAGAGTTACTGTTTTAATGATGTTTTTCATAATAAATTGTTTTAGTTTAAATGAATACTATTTATTGCTATTTTTATACTTAGTTAAGTATCGTATTTAAATAAGCTTTAGCATTATTTTCAATTTGTTCTTTAGTCGGACCATAGCCTGCACCATGAAATACGTGTAATGGCAATACTTCTGAACCTCAAAATAAAAATGAAGTCGTTAATGATTTTAACAAATCTTCTATTGAATTTCCTTCACTGTAAGCTTCAACATTGCCACCTGTAGAAATTGCAAAACGCACTTTCTTACCTTTTAAATTTTCTCCATTTGGACCAAATGCCCAACCGTATGCTAGAACCTCATCCATCCATTTTTTTAGTAAAAACGGAGTGCTAAACCAGTGTATGGGGAATTGAAATATAATTTGATCATGCTTAATCAAAAGTTCCTGTTCTTTTTGAATATCGATTTTGTAATCCGGATATGCTTTGTACAACTGATGGATAGTCAATTGCTGATTGTATTGACTCAATTCATCAATCCACGTTTTATTAATAGTTGAGTTTTCAATATCAGGATGTGTTACGATGACTAAATGTTTCATTTTTTTTAATTTATTTAATAATTATTGGACAAAAGTACTTATATTTGCTATACAATAGTAACTCATATACTTTAGTATACTAGTATCCTTTAGTATAGCAACTCTTAAAACCATGCATGATTCGATAGAAATTGAAGAAATTAAAAAATGTTCTGTTCAATATATTTTGGCGGTAAATGATACACTAAATGTTATCAGTGGAAAATGGAAACTTCCTATAATTGGTTCGTTACTTTTTGGAAAAAAACGATTCAAAGAATTACAACGAGACATTGCTGCAATTACGCCCCGTATGTTATCAAAAGAATTAAAAGAATTGGAATTGAACAGTATTATTAAAAGAACTGTTTACGACACAATTCCGGTGCGCGTTGAATATGAATTGACAGATTCTGGTTTTAAACTAAATCATGTTTTAGAAGCAATGGTTGAATGGGGTGTTGAACATCGAGAAAATGTTTTAAACAACTAAAATACAGCCTGTTTTCTATTGACCTATGTACTTGGCAACGAAAAATTAAAGGAAGATCCACTACCTACGATCTTTCCACCCAAATTTTTCCGTGGTGCTTTTCTATAAACTCTTTGCAAAGTTTCAAACCAAGACCGCTTCCCTTTTCTTTTTTTGTACCAGAAGTTGAATAAGCTTCGCTAATATTAAATAAGTTATCAATTCTATCTTTCGATATTCCAACACCACTATCTGTTATAGTAACTGTCAATTCATTCTTATCTGAAGTAGATACGATTGAAACCTTCTCACCATTTTCAGTAAACTTAATGGCATTCGAAAGTAAATTTCTCAATACTGTACTAATCATTTCTCAATCGACAAACACCGGAGCATACGAACTTGTTTTGAATTTAATATTGATAGATTTCTTCGATGCTTTAGGTTTTAATACTTTTTTGGTATATGATCTCAAAGTTGTAGCATGACGTCCTTCATCTGCGGCTATTTCTAAAAACACCTCTTTTCCCTTGGATGTTTAGTAATTTTCGCCAAACGCTGATAAATTAACAAGGCATTGAGTTCACCTTGTTTAAATTTTAATAACTGTTGTCTTTATTCGTCTGTCATAGTTGTCTTAGTTTCTTGTGTATTTTAACATTAATAAGCTAATCGTAATATTACCATCGAATACCGACGAATCGATTTGATTTTCTTTTTGCCATTGTCTTCTTTTAACAACAATGAACTAAGGCTGCTACTTTGGAGTTTTACTTTTTATTAATTTGTTCAGTGCTCCTGAAATCGATGATTCGATGGAAACAATATGTCCTAACATCCAAATAATTACACCTGTGTACTTATGTGTTTTTTGTATTTTACTCAAAAAAATCAAAACGATAATCCCAAAGCAGTTAGTTTGTTCGTTTTATTTATCAATTGCTCCATTTCAAAAAAGTTGAGGGTTTGTTGTCCGTCGGAGAGCGCTTTTTCGGGTATGGGGTGCATTTCTATAATGATACCATCGGCACCAGAAATGATACTTGCCAACGCCATTTGCTCTACATATTTACGAATGCCAATACCGTGTGATGGGTCGGCAATTACTGGTAAATGCGATTTGTCTTTTAAAATGGCAATGGCATTTAAATCGAAGGTGTTACGGTAGGCTTTTTCAAAGGTACGGATGCCACGTTCGCACAATATTATTTTTTCGTTACCACTTGAAAACACATACTCAGCAGCTTGAAGCAATTCTTCTATAGTACTAGACATACCACGTTTAAGCATCACGGCTTTGTCGTTTTTACCTAAGGCATCCAACAAATTATAGTTTTGTGCATTCCGTGTGCCAACCTGAAAAATATCTACGTAAGGCAACATAGCGTCAATTTGCGAACTTTCCATTACCTCAGTAATTAGTTTTAAGCCACGATCTTTACACACTCGGCTAAACATTTTAAGTGAATCGATACCACCACCGCGGTAAGCATAAGGCGAAGTTCGCGGTTTAAAAACTCCTCCACGCATTATTTTTATACCGTTTTTTACCAAGAAATCAGCAATTTCAATTACTTGTTCTTCGTGTTCGATTGAGCACGGTCCAGCCATGATGTTAAAATGATTCTCGCCAATTTTAATGTCGTTGCCCAAATCAATATAGCTGCGCGAAGTTTTCCACATGCGAGAAACGAGTTGGTAAGCATCATCCACATAATGGATATCGGCAACGCCGTCTAAACTTCCAATTTTACGAATATCGTGTTTGACCTTGCCCAACAAAATTAAATAGTGCTGAAACTGTGTTTTTACTCTTGATACCTGGTAGCCTTGCTGTTGCAAATAATGTTCAATATTGTGTTGTGTTTCTGGGCTTATGTGTTGTTTTAACTGTATAATCACATCAATTAGTTTTTAATGAATTGAATAAATTGTTTAACAGATTTGTTCAAGTTTTTGGTTTGGTCTATGGCGTTGATAAATGCCGAACCTATAATTACACCATGGGCATAGTGGCAAGCCTCAGTATAGGTTTCTTTATCAGAAATACCAAAACCAACAATAACAGGTACCTTAAAGGAGTATTGCTTTATTCGTTTAAAATAAGCGACTTGCTTATCCGAAAAACCACTTTTAGACCCCGTAATACTGGTATCTGCAACGGCATAAATAAAAGCGTTAGACAAGTTGTTGATGTAATTTAATCGTTCTAATGGTGTTTGTGGAGTGATTAAAAATACAGGAGCCACTTCATATTTTTTAAACAATTGCTGGTATTGTTTTTCATAAACTTCTGGTGGTAAATCGGGTAATATAACTGTATCGATATTAACTGCCTTGCACTGTTTTAAAAAGTTTTCGATGCCGAAAGCTAAAACCGTATTAAAATACCCCATTAAAACCAATGGTATTTTTACTTCTTGATAAACAGCTTTCATATCGTTAAATAAGTTCTTGAGCATAAAACCATTTTCTAGTGCTATTTTACTGCTTTTTTGTATTACAGGACCGTCTGCTAAAGGATCAGAAAAAGGGATACCAATTTCAATCATATCAACACCCGATTGAGCCAAGGATCTTATCATTTCTTGGGTAGATCCTTTGGTGGGGTATTCTGCCGTAAAGTAAATGGATAAAATATTTTTTCGATTTTCGATATAGGTTTTGGTGCTGTTCATTTTACAAGTAATTTAAATAGGTGGTTAAATCTTTATCGCCTCGTCCTGATAAGTTGACTACTACCACATCAGTTTTCGATAATTTTAATTTGTATAATGCTGCTAATGCATGGGCCGATTCCAATGCAGGTAAAATACCTTCTGTTTTGGTTAAATCCAACCCCGCTTGTAAGGCTTCCTTGTCAGTAATACTAATAAATTGACCTCGTTTAGAGGTGAATAAATGAGCGTGCAATGGACCGACACCCGGGTAATCTAATCCAGCAGAAATAGAGTGAGGCTCAACAATTTGTCCATCGCTGGTTTGCATTAATTTGGTCATAAATCCATGAATAATTCCATCAGTTCCTTTGGCTAAACTAGCCGCTGTTTTACCGGAATTGATTCCGTGTCCTGCCGCTTCAACACCAACCAATTGGACTTTATTATTGTTGATGAAGTGATAAAAAGCACCAGCAGCATTGCTACCGCCACCAATACAAGCTACAACATGGGTGGGGTTTGCTTTACCGGTTTGTTTTTTAAGCTGTTTTTTAATCTCCTCGCTGATTACCGATTGAAAAATAGTTACCATATCAGGAAATGGATGAGGTCCTACCACAGAACCAATCACATAATGGGTTTCGGTTGGATGGTTAATCCAATCGCGAATGGCTTCGTTGGTGGCATCTTTTAAGGTTTGACTACCGGATGCTACAGCAATAACTTCTGCGCCAAGCATTTTCATGCGTTGTACATTAGTTGCTTGTCTTTCTACATCAACCTTACCCATGTAAATAACACATGTTAAACCTTGTAAAGCACAAGCTGTAGCGGTTGCCACACCGTGTTGTCCTGCTCCGGTTTCGGCAATAATTCTGGTTTTACCCAATCGTTCTGCCAGTAATACCTGACCAATGGCATTGTTGATTTTATGTGCTCCCGTATGGTTTAAATCTTCTCGTTTCAAGAAAATATTAGCACCGTATTTTTTCGATAATTTTTCTGAAAAATACAATGGCGTAGGTCTTCCGACATAATCTTTTAAGCGTTGTTGATATTCTTTTTGAAACGAAGGTTCCTGAATAATTTCTTGATAATTGAATTCTAGGTCCATTACATTTGGGTATAACAATTCGGGGATGTAAGCACCTCCAAATGCTCCATAAAATCCGTTGGTGGGTTTTGGTCTGTTATTTTTTAAGTGCATCGATAAATAATTTTACTTGTTCAATATTTTTAATTCCCGGCGCTAGTTCAAATTTGCTGTTGATATCAACACCAACAAACGCAGGATTGTTTATTTTTTTTAGTGCTTCTACATCCGTTGGGGCTATTCCACCACTCAATAAAAATGGAGTTTTTAAGGTGTAGTTGTTAAGTAATTTCCAATTGAATTTAGTGCCGTTTCCTCCCAGTTGTTTGCCTTTGGTATCGAATAGAAAATACGCGCAAAAAGGTTCCCACTCACGGATCTTGTCAATAGCTATTTCCTTGTCAATGCTAAAACATTTGATCACTTTTATACCGTTTTCTTTCAATGATTGAGCCAATATAACGGATTCTTGTCCGTGTAGTTGAACATAGCTCAGTTGATGTTGTTGAACAACAGAAAGCATATCGTTTAAGCTGGCATTTACAAACACCCCAACTTTAGCCGATTTAGTTGGAGGTAAAACCATTTGGTCAATGTAACGTGGCGATGTTGCATAAAAAATCATTCCAACCATGTTTGGTTTGAGTTGATCAATTGCCAAGCAATTTTCAGGATCGTTTAAACCACAAACTTTTACTATCATTGGTTATTTAATTGCGTAATAAATTGTTTTAAAGCATCAGCAGGGTTTGGTGTTCGCATAAAATGTTCGCCCATTAAAAATCCTTGATAACCTGCTTTTTTTAATTCTTTCACCTCTTCAACGGTATTTAATCCGCTTTCAGATACCAATAAAGAGCTCTTTGGTAATTCGTTAATAATATCAAAGGATGTTTTTACGTCAACCTGCATCGTTTTTAAATTGCGGTTATTAACTCCTATAATAATATCATTGTCTGGCAGTTTGTCTAATTCTTCTTTTGCATGAATTTCGAACAATACTTCCAAGCCTAACGATATTGCCAATTTGTAAAGCGTTTTTAATCTTTCCTTGTCTAATACTGCTGCAATCAATAAAATGGCATCGGCTCCAATCGATTTGGATTCAATAATTTGGTACTCATCAACCGTAAAATCTTTTCTTAAAATGGGACAGTAATTAGCATTTCTGGCAATGGTTAAATCCTCACTGTTACCCATAAAATAATCTTCCTCGGTTAATACTGATAAAGCCGAAGCTCCTGCTTGCATATAACCTAAGGTGGTTTCAAACACATCTGCATAAGCGTTAATTATTCCTTTTGATGGAGATTTACGTTTAAACTCAGCTATAATTCCTGAGGTGTCTTTGCGGGTAAGGTAATGACTTAATGAAACACAATGGGAATCGAAATAAAGGCTTCGTTCTAACAATTTTGTAGGGTAAAGATGTTTTTGTTGTTCAACCTTTTTGCGTTTGTTTTCTGTAATTTCTTGTAACATATTATTGAATTTCTAGGAGTTTTATTAAAAGTTGATTTGCCTTTCCGTTAGCCAATGCTTCTTTTGCAATTGCAACACATTCGGGTAAGGATTTGTTGTTTTCAAAACATTGAATACCCGCTGCTGCATTGGCTAATACGGCATTGGTTTGAGCCGCTGTACCTTGATTGGCAATCACCTTTTTAAAAATAGCTAAAGCATCGTCTATGGTTTCTCCGCCATAAAGTTGTTGCTGGGTATTGGTAGGCAAACCAAAATCGGTTGGTTGTAACAATTGTTCGCCTGCTGATGAATAATACTGAACCGGTGAAGTTAATGATATCTCGTCGTAACCATCCAAGGCATGAACTACTACATAATCTTTTTTATCTTGCTGAAGTAGGTAATGATACAACCGAGCCAACTTTAAATTATACACTCCAACAAATTGTTTTTGTGTTCTTGCTGGATTTACCAATGGACCTAATGAGTTAAAAATAGTTTTTATTCCCAGTTGTTTTCGCACACCTGAAACATTTTTTAAAGCGGGATGGAACAGCGGTGCATGCAAAAAACAAATGTTCAGTTCGTTCAATTCTTTTTCAAGCTTTGATGAATCCGAAGAAAAGTTGTAGCCTAATTTTTCCAAAACATTGGAAGAACCACTTACTGATGAAACACCGTAATTACCATGCTTGGCCACTTTGTAACCTGCAGCTGCAACGACAAAAGAGGCTAGTGTAGAAATGTTAAAGGTATTTTTTTCGTCTCCACCAGTGCCACATAAATCAATGGCATTGTACGAAGTGATACTTGTTTTAACGCTCAATTCCAGTAACGCATTTCTAAAGCCTGTTATTTCTTCTAAAGACAAATCTCTACTGCTCAAGGCAATAATTAGCGCCGTATTCTGACCTTCGTTATACGCTCCATCACCCATATTGCTCATCACCGAAAAAGCTTCTTCGGCACTGAGGTGATAACCGTGCATAATTTGTTCTATGGTTGATTTAAAGTTCATGATAAATCGTTTAAAAAATTAGTCATAATGATTTTACCATAATCGGTTAAAATGCTTTCCGGGTGAAATTGAACACCACTGATGTTTAATTGTCTATGTTCAATAGCCATTACAAACCCGTTTTCATCCTCGGCAGTCACAATTATATCTTCGGGTAATGTATTAGCATCTACAGCCCACGAATGGTATCTGCCAACATTAAACGTAGCTGGAATACCTTTAAATAAAAAGCTGTCTGTATGTTTAACAGGGGTGGATATTCCGTGTAGCGGTTCTTTTAAGTTGATAAGAGTACCACCAAAAACCTCACCTATGGCTTGCATTCCTAAGCAAACGCCAAAAATAGATTTGCTATTTTGATAGGTTTTAATCAAGTCGCATAAAATGCCTGATTCGTTTGGTAACCCTGGACCTGGAGAAAGCACAATCTTATCGTAATTGTTTACCTCGTGTAACGATATTTCATCATTTCTAAAGACATCAACGGTAAGGGTTGAGTTGTCTTTTATCAATTGTACCAAATTGTAGGTGAATGAATCGTAATTGTCTAACATTAATAATCGCATAGCTTAAAAATTTTGGGCTTCAACTAAGGCTTTTCTTAGTGCAGCAAGTTTGTTGTTTACTTCTTGTAATTCATGTTCTGGAGTTGATTTAAGTACCACTCCGGCACCCGCTCGGTAAAATATTTCGTTCTTTTTAGCTAAAAACGAACGGATAATAATGGCTTGATTGATTTCGCCATTGAAATCGATAAAACCTATGCTACCACCATAAAAGCTTCGAGGGTCTTTTTCTATACCGGCAAGCAATTGTATGGCCCTTACTTTTGGTGCGCCGGATAAGGTTCCGGCTGGAAAAGTATCGGCTAAAATATTGATACCATTTGCTCCCTTAGCGAGTTTACCTTTAACTGTTGAAACGATGTGTATAACATGACTAAAAAACTTGATGGATTTGTATTCTGAAACGGCAACATTGGTACAATGTCTGTTTAAATCGTTCCGGGCTAAATCTACCAACATCGAATGTTCGGCAGTTTCCTTTTTGTCGTCCAACAGTTTTAAGCCCAATTGTTCGTCTTGTTGTTTGTCGCCAGTACGTTTAAAAGTTCCTGCTATGGGATTAATCAAAGCTTCGTTGTCAGCAATACGTATTTGAGCTTCGGGCGAAGACCCAAATATTTTAAAAGAGCCGTAATCGAAGTAAAAAAGGTAAGGTGATGGATTGATGTGGCGTAAAGCTCTGTAAACATTAAATTCATCGCCACGGTACCCTACTTTGAATTTTCTTGAGAGCACCAATTGAAAAACATCTCCTTTCTGACAATGTTCTTGTGCTATTTTAACCTTTTCAATAAACTCTTGCTCAGTATCAAATGCTGTTTCTTGCTCTTTTAAACTAAAAGGGTACGTAGTACTTCGTTTTGTTAAAACATCAGAGGCTAATTTTTCAAGTGTAGCGGATTGATTTGTTTCAGTATTTTCAATAAATAAGATTTCGTTGTTAAAGTGATTGAAACAAATTACGTATTGAAATAAACGGTAATCAAGTATCGGGATGAGGTCATCTTCAACAGAGCAAAGGTTCGCTTTTTTAGTTTCAAAATACTTAACGGCTTCAAATGACTGATAACCAAAAAAGCCATTCAAGCCTTCGTATTTATTCTGAATTTCAAAGGATTGAAAAAACCGGCTCAATTCATCTTGAATGGAATAGACTTCACTTACTTTTTTTGTTTCAGATTCTTGTTTGTAATAGGTAGTAAGTATGCCTGCTTTTAATTCAATACCGGCAATAGGATTGGCACAAATAATAGAACGCGCATTTTGCTTATCGTCTATTTCTGAGCTTTCTAATAAAAAACTCCCTGCAAACAAACCTCTAATGTTGAGGTAAGCACTAATTGGAGTTAGTTGATCGGCGAACACCTTTTTGGTGTGGCATGTTAATTTTTTTTTCATGAATGTAATTATGGAAAAGTGATAAAACAAAAAAAGGTCTGCCGAACGGCAGACCTTTTACATATATGTTAGATATACAAAATGGATAAGCTTAGTTCAACACCATCGGAACGTTGAACTGTGCCACCAATTTAAAGTTGTATATGTACTTGCGTTTTTCATATTGAATTACAAATGTATAATTATTTTTGAATGAGAAGAAAAATAAGGTAAGTTTTTTTGTTTTATAAAAGTACTCACTAAGATTATAGCGTTTTCACTTCATTGCAGCCATGTTTACCCTTTTTTCAAATTTAATTGCTTGGTTATCATTTCAATAAGTTCATCCGGCTTGACAGGCTTTGCGATATAGTCGTTACAACCAGCCGTAATAGCTTTTTCTTTGTCACCAGCCAGTGCATATGCCGTTTGTGCAATTATTAGCACTTCTTTATTAAACTCCCTGATTCTTCTGGTTGCTTCATAACCATCGATTCCCGGCATTTTTATATCCATTAAAACAAGATCAATATCAGGATGGATTTTACAAAACTCAATTGCCTTTTCTCCTGAATTAACAATCATGGTCGTTGCTGCTACCTTGTTAAGTATTATATTTAGAAAATCTGCCGAAACCTCATCATCCTCTACAATTAGTATTTTAGGTTGGGAAAACTGTACTTCGTTGTTCTCAATACTTGTATCGGTATCGATTGAATCTGACGTGTTCATATCTGATAAATAAGGAAGCGTAAAGCAAAATGTTGAACCTTCGCCCTCAACGGATGTTACCGAAATCTTGCCTCCCAAAATTTCAACATATGATTTTGCAATGGCCAGCCCAAGACCTGAGCCTTGAAAAACTTGTGTATCTTCAATGTCAGCCTGCTCAAAACGGTTAAAAATTGCGTGGATACGGTTTTGTGGTACACCAATTCCTGTATCTTCTACACAAAACTGCAGGAAACCATTTTTAACACCAAAACTAATATCAATCCTTCCATTGTTTGTAAACTTTATGGCATTTTTAATTAAATTGGTAAGTATCAATTCAAATTTTTTTAGGTCAGTATTCACAATCAATTCAAGCTCATCGCTTTCAAAACTAAGTGTTAATCCTTTTTGTTGAGCTTGAATTTGAAAAAACTCTATCAAGTTTTTTACTACCGAACTCACATTTATATTGGAATTCCTCACTTCAATCAGCCCTGCTTCAATTTTAGAGATTTCAATAATGTCGTTTACGGTATTCAGCATGCGATCACCGCTCTTTTTAATAATTTCAATATATTTTTCCTTTTTTCCATCATTTAAATCTGGTTTTAAAAGCAAATCAGTAAATCCCAGAATACCATTCATCGGTGTGCGAATTTCATGACTCATATTGGCAAGAAATGCGGATTTTAATCGGTCGCTTTCTTCTACCTTCTCTTTGACTGCTTGCAAATCATTGGGTAAAACCAATCGTTCCCTTATCACACGTGTTAAGGTCACACATGGATTGGCAGCGTAAGCAAACCCATAACAATAAGCTTCTTCTAATTCGTTGGGGAACCGTTGGCGGTGAGGGGTGTAACAAAGCCGTTATGGTTGAATATGTCGTAACGGGAGAGGAGTATTTCTGCCTGGAATACCTTAATTGTAGCACTGATTAACATCATAGCTATCTGACATGAATTCAATGTTAATACCTCTGGAAGTTGTGAGCATAGTTCAAATTAGGCTGCTCAATGAGTCGCATTAGTGCTTACTGACTAATTTTTACGCACCCTATGGATTCTGATTAATTAATACCCTTGTGAAGCTCGATGCTGTGTTCTTCAACTTTCTGGTAGTGGTTGGTAAATATTCGGGTCTGTTTGGAAATGAGCCCGAATAGTTCTCTACTAATACTTTACGGTAATTAAGCAATTAACTATTAAATCAAATATAATGAATTCCCTAAAACTCAAAAACCACTTAAATTCAAGGATTTACGTGGTTTTGATAAAATTTGATACTAAATTTTGTGACCTCGACAGGATTCAAACTAAAAACCTGTATCCCAGTGTTTATAATGGTTAAACGAATTCAAAGAATTTATGATAGTTAAATAACTACCATTAACTTTAATTTAGTTTAGTGAAATTTGACTTTCAATAAAAATCAAAATTACAATTTCGGTTCTTAAAAAGCTACAATTAATTCTAATTTTTATGCTATTATAAAACTTTATTTTATTCTTAATTTATTTAATAAATAAACCTACTCACTTCTTCTCTATTTATACCAGTTTGTTGACAGAATTCTTCTATGGTAATTAAGTGCTCTTTTTCTTTGTTGAGGTCCTTTTTGATCTGTTGTAACATGCGAAGAGTTTGGCGGTAACTTTTACCGGTGATTCTTTGAACATCTTTGGGATAAATGCAAGCTCTTTTTAGGGTGTTTTTCATAAGCAGGGAGTTATGGTTTAACCTTTGGTTATGGCTATCGTTAAAAGTATGGTTTTAATACACTATCTATACACTATCTATACATCATCTATACATCATCTATACATCTGTCACGTCCTTGTCACGTCCTGAAATAACTATACACATTAAATTAGTAATTTCTATTAGTTTTATAAAGTTAGTCAATTATAGTTATACTGCAATAACTTGCATTTTCCTGCACTTTTTTACTGAAAAATGCACTTTTAACGAATTTCAACAATTTGTGCGGTTTTAGACTCTTTTGGTGGTTTTGGACACTTTTGGCTGTTATGAAGCCAAACTACCAAATTGTGACATTTAGTGCCATATGATGACATTTATGTCGGTTTGGGACATGGGTGTATTGTTTTGATTTATAAGCGTTAGAACTTTGTGTATCGATTTAAAATTTTGTTGCAACAATTGAGAATTGTGTGAGTGAAAAATGATGTTGAATTAAATTTTTAAGATTATGGCCAGACAGAAAGGCATTATCAAATTACGAGGTACTATCGGGGATATTACCTTTTACAAAACCCAAGACGGACATCTAGCACGCGAAAAAGGTGGTGTGGATGCCAGTCGTATTAAGAATGATCCAGCGTTTCAGAGAACTCGTGAAAATGGTGCTGAATTTGGAAGAGCAGGAAAAGCCGGAAAGGTGTTGAGAACGGCGTTTAGATCGCTTTCGTTGAATGCTTCGGATTCAAGAATGGCGAGCAGACTGACTCAGCAAATGATGCAGGTAATCAAGGCGGATGCTGTGAGTAATCGTGGATTGCGTAATGTGTTGGATGGTGAAACGGAACTGTTAAAAGGGTTTGATTTCAATGCTCAAGGGAAATTAGGAAATACTTTGTATGCTCCTTTTTCCAGTTCGATTGACAGAGCTGCAGGAACCATCGATTTAGAGATTCCTGTTTTTAGTCCGCTAACGATGTTGGCAGCTCCGGAAGGAACTACCCATTTTAAAATCGTCTCTGCAGGTGCAGAAATTGATTTTGAAGCGGAAAATTATGTGATCTCCACTTCTGCTACGGAGATTCTTCCTTGGAATGCTTTGGATACTGAGGTGATCTCGCAAAGTAACGGAGTTACTGCAGCCAGTACTAAGCCTTTGTTCTTAGTGGTTGGTGTGGAGTTTTACCAGGAGGTCAACGGAGCGATGTATCCACTTAAAAATGGATCGTACAATCCGTTAGCGATTGTGAACGTAAGCGGTATGTAGTATGAAGGTGGTGTTACAGCGAACATATTACTCACAAGGAACGCATGGAACCATATTCGTGAATGGCGAAGAGGTTTGTCATACCATCGAATTGCCCTGGTTGAATAACCAACGGCAGGTGTCTTGTATTCCGGAAGGGAGTTATATGTTACGGAAGCGTTTCAATCAGAAATTCAAATGGCATTTGGCTTTGGAAGCTGTGAAAGGAAGAAGCGGAATTCTGATTCATCCTGCGAATGATGCGAAGAAAGAATTATTGGGTTGTATTGCTCCGGTGCTGTATCACACAGGTATTGGAAAAGGGGTCTATTCTCGACGGTCGTTGGATTTGTTGTTGATGAAGTTGAACGGTGTTTTAGAGACGCAGGAAAGGATCCCTTTTTTTATTGAAAGTTTAAAAGTGTAAATGGTTAATCGGTTAATTGGTTAATCGGTTAAAAGTTTACATGTACAGAACTCTATACTGACTTTGAAGCTTAATTCTTTATTAACTTTTTTGCTTCTCCAAAAAAGTTACAAAAAAGGAGCCTCAAACCTATGTATTTCCGATTGCATCGGAACCGCTTTAAAAACCTCGCCAAAAGGAGTTGCACTCCTTTCGAGTACCACCGAGCTTTTTAAAGCTATACTACGGTTTCAGTTAGCCGAAAAAGATTTACAAGTTGAATTAAAAATATTGATGAAATATGAATATAGTTGAAAGAGCCAAGGCTCCTACTCCGAAGTTTTTTAGGATTTTACGCACTGTTGGATTGACGCTATTGGCGATCAGTGGTAGTGTGTTGGCTGCTCCGGTAGCGTTACCTGCCGCTGTAGTAAGTGTAGCAGGTTATTTAGCTGTTGCCGGTGGGGTGATTTCTGCAGTAAGCCAAATAACTACACAACAAGAAGCTGAAAACGATGGAACCGACTCCTAGCCTAACCATAGGGACCTTAAGCGGTACTTTTTTGAGTATCCTACCTCAGCTGAATTCCCAGGATATTTTGGTAACGGTTGTTCTAGCGATGGTTGGAGCTATAACCAGTTTTTTAGTGAGTTTACTTCTGAAATGGGCGCAGGAGGTTTTTAGAAAATAGTTGAAAGTTGGAATGTTGAAAGTTTAAAAGTTAAAAGCTCCCGAAATAATTCGGGAGCTTTTTTTTATTGGAGGAAGGATTAAAAAGTGAAGTAAGTATCAATTTTATAAGGTGTTTGCAATCGTTTTATAAATCTTTATTAATTCCATTTATTCCATCCATAATAGAAATTCCATTTGTTGCGTTTAAATATCTGTTAAAAGTTGTAACAGGCACAGTTCTACCGTTTAAAATAATTTGACTTAAAGTGCTTAATAGAAATTCAAAATTTTCATTTTCTCTACTTAAAAAGTAAAATGAATCCGCATCCTTTTGAAGATATACAATCTTTTTTTGAGATTTATTCCTAAAGAAAATTAAACCATTGTTCAAAATTGAGATTAAATTAATTTCTTCTCCATTTTTAGTCTCGTTTAAGTTTTCTGCAAATTTATTAACTAAAGTTTCAGGTTTTAATTCTAATTTTCCACACAGGGCAAAACAAAATATTTGGTCTAAAATTTTGTTTTCTTGGTCAAAACCTTCATCAGGTGTACATTCAAATGAAACCTTTGAATTATAACTTCTATACGAATGATATTTTCCGAGATTTAATTGTCCTGTTTCAGCAACAGAATATCTTTTCAAATTTTTAACAGATTTTGATTTTTTAAAAATATTTGACAACTCTTTTGAGTTTAAAGTACTTTTAATTTCTCCAACAGCTATTACTCCTTCGCAAGGATAATATGTTGTTTCAGAAGACTCATTTAGGCAAAAAACTGGACAAAATTCTTTTTCATATATTATAATGTCCATTTGTTTACTTGTATTCCCATAACTATCAATTATACAACCAGAACCTACACCAACGGAATTTGGTAAAAGCATTTCTAATTTTCTTGAAACTTCTTTTTCTTTTGCTGTACCTATTAAAACTGGTGTAGTCGCATTGCTAGCAAAATCAAAATTTCTGATTAATTCTTCTGCTAAATGATTTATGTAATTTTTAAAGTTGAATGAAATAATATTGTTCTAATGTTTGCAAACGGTTTATATCCTTAACTTATAAATTAAATTTTTCTTTAGCTTTCTTCCAATTCTTTTTTAATA